>JARRQH010000064.1:0-12425 GCA_037381985.1 Pseudolabrys sp.
GCGCGGCTGGTCGAATAGGCCTTGTGCGAGAAGTAGCGGTGATAGCCGGCGCCGATGCCGAAGATACGCAGCCAATAGAGGCCGATGCCGAGCGCCGCCGCCTGCCAGGTGATGCCGGTCCAGATCGCGGCAAAACAGGCGAGATGCATCAGCACAAAGGGAATGGCGGACGGGTAGACGATGTCGTCGTGGTCGTTGGCGGGCGGAAGGGTGGAGTCGGTGGTCGTCATGGAATGGCGATCTTGGCTCTCTGGCGTTGGGTTCCGGGTGCTTGTCCGTCTGGCCCAAGATAAAGGCGCATGGGCGGCATGCCGCAAGGGCTATCGGCGGAATAAGGCCACAAAGCGCCGCGTCGCGCCATTGGGTTCAAAGGTCGCAGGCGCCTCATCCGCCTGCATTATTCTTCACCCAAGGACGGATTCACTCAAGCACGGCTTCGAGCGACTTTTGGCGCGATCCCTAGTGCCCCTAATCCCGGCAGAGGTGCCGCCGAACACGACCACCGTTCGCGGGGCGTCCGCCATCGCTTTCGCTCCTTGGCTTCAGGCACCGCCGATTGTCGTCAAAACCGCCGCCAGCCATCCCAGAAACCGCACCGAAACGCCCGATTACCACCGGCGAGGGCCGGCCCTTGGTCCCGCTCATTGAAATCCGTGATCCCCGCCCCAATCTAATGAGAACGAAAGGTGACCCCAAAGGCAACGCTATGACGGATCTGCCCAACAGCTGGATGTGGTCGGAGGCCTGCGACATGCTCGCGCGCGCCGAACGCATGAACCGCGAGTTCTTCCGGCCCGCGCGCACGCGCAGCCGGCAGCCGGCCTGGGAGCCGCCGGTCGACGTGCTCGAAACCGACCGCACCGTGCTGGTGCTGGTCGCCCTGCCCGGGGTCAGCCCCGAGCGGGTTGAGGCGGCGATCGACGGCAGCGATCTCGTCGTAACCGGCGCCCGCATGCTGCCTCAGGAGCTGCGGACGGCGGTCATCCATCGCCTCGAACTGCCGCAAGGCCGGTTCGAGCGGCGCGTGCGCCTGCCAGCCGGGCACTACGCCGCGGTCCACCGCGCGATGGTCGATGGTTGCCTCATGGTGACGCTGGAGAAAGCAGGTACACATCGTGGCTGAAACGGAAATCATGCGTTCATTGGAGCAAGGCGGCGCCGCAACGGGCCCCGAGCCCGAGAAGCAACACGCCCAACCCACTCTCCCGCCGCTGCCGGACGACGCCATGATCGTGGTGCCGGTGCGTAATTTCGTGCTGTTCCCCGGCATGGTGATGCCCGTCACCATCGGCCGGCCGAAGTCGATCGCCGCCGCCCAGCAGGCCGTGCGCGAGCAGCGTCAGGTGCTCATCCTCAAGCAGCGCGACCCGGAGGTAAACGAGCCGACGGCCGTCGACATGCACCGCATCGGCACCGCCGCCGACGTGGCGCGCTACATCACAGCCCCCGACGGCAGTAACCATCTCATCTGCCAGGGCGGGGAGCGCGTGCAGATCGTCGAGTTTCTCGGCGGCTGGCCGTTCATGGTCGCGCGCGTGCTGCGCATTCCCGAAACCGAAACCAAGAGCTCCGAGACCGAGGCGCGGCTGGTGCACCTGCGCGGCCAGGCCATGGAAGCGCTCGAGCTGCTGCCGCAGGCGCCGAAGGAACTGGTCGGCGCCGTGCAGGCGGTCGATTCCGCCGGCGCGCTTGCCGACTTCACCATGTCCTACATGGACGTGAAGCCCGAAGAGAAGCAGGAAGTCCTGGAGACCGTCGACGTCGCCACGCGCGTCGACAAGGTGTCGAAGCTCCTGGCGCACCGCATCGAAGTCTTGAGGCTGTCGGCCGAGATCGGCCAGCAGACCAAGGCCGCGCTCGACGAACGTCAGCGCGAGGTGTTGCTGCGCGAGCAGATGGCCGCGATCCAGAAGCAGCTCGGCGAAGGCGAGGAAGGCAAGGCCGCAGAGCTGGCCGAGCTGGAGAAGAAGGTCGCCGAGGCCGGCATGCCGGACGAGGTCGATGAGCACGTGCGCAAGGAGCTGCGCCGGCTGCAGCGCATGCCAGAGGCCGCGGCCGAATACGGCATGGCCCGCACCTATCTCGACTGGCTGATCGAGCTCCCCTGGAAGCTGCCGGAGGAAAAGCCGATCGACATCGCGGAGGCGCGGCGCATCCTCGACGCCGACCACTACGGCCTCGACAAGATCAAGAAGCGCATCGTCGAATATCTCGCCGTGCGCAAGCTGGCGCCCGCCGGCAAGGCGCCGATCCTGTGCTTCGTCGGCCCTCCGGGCGTCGGCAAGACCTCGCTCGGCCAGTCGATCGCGCGCGCCATGAACCGCAAGTTCGTGCGCGTCTCGCTCGGCGGCGTGCATGACGAAGCCGAGATCCGCGGCCACCGGCGCACTTACGTCGGAGCGCTGCCCGGCAACGTCATCCAGGGCATCCGCAAGGCGGGCACTCGCGATTGCGTGATGATGCTGGACGAGATCGACAAGCTCGGCGCCGGCATCCACGGCGATCCGTCGGCGGCCATGCTCGAGGTGCTCGATCCGGAGCAGAACGGGACCTTCCGCGATAACTATCTCGGGGTGCCGTTCGATCTGTCGCACGTGGTGTTCATCACCACGGCGAACATGCTCGACACCATCCCCGGGCCGCTGCGCGACCGCATGGAAATCATCAGCCTCACTGGCTACACCGAGGGCGAGAAACTGCAGATCGCCACGCGCTATCTGGTCAAGCGCCAGATGGAGGCGAACGGTCTCAAGGAAGGCCAGGTCGAGATCAGCGACGCGGCCCTACGCGAGATCATCGACGGCTACACGCGCGAAGCGGGCGTGCGGAACCTCGAGCGCGAGGTCGGCAAGGCGTTGCGCCATGCCGCGGTGCGGATCGCGGAAGGCGAAAGCGGGCCGATCAAGATCGACGCGAGCGACCTGGCCGACATCCTCGGCCACCGCCAGTTCGAGAGCGAAGTCGCCATGCGCACCAGCGTGCCCGGCGTCGCGACCGGATTGGCCTGGACGCCGGTCGGCGGCGACATCCTCTTCATCGAGGCGACGCGCCTGCCCGGCCACGGCAAGCTGATCCTCACCGGCCAGCTCGGCGACGTGATGAAGGAGAGCGCGCAGGCGGCGCTCTCGATCGTCAAGAACCGGGCGAGCCTGTTCGGCATCGACGCCGAGCGCTTCGAGAAGAGCGACATCCACGTGCATGTGCCGGCGGGCGCGATCCCGAAGGACGGCCCCAGCGCCGGTGTCGCCATGTTCATGGCGCTCACCTCGTTGATGACCGAGCGCACCATCCGCAACGATACCGCCATGACCGGCGAGATCAGTCTGCGCGGCCTGGTACTGCCGGTCGGCGGCATCAAGGAGAAGGTAGTGGCGGCGCACCGCGCCGGCCTCAAGCGCGTCATGCTGCCGGCACGGAACCGGAAGGACTACGACGACATTCCGGAAGAGGCGCGCAACGGGCTGGAGTTCGTCTGGCTGGAGCGCGTCGATGACGCGGTCGCCGCCGCGTTCGAGCCGGCGACGCCGAAGGCCACGGCGGAAGCCGAGCCGGTGGCGTGACGATTCTGCCCTCTCCCCGTTCGCGGGGAGGGTCTCTCAATGCCCCGCCATGAAGCGTCCGATCACCGTTAAGTCGGCGTCGGCCGGCGTGGTCTCGTGCACGATCTGGCCTTCGAACATGACGACGATGCGGTCGGAGAGCTCCAGTAATTCGTCGAGGTCTTCGCTCACCAAGAGCACCGCGCCGCCATGATCTAAGCGTGGATGTCGGCGACCGCGGCGAAGTCGAGGCCGAACACCGGAGTGAAAGCCGCACACCATGGCGCCGCGCTTGGCCGCGGTCTACACCACCTTGGGACTGTCGACGTGCATGGTGACGACGTCGACACCTTGGTCGATCATGCTGTTTGTGGCTTCGGCTTCCTTCATCGGCAACGACCAGTCGCCGGTGAAGATCACCTGCGTGATCGCCTTAGGATTGACCGAGCGCACCGAGCGTGAACGCGTTGATGTTCTGCAGCACCTGCGCGATCGGCTTAGCGGCGACGAAGCCGAGCTTGCCGGTCTTGGCGGTGTAGCCGGCGATGATGCCGCTGATGTACTGCGCCTCGAAGATGTAGCCGAAATAGCTGCCGACGTTCTTGGTATCCTGCGGCGTCCACAGGCCGCCCGCCACGGGGGCGATCAGTTTGCGAGCAGTCGGCGGCGGGATGCACCTATTTATTGGGCGACGGATGGCCAACTGTACACAATCGGCGCTTGGGCCTTCGTACGGGCATCAGGCGCAATTCGGCGAATGCCGCGCCCGGCCGACAAACCGAAACTGCGCTAGAGGAAGCGTCGGCGGTTCGCCCTTACTTGGGCGCGGCCGGCATTGGCAGATCGGGCATGCCGCTGTCGTTGCCGGGCATGTCGGGCGAGCCCGTGTCGTCGCCCGCCTTGCCACCGCCGTTGCTGGCGGCAACGGTGGAAAGCTTGTCCACCGACCACGCCACCAGGTCGCTCGCCGTCTTGGCGAAGGCCTTGTCGAGCGCGGGCACCGCTTCCGGCGCCTTGATGTTCTTGGCCGGCGCCGCGGCCTTGAAGATGCGCGCGTCCAGCACCTTGCCCTTGCCACCGAGGATGCGGGCCGAGAATTCCACCACCGCCTCCGGTTTCGGCGTCAGCGAAATCTGGAAGTCGCGGATGGTGAGCTCCAGCTTGTACGGCGCCTCCAGCATATCGAAGGGCCGGCTCACCTTGCCGAGCAGATGGGCGTTCTCGAAACTCTCGATCACCTTGGCCTGCATCAGCTTGGGCAGGTTGTCGGCCCAGAGCCCGTCCTCGACGTCGGAAAACGTGCCTTGCGCCGAGCGGATCAATATTTTCTGGGTGTCGTAGGCGAGAATGGCGTGAACGTCGGCGACCGCCATCTGCACCTTGATAGACTTGCCGATCTTCGGAAACGCGGTGGCCGCCGCCAAGTCGTAGGTCTTCGGCTGTACCTTGGCGCCGCCGCCAACGCCCAGCATCTTGCCGAACCCGTCCAGCATGCCTTCGATCTTCTTGGAATTGCGCCCCAGCATGTCGGCGAAGGTGCTGATGCCGGTAATGGCGCTGTGCAGCGGCTTGGAATTCTCGTCGATGACCCGGTTGACGTTGGCGAGCGTGTCGCGCGCGGAATCGCTGAGGTCCTTGCCGACGTCGCCGGGGGCGTCCAGCGTCGGAATCTGGCCATTAAGCGATACGAGCCGCGGCGCGCTCGACGTGCCGCCGCGCAGCAGGATGGCGGGCGAGCCGGTCAGCCCCAGGAAGGTGATCTGGACCTTGGTGTCGGCGCGGATCGGCGTCCACGGCTTGACCGAGATGGTCGCCACCAGCCCGCCCAGGTCGCTCGGATCGAGCCCAAGGCGCTGAATCACGCCGACTTTGAGCCCGTTGAACAGCACTCCAGCGCCGGGCTGCAACCCGGACACCGGCTGCTCGAAACGGATGCGGTAATAGGCCCGCGCTCCCAGGCCACCGACGTCTTGCAACCAGTAGGCGAACCCGAACCCGGCGACAATGACGGCGATGACGAACGCACCGATGATAACGTAACGTGCTCGGGTCTCCATGATCGCCACTCGCCGCTGAACGGGTCAGCCCTTCAGTGTTATTGCCGGCCAGATTACCGCCGATGGAGGCCGATCGACGCTTTCACGACCCGTCCGCCGCCGTGCGAATCGATGCTGACCGATTGCCGGCTGCCACGCGTCACCATAACCAATTTCGCGGCGAAAGCCGAACTCTCGACCAGGATCTGGATGTAGTCGCCGCGCCCCTGGCCGATGACCGTGCCGCCGATACCGCGACTGCGCTCGGTCCAGCGACCCGAAATCGCACCGCTGGCGTTGGCCCGGAAATCGCCGACCAGGTCGAAACTGTAGCTGTCGCTCTTGCAGGTGAGTTCGAGGTTGACGGCGTGGCCGCGGCTGTCGCTCACCCGGTATTTGGCATCGCAGCGGATGCGCTCGGTCTTCGTCTCCGTGCGCACCTTGCCCGTCCCCGACCAGGCGCCCTTGAAGTCGACAAACGGCCCGCTGGCGGCGAGCGCCGGTGGCGCCGCGACCGCCACCGCCAGCAGCACCGAACAGGCCAGAATGGCAGCGTGGCGCATGAGCCGCCCGGGGACGAGGAATGGAGTCATGAAGAGCCGTCTCATATTACCGCACCCGGTACAAAATGGAGACCGCGGCCGGGCGCTTCAGGGGGCACGATGTCAGGCCCGGCCGGGTCAATCATCGACGGCAGTAACCGCCGCGATTGCTACAGGACTACGTCAATCACCCCCGACTTCGCCGTCTTTCAAAGCGGCGGTAGGGTTTCCAGCTAGACGATGCTTGTCAATACGCCCGGGGCGCCCGGGGCGCGCGGAACGTCGCAAACCTGTGGACCCGTCCCACGCGGAAGCGAGCCCGCGCTGTGAGCGCGCGCTCAACCGCCGGCGGTTCGGCTCACGGCGTCCTCAGGCGACGCCCGCTTCCGCGTAGGTTAGGGCGTAGGCCTCGCTCAGCGCTTCCTCAAGCAGGCGCCCGGGGCGATAGGGCGCGAGCGTTTCGGGCCGGCTGACGCCGGGCATCAGGCGAGGACAGGGCTCGGGCGCACCGAGTATGGTCTGCACGGGCAGGCGCTCGGCATAGATCGGAAGCGCATAGTCTTCCTCGTCATCGCCCACGCCTCTGGCCCTGATCTTGGCGGAGACGCGCTCGATATCCATCGCGATCACGGTCGTCGCCTTGATCTCCTGCGCGGTGCTCGGGCGCAACGTCGCGGTGCGGCCGGGGAAGAAGCGATCCACCATCATGGTCAGGGCGCGGATTTTTTCGTGCCGGTCGTCGACCACGAGGGCCGCTCCGAAGGCCATGACCGAGCGGTAATCGGCCGAATGGTTCATGCCGGACCTCGCCAGCACGAGGCTGTCGAGATGCGTAACCGTCAGGCACGCCGGTTCGCCCTTCGCTAGCATCCGCAGCATGCGGCTGGCGCTGCTGCCGTGCCAGTAGAGCCGGCTGCCTTCGCGCCAGAACAGCGTGGGCGTGCAGAAGGGCCGGCCGTCGATGACATAGGCGACATGGGCGAGCGCCGCGGCGTCGAGCAGCCGATGAACCGTCTCGTGGTCGTAGAAGCCGCGGTCGTGGCGCCGTTTGACCCGGTTGACGGCGTCGACGGGATAGTGCGGGGCGGACTGCTCGGTCATGACGAATTGGCTCCTTCGGCGCTTGCATCGCCCGTTTCGCACGCCCAAAGTGGTCTGTAAAAGGACCATTTATACTATAAACATGACAACCACTTCACATTCGAGGCCCGGATCGACGCTGCCGCCGATCCGCCTCGACCCATCGATCCGCAGCCAAGCGCTGCGCGTCCACAACGGGCTGCGCGCGGCCATCGTCGACGGCCTGCTGGTCCCCGGCTCCCGCCTGCCCTCCAGCCGCGAGTTGGCGGCGCAACTCGGCATCGGGCGCAATATGATCGTCGCGGCCTACGAGCACCTGATGAGCGACGGGCTGATCGAGGCCCGCCACGGCTCCGGCACGTACGTTTCGGCCAGCCTGCCGCCGCCGCCGTCCACGGTGACGGCGCCGGATATTCCGCTGACCTTCGGTCAGCAGCGGCCCTTCGCATTGGGCCAGACGCATGTCGAGCCCGCCTTCCTCGCCCGGCTGGCCGCCGCCACCCGGCGCCACATCGCAAAGGCAAGCCCGGCCGACCTGGCCTACGGCGATCCGCGCGGCAGCCTGCATCTGCGGCGGCAGATCGCGGATTTCCTGGCCGTCAACCGCGGCATCCGCTGCGACCCGGATCGCGTGGTCGTCGTCAGCGGCACGCAGCACGGGCTGCGGCTGTGCGCCGACGCGCTGCTCGCCCCCCGCGATCCGGTTTGGGTCGAGGACCCCGGCTACGGCACCTCGCTCGCGACCCTGACGGCGGTGGGCGTGCGGCTGGTGCCGGTGCCGGTCGATAGCGCGGGTCTCGACGTTGCCGCCAGCATCGCGCAAGAGCCGCGAGCGAAGGCGGTCTATGTCACCCCCTCGCATCAGTTTCCGACCGGCGTGCGCATGGCGATGGAGCGCCGGGTGGCGCTGATCGACTGGGCCGAAGCGACGGGCGCCTGGATCTTCGAGGACGACTACGACAGCGAGTTCCGCTATTCGGGTCCGCCGCTGACGGCGCTCGCCGGGCTATCGTCCGGCCGGGTGATCTACCTCGGCACCTTCGCGAAGACGCTATTCCCGGGCTTGAGGCTCGGCTATCTGGTCGCGCCGCCCGCGGTGCTGGCGCCGGTGCTGAAAGCGCGCGCGACCTTCGACCGTTTTATGCCCGTCTTCATACAGAATGCCGTGGCCGACCTGATGGCGGACGGAACGATCGCGGCGCATCTGCGCGCGAACCTGCGCCGCTATCGCGCCGACCGCGACATGGTCGCCGAGGTCATCGCGACGATGTCCGCAGGGGTGCTGCGGCCCGACATTCCAGATCACGGCCTGCATATGATCGCCTGGCTGCGCGAAAACCTGCCCCCGACGCTCGCCCACGCGATCCGCCGCGAGGCCGGCGTGGAAACCATGCTCTTCTCCGAAAGGCGGATGCGGCCGGGCACGGCCGAGGGCTTCGTGCTGGGCTTCTCGGGTCACGAGACTCGCGCTTTAAGATCGGCGGCGACGGCGCTGGCCACGACGGCGCGCAGGCTGGCCGGCGCAGGCGATCACTTCTAGGTCAAGGACCGGTGTCTCATCCGGATGTTTTCGGGCAGATCGGGATGTGGTGGGCGCACAAGGACTCGAACCTTGGACCCGCTGATTAAGAGTCAGCTGCTCTACCAACTGAGCTATGCGCCCGGATCCACCGGCGGCAGGGCCGCCAAGCCGGGCTGCCTTAGCAAAGGCCGGTCGCGCTGTCCAGCTTGGCGAGCGCCGGCAAGTCGCGGAAATCCCGAGAAAAATGCCGGGCCGGCCGGCGCACGAAAAAGCCGCCGGGCGAGCGGCCCGGCGGCTTGGGCTGCGGCCCGAGGGAGCCGCGTCGGGGTACGCGTCGGCGGCCGCGCCCACTTCTCGAACCGTCCGCTTACTCCGGGATGGGGCCAGGACCGCCGAAACCGGGCCCCCACGGGCCGCGGTGATGGTGCCAGCCGCCCATGCCGTGCCAGCCGTGACCGCGACGCCAGCCGTGATGGCCACCGAACCGCCCGCCGCCCAGGCGCGCCAGCATCACAAAGCGATGCTTCTGGGCGTCGTTCAGGCTGTCGTAGAGTGGCTTGGCCGCGTCGGCGAACTTCTTGAGCGCGGCACCGCGGGCCTGCATCGCGTCGGCGCGGCGGCTGAGGCGCTCCATCGGATCGGCGGTGCCGTTGGCGTTCTTGGCGTTCTTGGCGGCCTTCCAGGCGGCGAACCGATCCGCGCGCTGCTTGGCAAGATCGCGCATGGCGCTCTCCACCGCCGGCCAATTCTTCTGCTGTTCGGGGGTGAGTTCGAGGCCCGCCTTGAGAGCGGCGATGCGCGCGTTGGCGAAGGCGGTTATATCCTGCACGCTCGGGCGCCAGCCATCGGCCCGGCGGCCCGGCCCGTCACCCGGCTTGGCGTAGGCGAGCGCGCCACCGGCGATGACGAGCGCGGTGGTGCCGGCAAGAACTGTCTTCCACTTCATGAGGATCCTCCTGTTCGCGCCCGGCCGCTCACGGCCGCCGCGATGGTTTCACTTGGTCGACGCTGCCGCTTTCGAAACGCCGCCGTCTCGACGGACGCCGATCTCGAAAGCCGTTCGCGTTGACCATTGAACGAAGGGGGGCCCGGAAACCCTGTGCTGTGTGACGAATTCTTAATGTGCGGCGGCAATGAGGCATTTCATGGCGACCATAAGGCCGCCCTCACCGCGGACAGGCGAACAGCAATTCATCAATACTTTTGGCCGGGCTCTGGCGAACGAAAAAATGCCCGCGACGGGCGCGCCGCCGCGGGCATTTGCTTGAGCTTATTGAGCGCAGAAACGGCGCGCCGGGACGATCAACCGGCCTCCTGCGAGTGGATGCGGCGGCCGCCGACCGCAGCCCGGTTGTTGCGGCTCGTCAGCTTATTGAGCGCGCCCAGATAGGCCTTCGCCGAGGCCACCAGCGTATCCGGATCGGCGCCGCGCGCGGTCACGCCACGACCCTCGGCCGACAACCGCACCGAGACCTCGGCCTGTGCGTCGGTGCCCTCGGTCACCGCGTGCACCTGGTAGAGCTCCAGCACCGCCTCGTGCGGCACCAGCGCGTGGATCGCGTTGAAGATCGCGTCCACCGGGCCGTTGCCGGTCGCCTGCGTGGTGACGTGCTTGCCGTCGATGTCGAGGGTCAAGGTCGCCGACTGCGGCCCCTGCGTGCCGGCGATCACGGTCAGCGAGATCACCTTAATGCGGTCGTGGGCGGTGGCGATCTCCTCGTCCACCAGCGCCTCGATGTCCTCGTCGTAGATCTGCTTCTTCTTGTCGGCCAGCGCCTTGAAGCGCACGAAGGCGTCCTGGAGCTGGTTCTCCGACAACTGGTAGCCCATCTCCTCCAGCTTGTGCACGAAGGCGTGGCGGCCGGAATGCTTGCCCATGACCAGCGAGGTCTGCTTCACGCCCACCGACTCCGGCGTCATGATCTCATAGGTCTGCGCGTTGGCCAGCATGCCGTGCTGGTGGATGCCGCTCTCGTGCGCGAAGGCGTTGCGCCCGACGATGGCCTTGTTGAACTGCACCGGGAACGAGGTCGCCGCCGATACCAGCTTGGAGGCGCGCGTCAGCATGGTGGCGTCGATGCCGGTGGCGTAGGGCAACACGTCGTTGCGGACCTTCATCGCCATCACGACTTCTTCCAGCGCGGCGTTGCCGGCGCGCTCGCCGATGCCGTTGATGGTGCATTCGATCTGGCGGGCACCCGCCTTCACGCCGGCCAGCGAGTTGGCCACCGCCATGCCGAGGTCGTTGTGGCAATGGGTGGAGAACACCGCCTTGTCGGCATTGGGCACGCGCGTGCGCAGCATCTCGATGAGGGCGAAATATTCCTCCGGCACGGTGTAGCCGACGGTATCGGGAATGTTGATGGTGGTGGCGCCGGCGTTGATCGCGGCCTCCACGCAGCGGCAGAGGAAATCCTGCTCGGTGCGGGTGGCGTCCTCGGCCGACCATTCGACGTCGTCGGTGTGGCCGCGGGCGCGGGTCACCTGGGCGATGACCATCTCGTAGACTTCCTGCGGCTTCTTCTGGAGCTTGAACTCCATGTGCACCGGCGAGGTGGAAATGAAGGTGTGGATGCGCTTGCGCCCCGCCGGCTTGATGGCCTCGGCGCAGCGGTCGATGTCGTTGAAGGCGGCGCGCGACAGGCCGCAGATCACCGCGTTCTTCGAGCGCTTGGCGATCTCGTGCACGGCGGCGAAATCGCCTTCCGAGGCGATCGGGAAACCGGCCTCGATGATGTCGACGCCCATGTCGTCGAGCACCTCCGCGACCTGGAGCTTCTCCTCGTGGGTCATGGTGGCGCCGGGGCACTGCTCGCCGTCGCGCAAGGTGGTGTCGAAAATGACGACGCGGTCCTGATCGGACGGGGTCTGGGTAGTCATGGAACGTGTCCTTCTCAATCACATGCGCCGCTGCAGGGCGCTCCTAAGGGGTGTCTCCGTGATCCCCCGAGTGCCCAGGCGTGAACGCCCTGCCGGCCCTCAGGGGCAGATAAGGAGAAGGAGCGTGCCCAGAATGAGGGTCGGCGTGCTCAAGCCTTCGGGCGCGGCCTGGGAGGCCGCCCGCTCGATCGCGCGAATGTCGTGGCGCGTCGACATGGCTTGCAAGAACCCTCGTTTCCGGCGGTCAGGATCGCGGACCCTGGTAAAGCCCGCGTTAACCGCATGTGCTATGCCTCTGCTTCTAGCGGAAAGCGGGCGACGGAATCAAGCGGGGCCAAAATGGGTCAGCATTGCTGACGTTCTAGCGGCCGGGAGCCGGGACATGGACGAGCGAATGGCGGCCCTGTTTCGCCGCGCCGCAAGGCGCCAAGCCGTCTCCGTTGTCGTGCTGGTTGCGATCCTGTTCGGCGCCGCGGGCACTTTTCGCTACTGGCAGGGCTGGCTGTTCCTCGCTGCCCTCGTCGGCTCCTCGGTCGCGCTCGGGCTCTACTTCGCCAAGCACGATCCGGCCCTGATCGAGCGCCGGGTGCGGGCGGGCCCGCGCGCCGAGCGGGAGCCGGCGCAGAAGGTCATCATCGCGCTGCTGATGGCTGACTTCCTGCTCACGATCATATTGCCGGCGCTCGATCGCCGCTGGCATTGGTCGCCGCTGCCGGCATGGCTTTCCATTCTCGGCGCGGCCGGCATCGTCGCCAGCTTCGTCGTGTTCTTCACCGTAATGAAGCAGAACAGCTACGCCGCCGCGACGGTGCGGGTCGAAACCGAT
>JARRQH010000065.1:0-12387 GCA_037381985.1 Pseudolabrys sp.
TCACCGCCTGGCCGAGCGCGATGCCGACATCCTCGGTTGTATGGTGCTGGTCGATATGCAGGTCGCCCTTGGCCTTGACCGTGATGTCGATACGGGAGTGGCGCGCCAAGAGGTCCAGCATGTGGTCGAGGAAGCCGATACCGGTCTCGATCTCGGAGCGGCCGCTGCCGTCGAGGTCGACCGCAACCGCCACGTCGGTTTCCTTGGTCTTGCGCGTCACCTTGCCGGTGCGCGTGCTGCCGCCAGACACATTGCCCGAGGCCATTGGGGCGCTCCTTCAGGCGGCCTTTCCGGCCGCGAAACCCTTGATCCGCGCGCCTTTTATCAGGGGTTGGCGGGGTTCGCTACTGCGGCGCGGCATCCCCGGCCCATACCCTTAACCGGCCATTCAGGAGCCGGCCAAGGCTGCCGCCCCCTCAGTTTGCATCACCGTCCCAGCCCCCTTACATGTGCCTCACCCCGAGGAACCCTATGTCATCCAACGAAATCCCCGCGAGTCCCACCTGGCACGGCACCACCATCCTCACCGTCCGCAAGGGCGGCAGCGTGGTTATCGGCGGCGACGGCCAGGTCTCCATCGGCCAGACCATCATAAAGGGCAACGCCCGCAAGGTGCGCCAGCTCGGCAAGGGCGAGGTGATCGGCGGCTTCGCCGGCGCCACCGCCGACGCCTTCACCCTGTTCGAGCGGTTGGAATCGAAGCTCGAGCAGTATCCCGGCCAGCTCATGCGCGCCGCCGTCGAACTCGCCAAGGACTGGCGTACCGACCGCTATCTGCGCCGGCTCGAAGCCATGATGATCGTGGCCGATAAGGAAGTGACCCTGGTGCTCACCGGCACCGGCGACGTGCTGGAGCCGGAACACAACGTCATGGGCATCGGCTCCGGCGGTAACTACGCGCTCGCCGCCGCGCGCGCGCTGCTCGACACCGACATGGACGCCGAAGAAATCGTGCGCAAGTCGCTCGACATCGCGGCGGAGATTTGCGTCTACACCAACCGCAACCTGACCATCGAGAGCTTGAAGACGTGACACCGTGCCCGCCATCCTTCGAGGCGCGCTGACGCGCGCACCTCAGGATGACGGCGAGAGACTCAAACCCGTCACCCTGAGGCGCGAGGGCGAAGCCCGAGCCTCGAAGGGCGACGGCCAAGGAATACCAGTAGCTCATGACCGACTTCTCCCCCCGCGAAATCGTTTCCGAACTCGACCGCTTCATCGTCGGCCAGGGCGACGCCAAGCGCGCCGTCGCCATCGCGCTGCGCAACCGCTGGCGCCGCCTGCAGCTCGACGACAAATTGCGCGAGGAAGTGCTGCCGAAAAACATCCTGATGATCGGCCCTACCGGCGTCGGCAAGACCGAGATTTCGCGCCGGCTGGCGCGGCTCGCCGGCGCGCCGTTCCTGAAGGTCGAAGCCACCAAGTTCACCGAGGTCGGCTATGTCGGCCGCGACGTCGAGCAGATCATCCGCGACCTGATCGAAATCGGCATCGCTCTCACCCGCGAGCAGAGGCGAAAAGGCGTGAAAGCAAAGGCCGAATTAGCCGCCGAGGAACGCGTGCTCGACGCCCTGGTCGGCGCCGGCTCCGGCGCCTCCACGCGCGACAGCTTTCGCAAAAAGTTGCGCGAGGGCGATCTCGACGACAAGGAAATCGAGATCGAGGTGCAGCAGAGCGGCGGCGGCATGCCGATGTTCGACATCCCCGGCATGCCGGGCGCGCAGATGGGCGCCATCTCCATCGGCGACATCTTCGGCAAGATGGGCGGCGGCCGCACCAAGACGCGGCGCGTCACCGTGCGCGATTCCTACGACATCCTGATCAACGAGGAATCCGACAAGCTGCTCGACGACGACGCGTTGACGCAGGACGCCGTCAGGATCGTCGAGCAGAACGGCATCGTTTTCCTCGATGAAATCGACAAGATCTGCGCGCGCGAAGGCCGCCAGGGCGGCGATGTGTCGCGCGAAGGCGTGCAGCGCGATCTGTTGCCGCTGATCGAAGGCACCACGGTCAACACCAAACACGGGCCGGTGAAAACCGACCACATTCTGTTCATCGCTTCGGGCGCCTTCCACATTTCCAAGCCGTCGGATCTGCTGCCGGAATTGCAAGGCCGGCTGCCGATCCGCGTCGAGTTGCAGGCGCTCACCCGCGACGACTTCCGCCGCATCCTCACGGAGCCGGAAGCCTCGCTCATCAAGCAATACGTCGCGCTGATGCAGACCGAAGGCGTCACCCTCGACATCACCGAGGATGCCATCGATGCCATTGCCGACATCGCGGTGTCGGTGAACTCGAGCGTCGAGAACATCGGCGCACGGCGCCTGCAAACGGTGATGGAACGGGTGCTGGACGAAATCTCGTTTGCCGCCTCCGACCGCAACGGCGAGACCGTCACGGTCGACGCCGACTACGTGCAGACGAACATCGGCGACCTGGCCAAAAACACCGACCTGAGCCGCTTCATCCTTTAGATATTTGGCGTCCGGGGCACCGTCGGCGCGGCGGCGAAGCAGGCTGGCCACCGGCAATACATCATGCATGCCCTGTGTGTAATAAGATATCTCATTGAAATATGGTGGGATTTTCTGTGCATTTTCGAATACCACCACACCAAGTGACAAAAGAATATTTACAGGTAAACCTGCCGGCGCAATAAGCGTCCGACTGAGGAGCGAGGCCATGTCCGCGGCTATGCAGGGCAATGCAACGGCCGGCGTATCGGGCGACGCGCTCACTCCTGGCGAGCACCTGCGCGCCGAGATCGAACGGCTCGGGCTGGACCAGGTTGCCGTCAGCCAAGCGACCGGCGTGTCGCGCCAATCGATCAACAACATCGTCAACGGCCGCCAACCGATCTCACGCGCCATGGCGGGCAAGCTCGGCCGCCTCACTGGGCGTAGCTCCGATTATTGGCTGCGCGCATCGTTTCCGCGGGCCGCCGCGCCGCGCGGCCGGGCGGAACCGGCGATCGAAGCGACGCGGCCACTCGGCGTCGGCGTGCTGGTCGATCATCAGATCGTGCGCGCCGTCAATGCCGGCATTATCGAGATCGTTCCGTTCGACGAAAGCCTCGTGCGGGGGGCTTCCGTCGATCTCACGCTCGGCGATTTCGTCGTCACCACGGCCACCGAGAAGATCGATTTTGCCGACGGCCAGGGCTTTGTCTTGCGGAGCGGCAGCGCGGTCCACGCCAGCACGAAAGAACGGATCGCGTTGCCGTTTGACTACATCGGCCACGCCGGCAACACGCCTGAGCTCGCCGGGCTCGGCCTCATGACGTCGCAAGGCTTGCAGATCGAGCCCGGCTTCAAGGGCCATCTGCACTTCTGCATCTTCAATGCCGGCGGCGGCGATGTCGCGCTGCGTGGTGGCATGCCGATCATCACCCTGGAGTTCATGCCGCTCAGCGCAACGCCACAGGCGTAGCGGCCCGCTGAACAACCCTTGTGTCAACCACAATATAAATATAAATTGACATGTGCCAACTCGCCTGCGGTATGCTGCCGGTTGCGTGGCTGCCAAAGATAAACCTTTCCGCGGCCGCGACGGGAGAGAAAACTCATGCAAAAACAGCGATGTAGAAAATCGGCGGTTTTCCGGTCCTCAGACACGGCCCGGGCCGTCATCGGCGATGGAGCCACCCTCGACGACCCTCAAGACGCCATCGAGCAGGAGCTGCTCGGCATCTGGCTCAGCATCTCGCGCGTGCGCGAGCTGATCCGGGCGCGGCCGGTGCACTTGAGCGCGCCCAACACGACGCCCAACAAAACGACGCCCAAGAAGACCGTGCCGTCCAGGAAGCAGCCGCGCCGAAAGGCGGCCTGACGTCTGTACGGGAACGGACACGCCGCCAGCGGCTGGGCGACGTCTGCCTCGCCTTCAAGGCGCGGGTGTGGGCGCGGGCGAAGCGACTACTTCGCCATTTCCTTCATGCAATCCATGACGAACTTGGCGCGCGCGTCCATCGCGACGTGCTGCTCATCCGCCTTCTTCTGGCACGCCTCCAGGCGCGCCTTCTCGGCGGGCGGCATCATTTTCTCCCCGGGGACAGGCTTTTCGGGATCATGCGCTAACTACTCTGCAGCTTGCGCAGTCTCACATATAGCGCGCCCTCGCCGCCATGGGCGATGTGGGCATCCTCGAAGCCGACCACAAAGCTGCGGAACTCGGGCAGCGCCAGCCATTGCGGCACCTGCCGGCGCAGCACGCCGCCCTCGCCGTTGCGGCGGCCCTTGCCGGTGATCACCAGCACCAGCCGATGGCCGCGCGCGCTGGCATTGCGCAGGAAACGCAGGAGCTCCGCGTGCGCCTCGCTTTGCGTCAATCCGTGCAAGTCGAAGCGCGCGTCGATGGCGTCGCGCCCGCGCGCGACGCGCTGGCGCATGCGGCGGCCGAGCGGCGCCAACGGCGGCGGCACCGGCTCCGCCCGAGCCTTGGGCACGGCCCTCGGCGGCAGCGGCGCGGGTTTCGCCGCGCGCGCCGGCTTCACCGGCGGCGGCACTGCTTCGACTTTGTCCTCGATGTCAAAACCGCCATCCGGCGTCTCGCGCAGCGGCGCGATGGATTCCGTTATCGTACGCCACAGCACGCGTTCCTCGCGGCTCAAGACCCGCCGGCGGTCGCGCGCACTCATTCCAAGACCTTCGAATCGACTTTCGGCTTCACGCGCGGCAGCGGTATCGCCTTCCGGACCGCGGCCAGCGTGGTCGCCTCGGGCGGTGCCAGCTCCGGCGGCTTCGGCCGCGGCAACGGCGTGTGGATGCCGCCCGTCACGGCAACGCCGCGCGGCACCAGCATGACGAAACGGCCGTGCTGCTTGATGCGGCCGGCGATGCGCTCGATGCCCTGAGCGTGCCCGAAATAGATATCGGCGCGCGCCGGCCCGACGATGGCCCCGCCGGTATCCTGCGCGATCAGCAGCCGGTCGAACGTCGTCGCCGGCGTTTCGCTCTTGATCGGCAGCTCCACCTCGACCCAGATCGGCGTGCCATAGACGTGGATGTGCCTGTCCACCGCCAGCGAGCGTAACGCGGTCAGCTTCACCCCTTGCGCGCCCTCGATTTCCTCGTCGGATTTCAGGCCGGTCTCGGTGAAGAACACGTAAGAGCGGTCCTTGCGCCTGAGCGCCGCGCCTTCCTTCGGATTCGCCTCCATCCATTGCCGGATGCGTTGCATCGACATGTCCTGGCGCGAAATGATGCCCTTGTCGATGAGGTCGCGCCCCACCGGATAATAGCGCATGCCGTTGCTGGCGACGTAGTTGAGCCGCAGCACCTTGCCGCTGTCGAGCTTGACCCGCGCCGAGCCCTGGATCTGCGCGAAGAAAGCATCGACCGGATTCTTGATCCAGCAGATCACCAGGCCTTTGCCGTCGAGCGCGCCGTCCTCGATTCGGGCCCGGCTCAAATGCGTGAACACCGTGCTGCGCCCGCGCCATTTCTTCGGCACGCCATAGAGCGGCACGTCGAACTCTTTGCTGCGCACGCGCGAGCCGGCGAACATGCTTTCGTAGTAGCCGGTGAAGAAGCCTTGCGTTTCACCGCCCGGCACGACGCGCACCGGCGTGAAATTTTCCTCGAAGAACTTGCGCGCCGCCACGTGGTCGAGCGCGCCGGCTTTCAGCGCGCGCAGGCACGCATGATAGAGCCCGCCATAGACGGGCCGCTTGCGCCGCATGGCCGGCGTGGCATGGCGGATGGCGTCGCAGCTTTTGAGAAATGCCTTGAAGGCGGCGGCCTGGTCGTCCTGGGTCCAGCCGTTAAGGTCGGAAAACTTGAGCGTCGTCACCTGCGCATGACGCAGCCTGAGTGTCGGCTCATGCGCTTTGCGATGGTGCTTGGCGTTGGCGGCCAAGGCCGGCGCGCTCGCGATCAGCGCGGCCGCGACGAGGCTTGCGCCGAAGCGCTTCGACAGAAACCCGAATCGAACAGCGGAGCGGGGATCGACCGCCTGCATTACGTTCAGTTTCCGGCTTCGGTGGCCACCAGTTTCCAGTTCGGGTCGCGCGAGGTCACGTCACGGGCGAACGTCCAGATATCGGTCACGTCGGTGACCTTCTCGGCGTTGCCGTCGATCACCTTGCCCTCCTTGTCGCGGGTGGCGGTGATCAGCTTGGAGACGAAGTGCACCGTCACCTGCGCGCTGCGCTGGCGCATTTCGGCGCCGGTGATCTCGGCTTCGTCGATCGAAACGAAATGGCTCTCCACCGTCTCGCCGCGCTTCTCGCGCTCGGTGATGGCGCCCTCGAAGCCCTCATAGACGTCGCGCGAGAGCAGCGACTTCAGGGTTTTGCGGTCGCCCTCGGCAAAGGCGGTGACGATCATCTCGTAGGCGCCGCGGGCGCCGTTGACGAAGCTCTTGGCGTCGAAGTCGGAATCCGCCGACGCGATGGCGTCGAGCCCGGCGGCGAGGGTCGAACCCGGCGTGGCGAAACCCTTCCAGCGCTCGGCCGCCGGCGCCGCTTCGACCGGCTGGGTGCTCGTGGCTTCGGCGTTGCGGTTGGGCAGCGGGATCACCTTTTCCGTGGCCGGTTGGCCCGGTTTACGGGCGGCATAGGGATCGTAAGGCGGCCGCTCCCGCCCGGTGCGCGTGCCGAGCACGCTGCGCAGGCGCAGGAAAATGAACACTGCGAGAGCCAGGAAGATGATGGTGTAGATATCGAACACGTCTTGCATGCTTTCGGCAGCCGTGGCGGATCGGTCTCGGGCCCCCTTGCCGGATCGCCGGCATGGCGGGCGCCTCCACCGTACCCTATCTAGGATGGTAGTCGCCCTGTTCCATAGGCCGCAGGCCGAATCCGGCTGTAGGCGAACTCAGGGACAAACTGTAAACGATTGAAGGGCATACGCCAACGGGGGCCACTGGAGTTCCGGAGTTAGAGAACCATCATGAATGTGGCAAAATGGGTGTTGCTGGCCATTCTGGCGCTACCGTTCGCGGAACTGGCCGCTTTTGTCGCGGTGGCGGCGACCATCGGCTTCCTCGGGGCGCTGGCCCTGGTGGTGGCGACCTCGCTGTTCGGCGGCCTGCTGCTACGCCACGCCGGCGGCAACCACATCGCTCGGGTGAAAATGGCGCTGGGCGACGGTAACATTAGCGCTTTGCAGGCCGACGGCACCGGCTCGCTCGTCCTGCTGGCCGGGGTTCTGCTGCTAATTCCGGGCTTTATCACCGATACCGTGGGCGCCCTGCTGCTGCTGGCGCCGCTCGCCGCGGCGCTTCGACGCGGGCCTCCCACCCGCGCCCCCGATGGCGTCGTCGACCTCGAGCCGGAGCAGTGGCACCGGGTGCCCGACCCGTCGCTGCCGCGCCGCGATTCACCCTGGCGCCAGGACTGAGTGGGCGGGTCGGAGCGTTTCCAGGCGAAGTGGGAACCGGTTCGCCGTCCGGAAACACGACCAAACAATGCCCGTTCTTGTTCGTCGTGGGGCGCTATGTTAGCCAACCGGCGCGCCCGCTTGGGTTGCCGACATGCGTCTGTCCGGTCCCCCCGGACCGCAACCGGTGTCTTCCGAAACAAACGCGCGCATCGATAGGTTGGACCCTAGTGGAGCGAATTTGACATTTGATACCCACCTGCTGCAAGCGGCTCATCAAATGTCAAATTCAAAGCTCCACTAGAATTTAATAGTTGCTAGTGGTCCTTTGCTTCCGACATTTGCTCGCAAGCTTGCGGCATTCGAATGTAAATGTCGGAAGCGGACCACTAGAGACGAGGCCCGGCGCGACCGGGCGCATGGCGCTTCGCCGCGCGGAGGATTTTTCATGACAATGACCAATGGCGGCCCGGATGCCGGGGGCGCAGCGCCGGAACCGGGGCAGGGGCAGGGGCAGGGCCCGCAGCTCAGCGTGGTGGCGCAATACATCAAGGATCTCTCGTTCGAGAACCCGAACGCGCCGATGTCGCTGCAGATCCAGCAGCAGCCCGCTATCGAAATCCAGATCAACGTGGACGCTAATCCGCTGTCCGAGGACGACATCGAGGTCTCGCTCAGGCTCGAAGGCAAGGCCGCCGTCGGCGAGCAGGTGATGTTCGCGTTCGAGCTGGAGTTCGCCGGCGTGTTCCGCATTCAGGGCGTACCGCAGGACAGCCTGCAAGCGATCGTGCTGATCGAGTGCCCGCGCCTGCTGTTCCCGTTTGCGCGCGAGATCGTCGCCAACACCGTGCGCAACGGTGGCTTCCCGCCGCTGTTGCTCGATCCGATCGACTTCGTCGCGCTCTATCGTCAGCGCATGGCGCAGATGCAGCCGGACCAGCCGGTGGTGTGAGCGTCTAACGCTCCTAGCACTGGAAAGCAGGCTCGACGCCGCGACACCCACTCTTCCCCTCTCCCCTTGTGGGAGAGGAGAAGCGAGTTCGCCGCAGGGCTTTCTCTCAAGCGTCGATATGATCGCTACTACGTATCGCTCTGGCGATACTTCCGCCACAAGGCGTCCTCGCCCAGCGTCGCCACGAAATCGCGATGGGCGGTGCGCTCGTCCTCGCTGACACGCGGCGCGAGCGCGACCGGCCGTTGCCGCACGGCCTTGGCCGCACCGCGGCCGCCGCGTCCACTGTCGCTGCGCTCGCCGAGGCCGAGCGTCGCCTGTCGGCCGCCGAGTAGCTCCAGATAGACTTCCGCCAAGATCTCGGCGTCGAGCAGCGCACCGTGCTTGGTGCGGCGCGAGTTGTCGATGTTGTAGCGCGAGCAGAGCGCGTCGAGATTGTAAGGCCCGGCGGAGTGCTTGCGCCGCGCTAGCTGCAGCGTATCGACCAGGCGCTCGCGCGCGATCAACGCGCGGTCGATGCGCTTGAGCTCGGCGCACAGGAAGCCGTGATCGAAGCCGGCGTTATGGATAACCAGCGGGTCGTCGGCGATGAAGGCCAGGAACTCGTCGACGACGTCGGCGAACACCGGCTTTTCCTTGAGGAACTCCTCCGACAGGCCGTGGATGTTGAACGCCTCCGTCGGCATGTCGCGCTCGGGATTGATATAGACGTGGAAGTTGGTGCCGGTCGGAATGCGGTTCAGGAGCTCGACGCAGCCCACCTCGACCAGCCGATCGCCGTTCTTGGGATCGAGGCCGGTGGTTTCGGTATCGAGGACGATCTCGCGCATTCTTGTTTCTATCGCCTTGCTATTGCTGTCGTCCCCGCGGAGGCGGGACCCAGTAATCTCGGCGTCATTTGTGTTTACTGGATGCCCCGCCTTCGCGGGGCATGACACCTGAGGAGGCCGCGACTCAACGGCCCCGTTTCTCCATTGTACTCACCCGCTTGAGGATTTCACGCACCTGCGCGTGGGCAGCGTCGAAGCCTTTCCCGCTATCCACCACGAAATCCGCCCGCGCGCGCTTTTCCGCATCGGGCATCTGTTTCACCAGCAGCGCCTGCAGCTTTTCTTCCGTCATGCCCGGCCGCTCGAAGGCGCGCTTGCGCTGCATTTCCGCCGGCGCCGAGACCACCACCACCGCGTCGCAGCGCTTGTCGCCGCCGGTCTCGTAAAGCAGCGGAATATCGAGCACGGCTACCATGGCACCACTTGTTTCCGCCCCGCGCAGGAAACGCTGCTCGTCGGCGCGCACCAAGGGATGCACGATCTGCTCGAGCTTCTCGATGGCGTCCGCATTGCCCAGCACGGCCTTGCCCAGCTTCTCGCGGTCGACCTTGCCGTCGACGGTCGTGCCCGGAAATGCTTGTTCGATCAGCGGCGCTGCTTCGCCGGCATAGAGCCGGTGCACCGCGGCGTCAGCGTCATGGACCGGCACACCTTCCTCGGCGAAGAACTTCGCCGTGGTCGACTTGCCCATGCCGAGCGAACCGGTGAGGCCGAGGATGAACATGAATGCGATACCCGCTTGACCTTCAATCCGTCACCCTGAGGAGGCCGGCGTAGCCGGCCCTCGAAGGGCGACGGCCCGGGCCGACATCCTTCGAGGCTCCCCCCGCCTTCGCGGGGGTCGCACCTCAGGATGACGGATAATTTTCCGACGCGTTACGCCGCGCAACATTACCCCGCCACCCATTCATTCTGCCGCAAATAGGCGAGCAGCGGCAGAAGCGGCAGCCCGAGAATGGTGAAATAGTCGCCCTCGACGCGCTCGAACAAATGCACGCCGATGCCCTCGAGCTGATAGCCACCGACGCTGGCCGAGGCGGCGCTACCGGCGGCATCGAGATAAGTCGCGATGAAGTCGTCGCCGAAGTCGCGCATGGTGAGCCGCGCGCTGTCGACATATTCGAACAGCACTTCGCCGTCGCGCACCAAAGCAACGGCCGAATGCAGCTCGTGCGTACCGCCACGCAAACGCCGCAACTGGTCGGCAGCCGCCGCGTGGTCGGCCGGCTTGCTGAAGCGCTCCGACCCGCGGGCCAGCGTCTGGTCGGCGCCGAGCACGAGCTGGCTGGGCCGTTCCACCGAAACCGCGTTTGCCTTGGCGCGCGCCAGCAATTGCGCAGATGCTACCGGCGGCGGGCTGCCAGCCAGCGATTCCAACGCGCGCTCGTCGACCGCCGCCGGCCTGATCTCGAACCACAGGCCCGCAGCCGCCAACAGCTTACCGCGCACGTCGCTGCGCGAGGCCAGCACCAGAGGGTGATCGGCAAGCCAGAGCGGCATGGTGGTTACGTCGCCGGCGCGCGGCGGCGCTCGCTCAGGAGACGCATCACCGCCGCAGCGGTTTCCTCGATCGAGCGCCGCGTCACGTCAATCGACGGCCAATTGTTGCGACCGCACAGGCGGCGCGAATAGGCAACTTCCTGGGCAACCGCATCCTGGTCGATATATTGGTTATCCTCGCGGTGCGCCCTCAAACCCAGCAGACGGTTCTCGCGAATCTGTACGATGCGCTCCGGACTCGCATAAAGGCCGACCACCAACGGACGCTGCAGCTTCTCCACTTGCGGCGGCAGCGGCACCTCCGGCACCAGCGGCATGTTGCCGGTCTTGATGCCGCGATTAGCGAGATAGATCGACGTCGGCGTCTTGGAGGTGCGCGACACCCCGACCAGGACGACATCGGCGTCCTCCAGGCCCTCCGGATGCTGGCCGTCGTCGTGCATCATGGTGTAATTCAGCGCCTCGATGCGCTGGAAATATTCCGCGTTGAGCACGTGCTGGGCGCCGGCGCGGTGGAGGGTCTCGGCGCCGAGATAGGATTCGAACAGACGCAGGATCGGCCCCAGCACCGACATGCAGGGCAAGCCGAGCTCACGGCATTTTTCGTCCAGAAGCTGGATCAGCTCTTCTTCCAGCAGGGTATAGAGCACAAGGCCGGGGGAGTCGGCGATCTCGACCAGCACCCGGTCAAGCTGCTTGCGGGAGCGCACCATAGGGTGGAGGTGTTCCACCGGCGCCACGTTGGAGTACTGCGCCGCCGCCGCCCGCGCGACCGTGATCAGGGTCTCGCCGGTGGCATCCGAGACCAGATGGAGATGGAAATAGCCGGTATTGACCATAGGGACAGCGCGCGGAAAGCCTGTGGATCGCCTGGGAGAAGGGCACGCCACCGGCCCCTCGGCAAGCCATCAATGGCTGAAAGCGCACCTTTCGTCCACATCCGTGCCTTCGGGAGGCCCGTGCGGCCGGAATCGGGGAACGAAACGACCTTGTGGATGCGCCCCTGGGGACGACCGGGGATAACCCCCGGAAGCCCTGGTGCCAGCTACCCGCCGGTGTGGATGGCCGGACTGCCTTCACACCGGGGGTTTCTGAATTGGTCTGGCTTGACGGTGGACAGGCTGTGCGCTGGCAGGCATGAGTCAAATTAACCGTTCAGTAACCACTACAAAGAGTCTTAGAAGAGTCTTGATGAAGACAGGCGTGCAGGAAGAGAGCATGGGGACAAAACCCCTGCTTCGCGTGCTGGCAGGTGAGCGGCAAAGGATTCCGCCGGTCTGGATGATGCGCCAGGCGGGGCGTTATCTGCCAGAGTACCGCGAGGTGCGTGCCAAGGCTGGCGGGTTTCTCGACCTTTGCTTCAATCCCGAACTTGCCGCCGACGTGACCTTGCAGCCGGTGCGGCGTTTCGGTTTTGACGCTGCCATTCTGTTTTCTGATATCCTGGTGGTACCGCTCGCGCTCGGCCGCAGGCTCTGGTTCGCCGAGGGCGAAGGGCCGCGGCTCGACCCGTTGAGCGAACCGCGCGAGGTGATGGCGTTGCGCCCGGAAGCCGACGACACGGTGCTGTCGCCGATCTACGAGACGGTTCGCCGCGTGAAGGCTGACTTGCCGCAGGAGACCACGTTTATTGGCTTTTGCGGTGCGCCCTGGACGGTCGCGACCTACATGGTCGCCGGCCGGGGTACGCCGGACCAGGGACCGGCGAAGGAGTTGGCGGCGCGCGATCCCGATGCTTTCCAGCATCTCGTCGATTGCCTGGTGGAAGCTTCGGTCGGTTACC
>JARRQH010000066.1:0-20316 GCA_037381985.1 Pseudolabrys sp.
GCGTCCGGTTCTTCTCCGTGCCGGAAGAGCAGGCCATCATCGCGTATCTGACGCAGCGCGAGCGCGACCGCTACCGCGACCTCTACATGTTCCTGCTCGACACCGGCATGCGCCCGTGGGCTGAAGTAGCCGTTAGTTAATCCGGCGCAGTAGTGGAGATCGGGACGAGGGGATCGCGGCATCCACTTTTCACCTCTCCCCCCAGGGGAGAGGGAGCACGCCGTGCCGACCGCGCACTCCAATGAAAATGTAACGGTTCTGATCTCACTCCCCGCTGCTTTCCAAAATGCCGGCCATCATGGCCATGTGCACCAGGTCCGACAGGCTGTTGGCCGACATCTTGGTCATCAGGTTGGCACGGTAGATCTCGACCGTGCGCGGGCTGATGCCGAGATCGAAGGCGATGGTCTTGTTGGGCTTGCCGGCCACCAGCCCCTCCAGCACTTCTCGCTCGCGCTTCGAGAGCGCGTTGAGCTTGTCGTTGATGCTGGCGAGCTCGGCCTTGCGTTTGGCGGTATCGGCGTCGCGGTTCAAGGCCGCGCGCACGGATTCGATCAACAGGTCGTCGTCGAACGGCTTTTCCAAGAAGTCGAATGCGCCGAGCTTCATCGCCTCCACCGCCAGCGGTACGTCGCCGTGGCCGGTGATGACGATCACCGGCAGGTCTGGCTTGGTCTCGTTCACCTTGCGTAGCACGTCGATGCCGGTGATCTGCGGCATGCGCACGTCGGTTACCACGCAACCGTGCTCGATTTCCGGCAGCGTCTCGAAAAACGCCTTGCCCGACTCGAAGCCGCGCACGCTGATGCCGACCGTCTTCATGGAGAATTCGATCGACTGGCGGACGGCGTCGTCGTCGTCGATGACGTAAACCATCGGCTCAGGCTGCATCGTCGACATCCCCTTCGTTGACCGCGGTCAGCGTGAAATTGAAAATCGTCCCCCCGGCCGGGTTAGGCTCGGCCCAGATGCGGCCGCCGTGCGCCTCGATGATGGTGCGCGAGATCGACAGCCCCACGCCCATGCCTTGCCGCTTGCTGGTGATGAACGGCTGGAAAAGCTGCTCGGCGATCTCTGGCGATATGCCGGAGCCGGTGTCGGTCACGCTCACTTTCACCAGGCCGTCGGCGGCGGGCTCGATGGCGATTGTCAGGTCGCGCTTCTCCGATTCCTCCATCGCGTCCATGGCGTTGCGGATAAGGTTGAGCAACACCTGCTGGACCTGCACGCGGTCGGCCAGCACCAGATCGATGGAGGGGTCGAAATGGAAGCTGACGCGAATGCCGCGGTCCTTGACGCCGACCAGCGCCAAGGCGCTTGCCTCCTCCACCAGCTTGGCGATGCTCTCCACACGCCGGTCGCTTTCGCCGCGCGCCACGAAGTCGCGCAGGCGGCGGATGATCTGGCCGGCGCGCATGGCTTGGTCGCCAGCCTTGTCCATGGCCTCGCGCAGCATGGTCGTCTTTTCGTCGGGGGCGTCGGTCAACAGCCGTCGCGAGCCCTTGAGGTAGTTCGAGATCGCCGACAGCGGCTGGTTGAGCTCGTGCGCGAGCGTCGAGGCCATCTCGCCCATGGCGGTCAGCCGCGAGATGTGCACCAACTCCGACTGCAGTTCCTGCAGGCGCGCTTCCGTCTTTTGCCGCTCGGTGAGGTCGCGGATGAAGCCTGTAAAATAGCGGCGGTGGTCCGATTGCATCTCGCCGACGGCAAGTTCCATCGGAAAGGTGGAACCGTCATTACGCTGACCGACCACGACGCGGCCGATGCCGATAATGCGGCGCTCGCCGGTCGTCAGGTAACGCTTCACATAGGCGTCGTGGCTTTCGCGATAAGGCGACGGCATCAACATCTTGACGTTCCGCCCGATCGCTTCGCCTGCTCCAAATCCGAACAGTCGCTCGGCGGCGGTGCTGAAGTACTGCATGATGCCGCGCTCGTCGATGACGATCATGGCTTCCGGCACGGTGTCGAGGATCGACTGTAGGTGAGCCTCGCGCGCCAGCGCCTCGCGCGTCATCAGCGAGGCGCGCCGCCGCCCGCGGTGCAAGAGCTCGCCGCCCCAGGCCACCCCGACGCCGATGGCCGCAAACGCCAGCATATTCAACAGGGCGGTGCGCGGCAATTCGGCATCGCCGAGTTCGAACAGCCCTGTGATCGCCAACATGCTCAGCGCGGTTGCGAACAGGCCGGGCCCGATGCCGCCGATCCAGGCCGCGATCAGCACCGTCGGCACGAAATAGATGAAAATGCCCTCGTCGTGCAGCAACGGCACCAATAGGGCGCGTAACCCGAAAACCACCACCACCGCCAGCGGTGCAGCGGCGTAGCGGAGCGTTCGGTGGCGTTCGCTTTCCACCAAATCTGATGCAATTTCAATGGCTTGTGACATTGATCCGGCGGTCGATGGCAGGGGCCGACATGGCCTCGCGGCCTCCGGAGAATCCCCTATGGAGATTATCTGAATTTTGCCCGCCGGTTCCAGGGCGTATCCCAAAACCATCGAATTTCGGGAGAACGCCATGCCGACCCAGCCCCTCACCGTTCGCGCCGACGCCCCGCAGACCCTTCGCCCGGTCCCGGCCGTTGCCCCCAAGAATCTGGGCTCCTCCATCGAGATGATGGGCGCGCCCATGCCCTTCTCGCGCAACGCCGAGATCTACGGCGAGAACGAACCGGCGGAATATCTCTACAAGGTTGTCAATGGCGCGGTGCGCACTTACAAGGTGCTCAGCGACGGGCGTCGGCAGATCGGCGGCTTCTATCTTCCGGGCGACGTCTTCGGCTTGGAGTGCGGCGAGGAGCACACCTTCTCCGCCGAAGCCATCACCGAATGCAAGGTGCTGGTGATCAAGCGCTCGAGCCTCGTTTCGCTCGCCGCTCGCGACGGCGAGGTCGCCCGCCAGCTCTGGACCATGACCGCCGGCGAGTTGCAGCGCGCGCAGGACCACATCATGCTGCTGATCAAGACCGCGCAGGAGCGCGTCGCCGGTTTCCTGCTGGAAATGGCCGGACGTGGCGCCAACGGTGGCGAGATCGAATTGCCGATGTCGCGCCAGGACATTGCCGATTATCTCGGCCTCACCATCGAGACCGTGTCGCGCACGCTGACGCAGCTCGAGAAGGCGCACGCCATCGCGGTGCCGACCTCGCGGCGCATCGTGCTGCGTAACCGCGCCGCGCTCGACCGCATGAACGGCTGATCGGAGTTTTGAAGGCCGAACCTCGTTCCTCCCTGACATCGTTCGGCTAGACTTGCCCCGGCGTTCCCCAACGCCGGGGTTTCTTTTCGCGATCAAGCGGTTGACTTGGCTTGACCTGGGTCAATGGGGTTTCGGCGGGGGCGTGGTTTCGTAGCGCTCGACATGGCCAAAGGAATGGCCAAAGGAGATGCTCCCATGAACGCCCGCGACGTGATGGCCCGCAACGTGATCTCGATCGCGCCCGACGCCACCGTGCTGCAGGCGGCGCGCAAGATGCTGGAGCACCACATCAGCGGCCTGCCGGTCGTCGACAAGGGCAAGCTCGTCGGCATCGTGTCGGAAGGCGATTTCCTGCGCCGCCGCGAAACCCAGACCGAGCGTCGGCGCTCGCGCTGGCTGGAGTTCCTGATGGGCCCCGGCCGTATGGCCGAGGAATACACCCATACCCACGGCAGCAAAGTCTCCGAAGTGATGAGCACCGCGGTGCAGAGCGTCAGCGAGGACGCCTTGCTCGAGGACATCGTGCGCCTGATGGAAAAGCACCACATCAAGCGCGTGCCGGTGATGCACGGCGCCAAGATAGTCGGCATCGTCACTCGCGCCAACCTGATGCATGCCATGGTCGGGCTCGCCCGCAAGGCCGCGCCTGTGAAGGCGGGCGACGCCGCCATCCGCGAGCAATTGATGAAAATTATGGAAGAACAGACCTGGGCGCCCACCGCCATGGTCGACGTGCAGGTGCATGACGGCATGGTGGAACTCTGGGGCACCATCCTCGATGAACGTCAACGCGACGCGCTGAAAGTGGCCGCCGAGACCATCGCCGGCGTCAAGGCGGTCAAGGACCACCTGACCTGGATCGAGCCGATTTCCGGCACCATCGTCGGTGGCTGCAACGACGCGCCCGCGCACTGAGGGGCCGCCGCGGCCGGCAAGGGCGTGCCGAAGGTGGTCATCCCGAAGCCGGCGTCCGCGCAGGTCAAGAAGGCCGAAGTCAAGGCCGCCTGATAATCAGATAATCAGAGGGGCCGGTGTCAGGCGCGTTTCCCGCGGCCCGTGCGGCGCGGGGCGTACCTGTGAATATGCCGCGGACGGCCGCGGCGCGGGGTTGCCTGCGCCCGACGATTCGGGCCTCAATACCAGGGTAGAAGGCGACCGCGCGAGGGCGATAGCGGGGGTTGTGTGCCGGCTGATCCCGCGCCCCCCGCAAATGTTCCAGTCAGAGCTGTACCAAGGCCAAATGAGGACTAACCGCGGCAAAATTTTGGCGGGGAACCCTCAGCTTTGACCTGCATCAAAGAAGCGGCCCGGCCGCTAGATAAACAAATCGTAATATTCGGATCAGGTTCATTCCCATTCCTTTCGGCTCTCTAAAAAACGGACCAGCAGCATGGCGAACGCACCCGTCGCTCCTCAGAAGACCATGACATTAGGTGAAGGCGGGCTCGCGCTCTTCTTCATCGGTCTGGCCTTCCTTTCCATCGTCGTCGCCGCCAAGGCCTTCACGGACGCCTACGCGTTCCACGCCTACCTGTTCTGCGCGGCCAGCGTGGCGGCGGTGTTCGCCATCGTGAACAATTATTACAACCGTCCGGCCGAGGCACCGCCGCTCGAGATCGACGGTAAGCCAAACTACAATATGGGCCCTGTGAAATTTGCCACGGTGGCCGGCATGTTCTGGGGGCTCGCCGCTTTCACGGTCGGCGTCTTCATCGCCTTCGAGCTTTCCTTTCCGCACCTCAATCTCGATCTTTATCTGAACTTCGGGCGCCTGCGCCCGCTGCACACGTCGGCCGCGATCTTCGCCTTCGGCGGCAACGTGCTCATCGCCACCTCGTTCTACGTCGTGCAGCGCACCTCGCGCGCACGGCTCGCCGGCAACCTGGCGCCCTGGTTCGTGGTGCTCGGCTATAACTTCTTCATCGTCATTGCCGGCACCGGCTACCTTCTGGGCATCACCCAGTCGAAGGAATACGCCGAGCCGGAATGGTACGCCGACCTGTGGCTGACCATCGTCTGGGTCACCTACTTCCTGGTCTACCTCGGCACCATCATGCGGCGTAAAGAGCCGCACATCTACGTCGCCAACTGGTTCTACCTCGCCTTCATCATCACCATCGCGGCGCTGCACCTTGGCAACAACGCGGCGATCCCGGTATCCATCTTCTCGTCCAAATCCTACATCGTGTGGTCGGGCGTGCAGGATGCCATGGTGCAGTGGTGGTACGGCCACAACGCGGTTGGCTTCTTCCTGACCGCCGGCTTCCTGGCGATCATGTACTATTTCATCCCCAAGCGGGCCGACCGGCCAGTCTACTCCTACCGGCTGTCGATCATCCACTTCTGGGCGCTGATCTTCATCTACATCTGGGCCGGCCCGCACCATCTGCACTACACGGCGCTGCCGGACTGGGCGCAGACGCTCGGCATGACCTTCTCGATTATGCTGTGGATGCCCTCCTGGGGCGGCATGATCAACGGCCTGATGACGCTGTCCGGCGCCTGGGACAAGCTGCGCACCGATCCGGTCCTGCGCATGATGGTGGTGTCGGTCGCTTTCTACGGCATGTCGACCTTCGAAGGGCCGATGATGTCGGTGAAGATCGTCAACTCGCTGTCGCACTACACCAACTGGACAATCGGTCACGTGCACTCCGGCGCGCTCGGCTGGGTCGCCTACATCTCGTTCGGCGCCATCTACTGCCTGGTGCCGTGGCTGTGGAACAAGCGGTTGTACTCGCTGAAGCTCGTCAACTGGCACTTCTGGATCTCGACCATCGGCATCGTGCTCTACATCACTTCGATGTGGGTGGCGGGCATCCTGCAGGGTCTGATGTGGCGCGCCTATACCTCGCTCGGTTTCCTCGAATATTCCTTCGTCGAGTCGGTCGAAGCCATGCATCCCTTCTACGTCATCCGAGCCATCGGCGGCGTGCTGTTCCTGATCGGGGCGATCATCATGGCCTACAATCTCTGGATGACCGTCAACGCGGCAGAATCCGCCGAGCCGGCCGAAATGGCCCTGGCGCCCGCGGAATAAGGCGGAGAAAGAACAATGTCCCTTTGGCAAAAACACGCGATCCTCGAGAAGAACTCGATTCTCCTGGTGATCGGCATCCTGATCGTCATCGCCATCGGCGGCCTGGTCGAGGTGGTGCCGCTGTTCTACCTCAAGAACACGATCGAGAAAGTCGATGGCGTGCGGCCCTATACGCCGCTCGAGCTCGCGGGCCGCAACATCTACGTTCGCGAGGGCTGCTACCTCTGCCATTCGCAGATGATCCGCCCGCTGCGTGACGAGGTCGAGCGTTACGGCCACTACTCGCTGGCGGCGGAAAGCATGTACGACCATCCGTTCCAGTGGGGTTCGGAGCGCACCGGTCCCGACCTCGCCCGCGTCGGCGGCAAGTATTCCGACGCCTGGCAGCGCGACCACCTGCGCGATCCGCGCTCGGTGGTGCCGGGCTCGATCATGCCGTACTACGCCAAGCTGCTGCACACCGACCTCAACTACAAGAACATCGCCGACGACCTGAAGGTGCAGGCCATCGAGGGCGTGCCCTACACCAAGAAGGACATCGCTGACGCGGTCGCGGACGTGCGCACGCAGGCGACCGACAATGCGCCCGGCGCCGCGGATCTGCTGAAGCGCTATCCGAAGGCCAACGTGCGTGACTTCGACGGCAATCCGAACCGAGTCACCGAGGCCGACGCTCTGATCGCCTACTTGCAGATGCTCGGTACCGAAGTGAATTTCAAGCTTTACAGCGACAAAGCCAACATCCGGTGACCCCGATGGACCCGACGTATAAAGCTGTTGCCGAATTCGCGCAGACATGGGGCATGTTGTACTTCATCGCCATCTTCGCAGTGGTGCTGGCCTATGCCCTGTGGCCCTCGCGCAAGGCTCAAAAGAATTTCGATGATGCGGCGAACATTCCGCTCAAGGAGGACTGACCGGTGGCCGAGGAACATAAAGAAGTCGACAAGCTGACCGGCACCGCCACCACCGGACACGAGTGGGATGGCATCCGCGAGCTCAACACCCCGCTGCCGCGCTGGTGGCTGTGGCTGTTCTATCTCTGCATCATCTGGGCGGTGGGCTACTGGATCCTCTATCCGGCTTGGCCGATGATTAATGGCGCGACGCAAGGCGTGCTCGGTTGGCACGCCCGCGCGGCGGTCGAGACGGACCTCAAGGGCCTGTACGCCGAGCGCGCGCCCATGATGGCCAAACTCAATGCCGCCTCGCTCGAGCAGATCGCGACCACGCCGCAGTTGCTCGATTTCGCCCGCGCCGAAGGCCGGGTCGCCTTCGCGGACAACTGCGCGCCCTGTCACGGCGCCGGCGGCGGTGGGGCCAAGGGTTATCCCAACCTTAACGACGACGACTGGCTGTGGGGCGGCAAGCTCGCGCAGATCGAGCAGACCATCACCCACGGCGCGCGCTCCGGCGATGATAAGGGCCATCAGGGCAACATGCCGGCCTTCGGTCGCGACAACATTCTGAAGCCCGCGGAGATCTCGACGGTGGCGGATTACGTGCGCTCGCTGTCAGGCCTCAGCGTCGAGAAGGGCGCCGATCTCGCGGCCGGCAAGAAGATCTTCGAGGCGAACTGCGCCGTCTGCCACGGCCCCGACGGCAAGGGTAACCAGCAGGTCGGCTCGGCCAACCTGACCGACAAGATCTGGCTCTATGGCTCATCCAAGAAGACCATCGTGCAGACCGTCACCGACGGTCGCGGCGGCCAGATGCCGGCCTGGGGCGGGCGTCTTCCCGACGCCACCATCAAGGCGCTGACGGTCTATGTCTGGACCTTCGGCGGCGGCACCAAGTAACGACTCAAAATAGTAACGGCTCAACGGAGTAATAATAAAATGACGGCCGCCACGACGACATCGCACGAGCAATCGTTGACGAACGTGTCTGAACTCGCGCGCTTGGTCGAGGCGGCCGAAGTCTATGGCGCTCCACCGCCGGAGCCGCCGGAGGACGACATCCCGCTCTATGCGCCGCGGCGCAAGATTTACCCGCAGAGCACCCATGGTCTGTTCCGCCAGATCAAATGGGCGGTGCTGGTCGCTGCCGTTCGTGCGCTGGGACCGCGGTCCCTACGCGCCGCATCAGGCGGTGCTGATCGACTTCCCGACCCGGCGCTTCTACTTCTTCTCCATCGAGATCTGGCCGCAGGAGGTGTACTACCTCACTGGGCTGCTCATCCTGGCGGCCTTGGTGCTGTTCCTGATGAACGCGGTCGCCGGCCGCATCTGGTGCGGCTATCTGTGCCCGCAGACGGTGTGGACCGATCTCTTCCTCGCCATCGAGCGTTTCGTCGAAGGCGACCGCCGCGAGCACATGCAGCGCGACCGCAAGCGCTGGTCGGCGGCGACCTGGGCGCGCAAGGGCGTCAAGCACTTCCTCTGGCTGATGGTGGCCTGGTGGACCGGCGGCGCCTGGGTGCTCTATTTCTCCGACGCACCCACGCTGGTGAAGGAGCTTGCCATCGGCCAGGCGCCGCTCGTGGCTTACGCCTTCATCGGTATTCTGACCTTTACCACCTACGCGCTCGCCGGCCACATGCGCGAGCAGGTCTGCCTCTATATGTGCCCCTGGCCGCGCATTCAGGCCGCGCTGACCGATGAATACGCGCTCAACGTCACCTACCGCTACGATCGCGGCGAGCCGCGCTGCTCGGTGAAGAAGGCCGAGCAACTGCGCTCCGCGGGCGAGCCGGCGGGCGACTGCGTCGAGTGCCTGCAATGCGTGCACGTGTGCCCGACCGGGGTCGACATCCGTGACGGCGCCAATCTCGGCTGCATCCAATGCGGCCTGTGCATCGACGCCTGCGACAACGTCATGGTAAAGCTCGGCCGCCACACCGGGCTGATCGCCTACGACACCGACATGAATATCAAGCGGCGCCTGGCGGGCGATGAGCCGGTCGTCAAGCTGTTCCGCGTGCGCACGCTGCTCTACGCCGCCATCATCGCGATCGTCGGCGGCATCATGATCTACGCGCTCGCGACCCGCGGCGACCAGGGCATCGACGTCATCCACGACCGCAACCCGCTCTACGTGCAGCTGTCCGACGGCGCGATCCGCAACGGCTACACCATCCGCATCGTCAACAAGGACCTGGCCAAGCGCGAATTCATCGTCGCCCTCGACGGCCTGCCTGGTGCGCTGGTCGACTTCGTGGGCGTGCAGCGCCCCGACGGCCGCCAGGTGGTCGACGTCGGGCCGGACCGCACCCGCGAGCTGCGCCTGACCGTCACCGACTACGCCAAGACGCCGCCGGCGGCCGCGACCCCGATCACCTTCAAGCTGATCGACGTCTACACCGGCCGCGTCACCGTGGTGCGCGACCACTTCTTCGCCCCCAAGCCCCCGAGGTAAACCATGGCGCCTTCCCCCGAGCGCAAGCCGCGTGAATTGACCGGCCGTGCCGTGCTGCTCTGGCTGGTTGGCTTCTTCGGCCTGATCTTCGTGGTCAACGGCTTCATGGCCGATGCCGCGATCTCGACTTTCGCCGGCGTCGACACGCCCAGCTCCTACCAGGCCGGGCAGAATTTCGAGCACGAGGTGGCGCTGGCCAGGGCGCAGGACGCCCTGCACTGGAAGGTGAACGGCAAGCTCAATCTCGACCGCGTCGGCGAGGCGGTGCTCGATATGTCCGTGCGCGACGCCGAGGGACACCCCGTGACCGGGCTGAGGGCCGATGCCCGGCTCTGGCATCCCGCCGATTCGCGGCGCGACCACGTCATTCACCTTGCCGAGATCGGCCCCGGCGCATTCCACGGCGAAGCGCATGCGCATTCCGGCAAGTGGGAGCTGATCATCGATTTCTACCGCGGCGACAAGCGCATGTTCCGCTCGCACAGCCAGATCATGCTGAAATAATCCATCCACCGTTCGTCCCCGCGAGAGCGGGGACCCAGAGCGGAACTCAATGACCGATACCGCCCTCGATCTATCTCTCTACGCCAAGCCCTGCGGCGACAACACGCTCGGCATGGACCTTGCGGTCGACGGCGTGCACTGCGGCGGCTGTATCGCGCGCATCGAGCACGCGGTGAAGGAACTGCCCGGCGTCACTGAGGCGCGGCTCAACTTCACCAACCGCCGCCTGCACGTCGCCTGGGCCGACGACCAGATCAAGCCGGCCGAGATTCTCGAGACGCTGGAGCGCATCGGTTACCACGGCTATCCCTTTGTGCCGCAGCGCGCCGAGGAGGAGGAGGCCGCCGAAGCCCGCCGGCTGACCCGCTATCTGGCGGTCGCCGGCTTCGCCGCCATGAACATCATGCTGCTGTCGGTCTCCATCTGGGCCGGCAGCGACATGACGCCCTCGACCCGCGACTTCTTCCATTGGGCCTCGGCGCTGATCGCGCTGCCGGCGGCGGCCTATGCCGGCCAGCCGTTCTTCGTCAGCGCCTTCAAGGCGTTGCGGGCGCGCTCGCTGAACATGGACGTGCCGATCACCGTCGGCGTCACGCTCGCGCTCGCTATGTCGCTGGTCGAAACCGCGCGGCACGCGCCGGACGCCTATTTCGACTCGGCGATGATGCTGCTGTTCTTCCTCTTGCTTGGCCGAACCCTGGATCATGCGATGCGGCGCAAGACCCGGGCGGTGGCGGGCAATCTGGCGGCGTTGAAGGCCGACACCGCGCGCCGCTTCATGGGCGACGAGCTGGTGAGCGTGCCGGTGGCCGCGCTCCGGCCCGACGATCGCGTGCTGGTGCGGCCCGGCGAACGCGTGCCGGCCGACGGCGTGGTGGTGAGCGGCGCGTCCGAGATCGACGACAGCCTGATCACCGGCGAGACCATGCGCCGCCAGGTCGGCTCGAATGCCAAGGTCTATGCCGGCAGCTTGAACTATTCCGGCGCGCTGACCTTGCGTGTCACCGCCGTCGGGCAGGATTCGCTGATCGACGAGATCGAGCGACTGCTTGAGAAAGCGGCCAGCGCCAAGTCGCGCACGCGCCGGCTGGCCGACCGCGCCGCGCGCGTCTACGCGCCCATGGTGCACCTGACCGCCGCGCTCACCGGCATCGGCTGGTGGCTCGCCGGCGCCTCGCTGCATGATGCGGTGGTGACTGCGATTGCCGTGCTCATCATCACCTGCCCTTGCGCGCTGTCGCTGGCCATTCCCGCCGTGCAGGTGGTCGCTTCCGGCGCGCTGTTCCGCAATAACGTCATCCTCAACGCGGGCGACGCCATCGAGCGGCTGGCCGAAGCCGATACCATTGTCTTTGACAAGACCGGTACGCTGACCCTGCCGGAGCCGCGCGTCGTCAACGCGGCGGAGATCGATCCCGCGCTCTTGCAGATGGCGGCGCGGCTGGCGCTGTCGAGCCGGCATCCGCTGGCGATGGCGCTGGCGCGCGAGGCGGACAGCGCGGCGCTGTTCGACGGGGCCGTGGAAGAACCGGGGCAGGGCGTGCGCGCCACGGTCGACGGCGTGGAAGCGCGGCTTGGCAGCGCCGATTTCTGCGGCCTGCCGCCGGTCGCCGCGCTGCGGTCCGACACCTCGCTCATCATGTTCAGCCATGGTGAGCGCTCGGCCGCCTTCGCCGTCAGCCAGCAGCTTCGGCCCGATGCGGTCGCGGTGACGAAGGCGCTCAGCCGCCGCTACGACCTGCGCATCTTGTCGGGCGACCGCAATGAGGCGGTGGCGCCGGTGGCGCTGGCGCTCGGCATCGCGCGCTGGCAGGGTGAGCTGACGCCAGCCGAGAAGATCGCCGAGATCGAAGCGCTGAAAGCGGAAGGCCGCCGCGTGCTGATGGTCGGCGACGGCCTCAACGACGCGCCATCGCTCGCCGCCGCCCATGTGTCGCTGTCGCCGATCGCCGCCGCCGATTTGACTCAGGCGCAGGCCGACGCGGTGTTCCTCGGTGAGCGTCTGGCGCCGGTGGCGGAGGCGCTGAAGGTGGCGCGCCGGGCCCGCGCGCTGATGACGCAGAATTTGACGCTCGCGGGTGTCTATAATGGCATCGCGGTGCCGGTTGCCATCGCCGGTTTGGTGACGCCGTTGCTTGCGGCCGTCGCCATGTCCTGCTCGTCGATGGTGGTGACGTTGAATTCCTTGCGGGCCAGAGGGGGCGGCCGCGCATGATCCCGAAAAGTGGATACCGGTTTTCGGATAAGATCATGCACCAAGAAAGAGTGATTTCGGTATGAATGTGTTGGTCTATCTCATCCCGATGGCGGTCGGCCTGGGGCTGATCGGTCTCTTGGGATTCATGTGGTCGCTGAAGAGCGGCCAGTACAACGACATGGACGGCGCCGCCCTGCGCGTCCTGTCCGACGACGACCTGCCGCCGGAGCGGCGCGAGGCGTCGGAAGTCCCGTAATTTGGTCGGGTGGGCAAGAGGCGCGTAGCGCCGTGCCCACCCTGCGAGCCGTGCGGTTTACCCCTCCAGCGTTACCGTGTCGAAGTCCGCCGGCAGCACGATCTCCAGCAATTCGCAGTCGTCGGAATAGCCGCGCACGGTGTGCTTGATCTTCGGCGGCTGGATCCAGCACGAGCCGGCGCGGAAGGTCTGCACGCCTTCGCCCTCGAATTCGCTCTGGAACCAGCCCTTCAGCACGTAGACCATCTGGAACTCGACGTCGTGATAGTGCGGGACGTCGACCTCGCCGGTCTCGAACGGCTTGGTCATGCGGATGACGTGGGCCTGCACCATGCCGTCGGTCGCCGCCGCCAGCCCGAGATCGCGATAGGCGGAGTAGGGGCGCAAGCCGGCGTCGAAGTCCTCCTCGCGGTGGTGGCTGACGGTGAAGCGCTGCGGCCGCCGCTTCGGTTTGGCTGCCTTCCTGGCGGGGGACTTCTTCTTCGCCGCCTTCTTTGTCTTCGCCTTGACCGCGGCCTTCTTGGCCTTCGGTTTGGTCTTGCGTTTCGCTTTTTGTCTTGTCTGGACTTTCTTGCGGGTCTTGGCCATGGATGCCTCCCTGAAGCGTTTCCAGGCGAAGTGGAAACCGGTTCGCCGTCCGGAAACGTGGCAACGCAAAAACTTAGCCTAACCACGATTGGATCACGATGACCGACGGCAGGGAAGAGGGCGGCGGGCCCGCGGACGTCCGCATTTTCGTCGACGCCGACGCCTGCCCGGTTAAACCGGAGGTCTACAGGGTGGCGGAACGCTACGGCCTCATGGTCTTCGTGGTCGCCAACGCCTTCATGAACGTGCCGCGCACCGACCTGATCGAACGGGTGATCGTGCCGGAAGGGCCGGACGTGGCCGACGACTGGATCGCCGAGCGTGCTGGCGCCAGCGACATCGTCGTTACCGCCGATATCCCGTTGGCGGCCCGCTGCGTGCGCAACGGCGTCAGCGTCATCGGCCCGGCCGGCAAGGCCTTCGACGACGATTCCATCGGCATGGCGCTGGCCACGCGCAACCTAATGTCGGATTTGCGCTCCGCCGGCGCCACCACGCGCGGCCCCAAGCCGCTCAGCCGGCAGGACGTGTCGCGCTTTCTCTCGGCGCTCGATCTGGCGGTGACGCGGCTGAAGCGGAACCTCAATCCGTCATCCTGAGGTGCGAGCGCGTAGCGCGAGCCTCGAAGGATGATCGGCCGTCGCCCTTCGAGGCTCGGCCTGCGGCCGAGCACCTCAGGGTGACGGGGATATTCAGAGCAAAACGCGAGTCAATCCTTCACTTCCGCCACGCCGCCGTGCGCCTTCGACCAGCCGGCGGGATCGTTGATGAACGTCTCCACCTCGGCCAAAGTCTTCGGATCGAACTTGTCGCTTTGCTTGGCGACGCGCAGCACGTCGTGCCAAGTGGTGAGATAATGCAGCGTCACGTCGATGTCGGCGAGGATTTTCCGGCTACCCGGATAGATGTCGTAGAAGAACAGCACCGTGCAGTGGTTGCATGTGCCGCCGGCTTCGCGGATGGCATTGACGAAGTTGATCTTGCTGCGGCCGTCGGTGGCGAGATCCTCGACCAGTAGTACGCGCTGGCCCGCGTCGAGCTTGCCTTCGATCTGCGCGCCGCGGCCGAAGCCCTTGGCCTTCTTGCGCACGTATTGCATCGGCAGGCGCAACCGGTCGGCGACCCAGGCGGCGAACGGAATGCCGGCGGTCTCGCCACCCGCCACCGCGTCGATCTCGGCGCGGCCGATATCGCGGTCGACCGCCGCGACCGAAAAGTCCATCAGCGTCGAGCGCACGTCGGGGAACGAGATCAGCCAGCGCGAGTCGTTATAGACCGGGCTCGCCCATCCGCTGGTGAAGATGAAAGGCTTGTCCTTCATGAACCGCACCGCGCCGGTGTCGAGATACATGCGCGCGGTCAGTTCGGCGATGGTGGTCTTGTCGAGGAAGGGGGTGCTCATCGGGGTGCTCTGACCTCTCTATTGTCATGGCCGGCATCAGGCGCGGAGCGCCGTCTTTGACCTAAACTCTCGGCCATCCACGTCTTGGCTGGTCATAGAAGGCGTGGATGCTCGGGACAAGCCCAGGCATGACGGCGTGTGTGGATGCCGCCCGGGGTATAGGGAATGCTGAGCAGCGGCTTGCCGCGGGTCTTCAGCCACACCGGCGGGTCGTCGAGCACCCAGTCGCCGACGTAATCGTAGCCTTCCTCGGCCAGAATATCGGCGGTCTCCCAGGTCTCCGTTAGCCCCGGGCCGACCCAGCCGCGCGGGCGTGTGCCGGCGATCTTCTGCCGTACCTCGATGGACTTGCGGGTATCGGCGGGCTCATCTTCCACCTTCTGCATGTTGCGCTGGGTGTAGCCATGGCCAAGGAATTCCCAGCCGCGCTCGACGCACGCTTGAACCAATTCCGGGAACGCCTGTGCGGCAGTACCGTTGATGTTCATCACGCCGGGAATCTTGAATTCGTCGTAGACTTGCAGCAGCCGCTAGAAGCCGACCCGGTTGCCGTACTCGCCAGCACCAGTTCGGAATGTCGGGCATCGGCGCGCCGCCCGGCAGCTTGAGCGGTTCGCGATTCGCAATCGGCGAATAGGCGATGCAGTCGTTCGGCAGCATGCCGACGGGCGGCTTGGGGAAATCCATAGAGCGTTCCTCGTTTTATCCGTCACCCTGAGGTGCTCGCGAAAGCGAGCCTCGAAGGGTGACGGCCAAGGTCTCAAGAAAATTAGCCGATCATCCTTCGAGGGTCGCGCTTTGCGCGCCCACCTCAGGATGACGGATAGAGGATGTCACGCGCCCGCGGCAACGCGCAAGCCGACCAGCCGATCGAGCGTGGCGGTGTCGTTCTGCAATTCCGCCGACGGCGCGCGATGCGCCACCGCGCCACGCTCCAGCACAACGGCTTCTTTCGTGAGCTCGAGCGCGATATCGGTATGTTGCTCGACCAGCACGATGGCGATGCGGCGGTCGGCCAACATGGCTTTTATGGCTGCAACAAGTTCGTCGACGATCACCGGCGCCAGGCCCTCGAACGGCTCGTCGAGCAGGATCAGCGCGGGGTTGGTCATCAGCGCGCGGGCAATCGCCAGCATCTGCTGCTCGCCGCCCGAGAGCTGGTTGCCCATGTTGCGGCTGCGCTCGTTGAGGCGCGGAAACAGCTTATAGATGGCGGGAAGATCCCATTCGTTGCCGCGCGCGGCGACGGTGAGGTTTTCCTCTACCGAAAGCGACGGAAAAATTTCGCGTTCCTGTGCCACCCAGGCGATGCCGGCGTTGGCGCGGCCGTGCGGCGGCAGCCTGGAGATGTCACGCCCACGCCAGATCACGCCGCCGCCGCGCATCTGGGTATGGCCCATGACGGTCATCAGCAGCGTCGACTTGCCGACGCCGTTGCGGCCGAGCAGCGCCAGGCTGCCGTTCTCCGGCACTTGAAGCGAAACGTCGTGCAGTACTACCGCGTTGCCGTAGCCGGCGGTCACGCCTTTGAGTTCGAGAAGCGGCTCAGCCATGGTGTCGCTTGCCCAGATAGACCTCGCGCACGCCGGGATCGGCGGCGATCTCGGCGGGCGTGCCTTCGGTGTAGATGGCGCCGCCCACCAGCACGATGATGTGGCTGGCGAAGCGGAACACTACGTGCATGTCGTGCTCGATGAACAGAAGCGTGAGCTGGTCGGACAGTCCCGCCACCACGTCGAAGATCTCGCCACTTTCCTCGTGCGGCACGCCGGCGGCCGGCTCGTCGAGCAGCAGCACCCTCGGCTTGGTCGCGAGCGCCAGCGCGATCTCCAAGAGACGCTGGCGGCCGTAGGGCAGTTCGCGCGTCGGCTGATAGCAGGCGTCGCCCAGCTTGAGCTTGGCGAGGATCTCGTAGGCCTCCTCGATCGACTCGCGGTATTCGGCGATGTTGCGCCAGAACTGGTTGGAGACGCCCCGCCGCTCGGCGACCGCCAGCGTCACCGCCTCGAGCGCGTTGAGCCCCGGAAACAGCGTGTTGATCTGGAAGGTGCGCGCCAGACCCTTGCGAACGCGGTCCTGCGGCTCCAGCGCGGTGACGTCCTCGCCGCCCAGCACAATCGAGCCGGCGTCGGGCTTGAGCATGCCGGTCATCAGGTTGATGAGCGTGGTCTTGCCGGCGCCGTTCGGCCCGATCAGCGCGTAGCGGCCGCCCACGGGCAGGTCGAGCGCGATGTCGCGCGCCACGCCGAGCGAGCCGAAGTTCTTGGAAAGGCCACTGGTTTTGAGGGCGGGGGCGGTCATCGTTTGCTCCACCGCGCCTGTACCCAGGCCGCCGCCACTTGCAGCCCACCGAGAATGCCGTTGGGCAGGAACATCACCACGGCGATCAGTAGCAGGCCGATCCAGAAGTACCAGTATTGCGGAGCGATGCCGGAGAACTGATCGTGCGCGATCATGTAGACGATGGTGCCGATGAGGCCGCCGTAAAGCCGGCCGGCGCCGCCCAGCACCACCATGATCAGCACGTCGGCCGAGCGCTGGAAGCCGAGCGCGTCGAGCGCCACCGTCTGCGTGGTCTGCGCCAGCAGCGCGCCGGCGAGCCCGGCGATGGCCGCCGACAGTGTGTAGACGGTGCGGATGTGCTTGCGGCTCGGCGCGCCGATCGCCGGCATGCGGATGGCGTTCTCGCGGATGCCGCGCAGCGCCAGCCCGAACGGCGAGTTGATCAGCCGCCGCACGCCGAGGAACACCACGAACAGTGCGATCAGCGAATAGGTATAGGCGGTGTAGCCCCACAGGTCGAAGTCGAAGTGGCCGAGCAGCGGCCAGATCTCGATGCCTTGAAGGCCGTCGCTGCCGCCGGTCAGCCAGCTCGCGCTGTTGGCGGCCTGCTCCAACAGCAGCGCGAGGCCGAGCGTGATCATGATCAGCGTGAGGTGGCGGAAGCGCGCGATGATGAAGCTCGAGGCGTAGCCGAGCAGCGTTGCCGCCGCCACGCCGACGATCAGGCCGGTGAACGGCTCGCCCCACACCATCTTCGAGAAGATACCGGCGGCGTAGGCGGCGGTGCCGAAGAAGGCGGTGTGGCCGAGCGAGACGATGCCGGCATAGCCGAGGATGAGATCGAGCGAGAGCGCGAACAGCGCCGTGATGGCGATCTGGCTCGCGAGCTGCAGATAGTCCGGAAACAGAAAGAACGGCAGTAGCGTGCCGAGCCAGAACAGCGTCTCGGCCCAATGCCAGCGCGTTTGACGTTTGAGATAGCGGGCCGGTTCGGTGCCGCTGCCCGCGTCGGTGATCGAGGCCATGAGCTAGCGCCTCCCGAACAGGCCGCTCGGCCGCCACATCAGGATGGCGAGCATCACCAGATAGATGAGGAAGGCGCCGAGCTGCGGCACGTAGTATTTGCCGGCGATGTCGCTGACGCCGATCAGGAGCGCGGCGGCGAGCGAGCCGCCGATGGAGCCGAGTCCGCCGACCGAGACCACGATCAGCACGTAGATCAGGTAGGTGAAGGCGAAATTGGGGTCGAGCCCGACGATCTCGATAGCCAGCGCGCCGCCGAGCCCCGCGAGTCCGCTGCCGACCGCGAAGGTGATGGCGAAGGTGCGCTCGACGTTGATGCCGAGCCCGCTCGCCATGCGCTGGTTGTCGACGGCGGCGCGCACCTGGGCGCCAAAGCGCGTGTATTCCAATCCGCCGATCAGCGCTGCCGTAACCGCCACGCCGACGACGATCAGGAACAAGCGGTAGGGCGCGATGTCGAGCCCGAGCACATGGAACGAGCCGCGCAGGACTTCCGGCGTGCTGATCGGCTGCTGCGTGGTGCCGAAGAACCAGGCTGCCGCCGCCACCGAGACGAAGGCGATGCCGATGGTCAGCAGCACCTGGTCGAGATCGCTCTTGCCGTAGAAGCGGCGGTAGAACACGCGCTCGAAGCCAACGCTCAGCAGCGCCGGGATCAGGAAGGCGAGCGGCAGGGTCCACAGGAACGGCCAGCCGTATCGGTTGACCAGCAGCACGGTGACGTAGCCGCCCACCATGGCGAAGGCGCAGTGGGCGAGGTTGACGAAGTTCATCAGGCCGAGCGTCACCGACAGCCCAACCGACAGCAGGAACAGCAGCATGCCGTAGGCGAGACCGTCGAAGAGCACACCGAAAACGGGAGGAAGCATAAGCGGTCCCTCAGTGCGCGGCGCGGGTTCCGGCGCCTCGCCACAAGACGCAGACCGACGAACTCAACTGCTGCATGGACGCGCTTCCCCCCCACGGAAATCGCAATGGATTGGCTTGTTGGCGGCACAATGCCCGAGCTTGGCGGCAAAGAAAAGCGCTGCCGACTCAAATCATTGGCGTGACACTTTGGCTCTGGATAGAGTCATTCGCGGGCCTTGCTGGCTCATTTCGGGGTGGGCAGCGGATCGCCGCGCTTCGCAGCCGCGGAAGGGCAGGGTTCTCGATTTCCGCATTGTCGGGGCGCGCGTGCGCGCGCACTCTGCGCGTCGGAATCAGGGAATGGGCCGTTGCACGATACGCTGGGGTTTCTTGCCGTCGTCGTGGCGGCCTTTTTTGTGGCGGGCTTCGTCAAGGGCGTGATCGGCCTCGGCCTGCCGACCGTGGGCATCGGCCTGCTCGGATTGTGGATGACGCCGGCGGAGGGCGCGGCCATCGTGCTGCTGCCGGCCATCGTCACCAACATCTGGCAATGCACCCACGGCGGCGGCGTCGCGCAATTGCTGCGGCGCATGGCGCCGCTCTTGACCGGCATTGCTGTTGGTACCTTGCTGGGGGCGGCGTACCTGCCGAGCGCCAACAGCGGTGACGCGACCACCTGGCTGGGCGCCGCGCTGGCGCTTTACGCCGCGCTCGGCCTGTCCCGCATCCACTTCTCGGTGCCGCGCCATCTGGAACCCTGGCTCAGCCCCGTCATAGGGCTGGCCAACGGCGCCATCACGGTCGCGACCGGCGTGTTCGCCATTCCACAGGTGCCCTATATCCATTCGCTGCACTTCGACCGCGACAAGCTCGTGCAGGCGATGGGCCTGTCGTTCACCACCTCGACCATTGCGATGGCGGCCGCCCTCGGCCACGCCGGAACCCTGCGCGCCGATCTGGCGCTGCCGTCGGTCGCGGCGCTCGTCGCCGGGCTCGCCGGCATGCCGCTCGGACGCATCGTGCGCGGCAAGGTGCGGCCGGAGACCTTCCGCCTCTGGTTCTTCGCCGGGCTCCTGCTGCTCGGCCTGCATCTGGCGCTGCAACGGCTGGTGTGACGACGCGGCAGCGACGCCCGGCACAAAGGTGCAGGCGGCGGGCGCCTTCCCATCTTTACGGCAATTCATTTGTGTGCAAATAATTATGCGCCGGTGGGAGTGTGCGATGCCCTATGTCAGCGCCCCGGATGGGATTCGGCTCTATTACGAGGAGGCCGGCAGCGGCTCGCCCGTCGTGTTCGTGCACGAATACGCCGGCGACTGGCGAACCTGGGAGCCGCAGATGCGGCATTTCTCCCGCGCCCACCGCTGCATCACCTTCAGCCAGCGCGGTTACTTGCCCTCGGACGTGCCGACCGATCCGGCGCAATACAGCCAGGACATTCAGCGCGACGACGTTATCGCGTTGTTGGACGGCCTGAAGATCGCCAAGGCCCATATCGTCGGCCATTCCATGGGCGCGGCGACCGCGCTGAATGTCGGCATCCATTATCCCGAACGCTGCCTGTCGGTGACGGCTGCCGGCTGCGGCTACGGCTCCAGCCCCGATCCGGCGGTGGTC
>JARRQH010000066.1:20328-22898 GCA_037381985.1 Pseudolabrys sp.
CGCGCGAGACCGCCAAGATGTTCGAGACCGAGGATTTTGCCGTGGCCGCCGCGAAATACGCCGACGGCGCCACGCGGCAGACTCACAAGCACAAGGACCCGCGCGGCTTTGCCGAGTTCGCCAAGATGCTCGCGGAGCATTCACCGGTCGGCCACGCGATGATCATGCGCAACGTGCAGGCCAAGCGGCCGACGTTGTGGGAGATGGAAGCCGATCTGAAGAAATTTTCGGTGCCGCTCTTGGTGCTGGTTGGCGACGAGGACGACTGGTGCGTCGACGGCAGCATCTACCTCAAGCGCACGGTGCCGACCGCCGGTCTCGCGGTCATCCCGCGCTCCAGCCATACCATCACCAGCGAGGAGCCGGCCGCCTTCAACGCCGCGCTCGCCGACCTTTTCGCCGCCGCGGAAGCCGGGCGTTGGCTCGCGCACAAGCCGTTCGGCAAGCAGTCATAAGCGTTCAACGGAGAAACGGGAATGGACCTGAAGCTCAAAGGCAAGACGGCGCTGGTGACCGGCGGCAGCGAAGGCATCGGCAAGGGCATCGCCCTGCACCTGGCGCGCGAGGGTGTCGACGTCGCCATCTGCGCGCGCCGCGCGGGGCCGCTCGAGGAAACCGCCAACGTGATCGCCAAGGAAACCGGCCGCAAGATCGTCGCCATTCCCGCCGATCTCACCAAGGACGCCGACGCCAAGAATTTCATCGAAGAGGGCCACAAGGCGCTCGGCCGCATCGACATCATGGTCAACAACGCGGGCGCGGCCGCCGGCGGCGTCATCGAGCATCTGACCGAAGACGATTGGGAAAAGGGCCTGCAGCTCAAATTCATGGGTTACGTGCGCTGCCTGCGCCATGCGCTGCCGATCATGCGCGCGCAAGGCGGCGGACGCGTGGTCAACCTCATCGGCAACGACGGCGTGAAGCCCTCCTATTGGGAAATTTGCCCGGGCGCCGCCAACGCGGCGGGGCAGAACCTGACGATGTCGCTCGCCGGTCAGTACGGCAAGGACGGCATCAGCTTCGTCGCGGTCAATCCCGGGCCAGTGCGTACCGAGCGCTGGGCGGGCCTGGTCGACGCCATGGCGCGCGACATGAATATCCCGCGCGAGGAAGCCGACAAGCTGGCCCCCGCGTCGATCCCTATGGGCCGCATCGCCGAGGTCGACGAGGTGGCGGCGCTGGTGGTCATGCTGGCCTCGCCGATGATGGAGATGGTCAACGGCACTATGATCGAAATCGACGGTGGCCAGGACAAACCGTTGATGGACCGCTTCCGCGACAAGCCGACGGGGTAAACGGGCAAATGTGAGCGGCCAGCGATGCATTTTTGGCCGGCTGGTCTGTTCAGACGAAAAAGGAGGGTTTGTTTATTTGCGCGCCTACAACTTCGTGCGTCACACATGCCAGAACCTTGTTAACTGTCGCCGCGCGAACCGGGCCGAGCGGCGGCCCATCACGTCAAGGAGTCAGGAAATGAGACAGAAGCACCAACTTTGTTACCTTGCGTTGGCTGGGATTGTCGTCGCGGGCATCGCTGCGCCGGCCGCCGCGCAGCAGACCATCAAGATCGGCGAGCTCAACAGCTACAAGGCCTTTCCCGCCTTCCTCGAGCCGTATAAGAACGGCATGCAGATGGCGGTGGACGAGATCAACGCCAAGGGCGGCGTTCTCGGCAAGAAGCTTGAAGTGATCAGCCGCGACGACGGCGCCAAACCGGGCGCGGCCGTGCGCGTCGCCGACGAGCTGGTGGCGCGTGAGGGCGTGACGATTCTGGCCGGCTCCTTCCTCTCCAATATCGGCCTGGCGGTTGCCAACTATGCCGGCAAGAAGCACGTCTTCTATCTCGCCGGCGAGCCGCTGACCGACAAGATCGTCTGGGCCGACGGCAACAAATACACCTTCCGTCTGCGGCCCTCGACCTACATGCAGACGGCGACGCTGGTGCAGGCCGCGGTCAAGGCGCACAAGAAGCGTTGGGCGCTGGTCTATCCCAACTACGAATACGGCCAGGGCGCGGCCGCCACCTTCAAGGCGCTGATGAAGAAGGCGCAACCGGACGTCCAATTCGTCACCGAGCAGGCGACGCCGCTCGGCAAGATCGACGCCGGCGCGGTCGCGCAGGCGATCGACGACGCCAAACCCGACGGCATCTTCAACGTGCTGTTCAGCGGCGATCTCGCCAAGTTCGTGCGCGAGGGTGAAACCCGCGGCATCTTCAAGAACCGCACCGTCGTCAGCTTGCTGACCGGCGAGCCGGAATATCTCGATCCGCTCAAGGGCGAAGCCCCGGTGGGTTGGATCGTCACTGGCTATCCCTACGACAAGATCAAGACGCCGGAATATTTCGCGTTCCTCAATGCCTACGAGTCCAAGTTCAAGACCTATCCGCGCATGGGCTCGGTGGTTGGCTACACGCTGATCAAGTCGATTGCCGCCGGCCTCGAAGCGGCGAAGTCGACCGATCCCGATAAGATGGTGGCGGCTTTCAAGGGCCTGCACGTGGCAAGCCCCTTCGGCGCGATCCAGTACCGGGCGATCGACCATCAATCGACCATGGGCGCTTATGTCGG
>JARRQH010000067.1:0-11848 GCA_037381985.1 Pseudolabrys sp.
GGATCGAGGTCAGGATACGCTTCAAAGATTCCCCAAGACCTGCGACCAGATGGCGATCATGCCGATGAACCAGGTCAGCGACGCGAGCACAGCGGCTTCGTGGATGACGGCTTTGAACATGACTCATCTCCCACAGAACGGAGAGAGAACATAGTTCATCTTTTGTTCTTAAGTCAAGCGCCGGTAGTGGGTCAGTTTCAATTGTGGCACAGCCCTTGGAACAAAATTAACGCCCGGTTAATAGCGCTCGGAACCGAAGCTATCACGTTAGGCGTACCCCGATGGGTGGAGTTACCCATCACGGCCCTACCAACGATAGGCGTCCTCATTCCCCGCGCCGAGACGTTTTTCTTTTGGCCGCCTCAGTGAGAGTGTGGGCCGGTTTGAGTGAGGCGCCGGCGGACATCCCTACTCCAGTTCCACCACGTGCCCGTCCTGCAGCGTCACCCGCCGGTCCATGCGGGCGGCGAGGTCCATGTTGTGGGTGGCGATGATGGTGGCAAGCCCAGAGGCCCGCACGAGCTGGGTGAGCGCGTGGAAGACGTGGTCGGCGGTGTGCACGTCCAGGTTCCCGGTCGGCTCGTCGGCCAAGAGAATTCGTGGGGCGTTGGCGACCGCGCGGGCAATCGCCACGCGCTGCTGCTCGCCGCCGGATAGCTCCGCCGGCCGGTGCTCGAGCCGCTGGCGCAGGCCAAGATACGTCAGCAGCTCCACGGCCCGCGTCTTCGCCGTCGAGCGGCCGAGGCCCCGGATCATCTGCGGCATCATGACGTTTTCCAGCGCCGAGAACTCCGGCAGCAGGTGGTGCGCCTGGTAGATGAAGCCGATCTCGTTGCGGCGGATGCGGGTGCGTTCGGCGTCGGAGAGCGACGAGGTCGCCTTGCCCTCGATATAGACCTCACCGTGATCCGGATGCTCCAGGAGGCCGGCGACGTGCAGCAGCGTCGACTTGCCGGCGCCGGAGGGCGCCACCAGCGCCACCGACTGGCCGGGCCAGACCGCGAGCTCCGCGCCGGTGAGGATATCGAGGGTTTCGTCGCCCTGGTGGTAACGGCGCTCGACCTCGTTCAGATGAAGCATCGGCGCGGCGCGCTCCGTCTCCTCCGCCCCGGCCCGCTCTTCCACCATGTCGTCACTCATAGCGCAGCGCCTCGACCGGATCGAGGCGCGCCGCACGCCAGGACGGGTAGAGCGTGGCGAGGAACGACAGCACCAGCGCCATGATCACCACGGCAACGGTTTCGCCGGTGTCCATGTCGGCGGGCAAATGCGAGAGGAAATAGAGTTCCGGCGAGAACAGTTGCGTGTTGGTGAGCCAGGACAGGAACTGGCGGATGGTCTCGATGTTGAGCGAGACCACCACCCCCAGGACCAGCCCTACCAGGGTGCCGACCACGCCGATCGAGGCGCCGGTTATCAGGAACACGCGCATGATCGAGCCCTGCGTCGCCCCCATGGTGCGCAGGATGGCGATATCGGAGCCCTTGTCCTTCACCAGCATGATCAGCCCGGAGACGATGTTGAGCGCCGCGACCAGCACGATCAGGGTCAGGATCAGGAACATCACGTTGCGCTCGACCTGAAGCGCGGTGAAGAAGGTGGCGTTGCGCTGGCGCCAGTCGATCATGAAGATCGGCCGTTTGGCGGCCGCCTGCACCGCCTTGCGGTATGAGTCCACGCGGTCGGGGTTGTCGGTGTAGACCTCGATGGCGGTGACGTCGCCGGCGTGGTTGAAATAGAGCTGCGCTTGGTGGAGCGGCATGAACACCATGGACGAGTCGTACTCGGACATGCCGACCTCGAACACGGCGGCGACCTTGTAGACCTTGATGCGCGGCATGGTGCCCATGGGCGTTACCGCCCCGCGCGGCGCCACCAGCGTGATCTTGTCGCCGGCGTGCAGCGAGAGCTGGTCGGCCAGCCGCTTGCCGATCGCGACCCCGTCGCCGCTGTCGAAGCCTTTCAGCGTGCCCTGCTTGATGTTCTTGGCGACCGAGGGAAGTTTCTCCAGGTCCTGCAGGCGGATGCCGCGCACCAGCACGCCGCCGGAATTGAACGGCGAGGACGCCAGCGCCTGGCCCTCGACGATGGGCGCGGCGAGCCTGATGCCAGGCACCTTGTCGACGCGGGCGGCGACCGCCTTCCAGTCGGTCAGCGGCTTGTCGAGCGGCTGGATCAGGAGATGGCCGTTGAGGCCGAGGATCTTCTGCAAGAGCTCGTGGCGGAAGCCGTTCATCACCGCCATGACGATGATCAGGGTGGCGACGCCCAGGACGATGCCGAGGAAGGAAAAGCCGGCGATGACCGAAATGAAGCCCTCTTTGCGCCGCGCCCTGAGGTAGCGCAGCGAAAGCATCCATTCGAACGGGGAGAAGGGCCGCGTCCCGGTAGGCTCGGTCATGGTCGATTAGTTTCCTGACGACCGAATTTTCACACGATTCGGGCGCTTTCAAGCCCGGCCTAGCGCGAAAGTGCTTGTCCGAACACAGGAATTTTTGCGGCCAAATCCGTCATCCTGAGGTGCGAGCGCGTCTTTCACGCGCGAGCCTCGAAGGATGAACGGCCCGAGCGGGGCCGTCGCCCTTCGAGGGCCGCCTGCGGCGGCCACCTCAGGGTGACGGCGAAATGGCGTGCACCAAAGCTCACCGCGTCAGCAGATCCAGCGCCGCGGCGGGGCTGACCATCTCGCGGCTGCCGTCGGCGCGCTTTTTCAGCTCCACCTTGCCCTCGGCGAGGCCCTTGGGGCCCACCAGCACCTGCCACGGGATGCCGATCAGGTCGGCGGTGGCGAATTTGGCCCCGGCCCGCTCGTCGCGGTCGTCGTAGAGCACTTCCACGCCCTTGGCGGTGAGGTCGCGATAGAGCTGCTCGCAGGCGCCGTCGGTTCCGGCGTCGCCCTGCTTAAGGTTGAGGATCGCCACCTTGAACGGCGCCACCGCCTCCGGCCAGATGATGCCGGCGTCGTCGTGGAAGGCCTCGATCAGGGCCGGCGCCAGCCGGCTCGGCCCGATGCCGTAGGAGCCGCTGTGCACCGCCACCTCGGTGCCCTCGGCGGTCGTCACCGTCGCCTTCATGGGCGCGGAATACTTGGTGCCGAAATAGAAGATGTGGCCGACTTCGATGCCGCGCGCGGAGACCTGCTTGTCGGCGGGGATCGCGGCGAATTTGTCGGGCTCGTGCATGTCGTCGGTGGCGGCGTATTGCGACGTCCACTGGTCGACGGTTTTCCGCAGGCCTGCGACGTCGTCGAAATCGACGTCCTCGCCGGGCACCGCCATGTCGAGATAATTCTTGTGGCAAAACACCTGCGATTCGCCGGTCTGCGCCAGGATGATGAATTCGTGGGAAAGATCGCCGCCGATCGGGCCGGTCTCGGCGCGCATGGGGATCGACTTCAAGCCCAGCCGCGCGAAGGTCCGCAAGTAGGCCACGAACATCCTGTTGTAGGAGTGCCGAGCGCTCTCCTGATCGACGTCGAAGGAATAGGCGTCCTTCATCAGGAATTCGCGGCCACGCATTAGCCCGAAGCGCGGCCGCACCTCGTCGCGGAACTTCCACTGGATGTGATAGAGGATGAGCGGCAGATCCTTGTACGAGCGCACGTAGGAACGGAAGATCTCGGTGATCATCTCCTCGTTGGTGGGCCCGTAGAGCATGTCGCGCTCGTGGCGGTCCTTGATGCGCAGCATCTCCTTGCCGTAGTCGTCGTAGCGCCCGCTCTCGCGCCAGAGGTCGGCCGACTGGATGGTGGGCATCAGCAGTTCGATGGCGCCGGCGCGGTTCTGCTCCTCGCGGATGACCTGCTCGATCTTCCTCAGGACCCGCAGGCCCAGCGGCAGAAAGGCATAAATGCCGGCTGCCTCCTGGCGCATCATGCCGGCGCGCAGCATCAGGCGGTGGGAGACGATCTCCGCCTCGCGGGGCGGCTCGCGCAGGATGGGCAGGAAGTAGCGGGACAGGCGCATGGGGTTTCGGGCCGGGGTTCGAGGGCTCTTGCGGCCCGAGACAAAGCGGATCGGCCGGAAAAAGACAAGGGGCCGCGTCCGGCCCCTCGCCCGTCCGGACTGGACGCAGCGCCTGGCTACAGGCTGAAGTGCGCGTAGGCCTTCAGCTTTTCCATGTGCTGCATGACGGGGAAGGAAATCCAGGCGCGGTCGCGCAGGTGCGGCACACGGGTGACGTCCATGACCTGACCGAGCTTGCGGATGTAATAGAGTTCTTCCTTGGACTGGATCTGGAAGTCGGCGAACTCGCGCTGACCGTCGGCCAGATCGCGGTCGGACACGAACTCCTCGAAGCGCCGCTTCCAGGCCGAGTTCTGCGGGCTGACGTCGAGGCCGGCGCCGCCGTCGAACGGCATCTTGCCGCGGTTGCGGATCATAGTCGGCAGTTCGTCGGGATAAAGATCATAGAGGTCGCGCAACGGCGACTTGCCGACCGGCATGCCGTCGATGACGCGCACCAGGTCGGCGGCCTCGATGTTGAGGGCGTAATTGACGACGGCCGGATCGAGGAACGGCTCGCGTACCTCGAGCTGATAGCGCATGGAGGTGCGGTCGACCCGCTGCAGGCTGACGCGGTGCATGAGGCTAAGCACCTCGTCGCGGATCGGCGCGCCCTCGGCCTTGCCTTGCGCGAAGGCGATCTCGAGCGGGGGATAGCCGGCGAACAGCTCGTCGGCGCCCTCCCCACACAGCGCCACGCGGAAGCCGTCGTTGTGCATGCACTCGGACAGCTTGAACGCGCACACGGCGGGGCGGATCATGTTGGGCTCGAAGGATTCGGTGACCGCCACCACCTCGTCGATCATGGCGAAGGTGGCGTCGCTCTCGGGATCGAACGGCACCGTGCGCAGGTCGAGCCCGCTCATCTCTGCGTACTTGGCGGCAAAGGGATAGTCGGGCGCCTCGGGACCGCCGGCGAAATAGCCCGGCGCCTCGGGGCGGAAACGCTGCGTGTAATGGGCGATGAGCGTGGAATCGATGCCGCCCGAAAACAGCGTCGCCACCGGCAGGCCCGGCGGCATGCGGCGCGCCACCGCGTCGGCGAGGATGCCGTCGAGCGCCTTGAGGTCGTTCTTGCGCGGCGCGTCGTGGCGCGGAAACACCGGCGAGTTGAAGCGCCCGACCGCCTTGCGCGACAGGGCGTAGCCCGGCGGCAACAGCATGACGTCTCCGCTCGCGACCGTGTCGAGCAGCGGGCGCATTTCCGAGCAGAACAGGAAGCCGGTCGCCGACTGCATGACGTAGAGCGGCTTGACGCCGTAGGGATCGCGCGCCGCCAGGAACTGGCCGGTCTTAACGTCGAGCGCCACGAAGGCGTACATGCCGACGATGCGTTCGAGCGCGCCGTAGCCCCAGACCTGCAAGGCGTTGGCCAGAACCTCGGTGTCGGACTCGGTGTTGAACTCGACGCCGAGGTCGCAGAGATCGCGCCGGAGGTCGTCGTGGTTATAGATCTCGCCGTTGAACGACACCGCAAGCTGCCCGTCGAAGGAAAGCTGCGGCTGCACCGCGTGGGCGGCGTCCACGATGCGCAGGCGGCGCGTGGCCATGGCGGTGTTTGGCCGCAGCGCCAGCACCGGATCGGTCACGTCCCCGCGATGCAGGATGCGCTGGATGAGTTTTTCGACGGTAAGCTCGGCGTCGGGCCAATCGATGGCGACGGCAATTCCGCACATTGAGAACGCTTTCCCCGTTGGCGCTGCCGGCAACTGGGCAGCTTTCGTGGTGGCGACCAGAACCGGCGGAGCCGACGCGTTCAGATTCAATTTACCGTAGGCATCCAAGTGTGAAGTTTGGCTTAACCCACACTGGCACCGCAGAAATCCGCCCCGGCGACGGCGTGCACATAAAGTAATATACAATCATTAGTATATGTCGCACGCGCCGGCAGTCCCCGCCCTCGTTATCGTATGAATATTGCCCCTCGCCGCGCCACGCCCAAAACGACGGCAGCGATGACAGTTAGGCGCGCACGCGTAACCATTCGACGATTTTTTACAACCTGGCGAACGAAAATTTCTTGTTTCGGCGCGACAGCGACAATGTTTTGTCCTTTTAATGATGACAGCGCCCACGCGTTAGGCTAGCGTAATACTTGTCCGTGTGGATGGAGATCGTGGGTCGTCTAGAAACCCAGCTCCTGTGTGCGGTCCAAGTCTGGGAGGGAAGCGAGTCCTTGGCGCGGCAGACGCGGCCGCCTCGACCTCAAGAGCGGTTGGCGCTGATTGCGCGGACCGATAAACGACTGAAGTGAGCTTGGGAGAGCCCAAGCGAGCTTAGGTAATAAGAGTCGGGGCTTTAAGGACGTGACGACGCGACGAGCAGGGCAAGCGCCCTGCTCTCTTTTTTTGTGTCATGCGGTTGAGATGCGGATTCGCTAACCGCGCGGACTGTCGATCGCCCAAATCACATCGGGCGGAATCAGGCCGGAGGCGTAGATCCCCCAGAGAATCGCGAACAGGACCGTGGCAACGACCGTGGCCCAGATCAGCTTGCTCTTCACCCGGTGAATCGCAGGTGCGCCAGGTTCGGTACCGGGCGCAACGTCGTCGCTTTCGTTTTGGCTATGCGTGCCCCAGGGCAGCACGATCAGCAGCGACAGCCACCACAGAATGAAATAGATCGCGACGGCGACGCCGGTGTTGATGTGCATGGCGCTCAGGCCTGCTCGAGTTCCACCAGCGTCCCACAGAAATCCTTCGGATGCAGGAACAGCACCGGCTTGCCATGAGCGCCGATCTTGGGCTCGCCGTCGCCGAGTACGCGCGCGCCTTGGCGCTGCAGCGTGTCGCGCGCGGCACGGATGTCGTCGACCTCGTAGCAGATGTGATGGACGCCGCCGTCCGGGTTCCGCTCCAGGAACTTGGCGATGGGCGAACCCTGGCCCAGCGGCTCCAGCAGCTCGATCTTGGTGTTGGGTAGCGTGATGAACACGGTGGAGACGCCGTGGTCCGGCTGCGCCACCTTTTCGGAGACTTCGGCGCCGAGCGTATCCTTGTAGACGTTTGCTGCCTTGGCGATGTCGTTGACCGCGATGGCGACGTGATTGAGACGACCGATCATTTGACCTCTACACCCCTCTTGTCCCGGACGCGGTGCTGCACGCCAGCGGTGCACCGCAAATCCGAGACCGTTCCAAACGCTGCACTCGCCTCGATCCCGGGCCGGCAGCGCACCACTGACGTGCTGCGCTGCGCCCGGGAAAAGCATCAATCATCATACCGGCAACACGTGCACGTGACACATGGGCTTTTTGCCCCAGCGGCTGGCGACCGCCGAACGCACGCCTCGTCGGACGGCTTCCGCCACGCTGTCGGGATCGCGCCGGCGCCCGCGCGGCAGCGAGTCGAACGTCGCCAGCACCGCGTCGTAGACGACCTCTTCCAGGAGCTCACCGGCACGGTCGCGCTCGGGGATGCCGATGAGGTCGACTTCCGGGTCTCCGACCATCTCGCCCTTTTCGGTGAGCGCCAGCGCCACCGAGATCGCGCCGGCAAAGCTCAGGCGGCGGCGGTCGGCGACCGTGCGCTGCTGGGAATCCACCAGCAGATGGCCATCCTTGTAGACGCGCCCCGACGGCACCTCGTCGATCAGCCCGGGCGACGGCGCCAACCGCAAAAGGTCGCCGTTGCGGCACCGCAGAACCTGCTTGATGCAGATGTTGCGGGCGAGGTTGGCGTGCTCGTGCAGGTGCAGCGCCTCGCCGTGCACCGGCACCAGCATCTGTGGCCTCACCCAGCCGATCAGCGCCTCCAGTTCTCCGCGGCGCGGATGCCCGGAGACGTGCACCATGTGGGTGCGGTCGGTGATGACCTCGACGCCCTGCTCGATCAGCATATTGATGATGCGGCCGACGGCCTTCTCGTTGCCGGGAATGGTGCGCGCGGAATAGATCACGCGGTCGCCCTTCGACAGCGTCACGTCCGGGTGCTGGTCCTCGGCGATGCGCGCGAGCGCGGCGCGCGGCTCGCCCTGGCTGCCGGTGCACAGCGCCACCACTTTGTCGGGCGGCAGATAGCCGTAGGCGTCGGTCGACCGGAACGGCTGTACGCCGTCGAAATGGCCGGTCTCGCGCGCGATCTGCACGATGCGGTCCATGGCGCGGCCGATCACCACCACTTCGCGGTCGGCGGCACGCGCCGCGTCGGCGACGGCCTTGAGCCGCCCCACGTTGGAGGCGAAAGTCGTCACCGCCACCCGGCGCGGCGCCGTCTTGATGAGGTCGGCGAGCACGCTCGCGACGTCCGACTCCGACGGCGAAACGCCATCGCGCACGGCATTGGTTGAATCGCCGATGATCGCCAGGCAGCCCTCCTGCCCGAGCGCGCGCAGTTTGTTCTCGTCGGTCGGGTCGTTGAGGATCGGCTTGGGGTCGATCTTCCAGTCGCCGGTGTGCAGCACAGTGCCGCGCGGCGTGCGGATGATGAGCGCGTTCGCTTCGGGAATCGAATGCGACATGGTCACCAGTTCGACGTCGAAGGGCCCGGCCTCGAAGCGGCCGCCGCGGTCGATGATGGTCACCGGGATGTCGGGGGCACCCGCTTCGCCGGCGCATTTGGCGCGCAACAGCGCGGCCGAAAACGGCGTGGCGTAGACCGGCACCTTCAGCTTGGGCCACAGCTCCAAGAGCGCGCCGAAATGGTCCTCATGGGCGTGGGTAAGGACAATCCCATGGAGGTTCTTACGCTCCGCCTCGAGGAACCGGATGTCGGGCAGGATCAGGTCGACGCCCGGCAGGTGCTCTTCGGCCGCGAACGACACGCCGCAATCGACCGCCAGCCATTGCCGACGGCGCTCGTCGCCGAGGCCGTAGATCGCCAAATTCATGCCGATCTCGCCGACGCCGCCGAGCGGCGCAAACACCAGCTCCTGCGCACCCTGGGCCATCAGGAAACACCTCCAAAACCAAATACTTCGCCGGCGGTGACCGGGGTGAGCGCGCCGCCCTGCTGCACCAGCAGCCGGCCGGCATCGTCGAGCCCGTGGAACAGCCCGGAGAACTCGCGTTCCGGCAGGCGCACGCGCACCTCCTGCCCCAAACCGGCGGCGCGCTTGAGCCAATCGCTGCGGATGGCCGCAAAGCCCTCCCCGCGTGCCCATTGCACCAGGCGGCGTTCCATAGCCTCGCTGAGCGCGGCAAACACGTGTTCGGGCGTCACCAGGGCGCCGGCCGCGGCAAGATCGGTCGCCGGGAACGGCGTATCGTCAGGATGGTGGGCGCAGTTGACGCCGATGCCGATGACGACCGTCAGCACCGGTACGCTCTCGCCCTCGATCAGGATGCCGGCAATTTTTCGCCCGCCGAGCAGCAGGTCATTCGGCCATTTCACCTTCAGCGAAGGCCCCAGCGCCGGGGCGCAATTGGCCACCGCGTCATGCAGCGCCAGCGCGGCGGCGAAGGACAATTGCGGCGCCTGGGCCGGTTCAGCCGGATCGGTGAGCAGAAGCGTGGCGTAGAGATTGCCGGGCTTGGACACCCAGGCGCTGCCGCGGCGGCCGCGGCCGGCGCTCTGCGCGGCCGCCGTGATCCACAGCGGCCCGCGCTCGCCGGCACGCGCGAGCACCAGCGCCTCGGCATTGGTGGAGCCGAGCGTCTCGTAATGTTTGTGCCGGGCCCCCGCCAGGCCCGTGGCTTCGCGGTTCATTCCATTTTCGCCGGACGCGCGTCAGAACAGCGACTTCGCCGCCACCGTCGCCGCGCCGACCAGCGGCGCCGGATAAGCGAAGAACAACAGGTTGACCAGCCCGGCCACGCCGAGCACGAAGCGCAGCGAGACCGGCATCGGCCGGAAACCGGGCGCCGGCTCGTCGAAGTACATGGCCTTGACGATGGCGAGATAGTAGTAGGCGCTAACCACGCTGGTGAGCACGCCGATCACGGCCAGCGCGTAGAGCCCAGCGTTGATGGCGGCCAGGAACACGTAGAACTTGGCGAAGAAGCCCGCCATCGGCGGAATGCCGGCGAGCGAGAACATCAGGATCAATAGAAACAGCGCAGTCGTCGGGTGCGTGCTCCAGAGCCCCGCGAGATCGGCAATGCTCTCCACAGGCTGCCCGTCGTCACGCCGCATGCTGAGCACCACGGCGAAGGTGCCGAGCGTCATCGTGACGTAAATCGCCATGTAGATCAGCATGCCCTGGATGCCAGCCTGAGTTCCGGCGGCAAGCCCCACCAGCGCGAAGCCCATGTGGCCGATCGAGGAATAGGCCAAGAGCCGCTTGATGTTGCGCTGGCCGATGGCGGCAAAGGCGCCGAGCGCCATGGAGGCGATGGAAACGAAGACGACGATCTGCTGCCACTCGTGGGTTATCCCCGGGAACGCCATGATGGAGGCGCGAGCGAAGATTGCCATGCCTGCGACCTTCGGCGCCGAGGCGAAAAACGCGGTGACCGGCGTCGGTGCGCCCTCGTAGACGTCGGGCGTCCACATGTGGAACGGCACCGCCGAGATCTTGAAGCAGAAGCCGACGAACAGGAACACGAGCCCGAATACCAAACCGATCGAGGCGCCGGCGTGGGTCGCTTTGGCGATGCCGGTGAAGCTGACCGTCCCGGTGAAGCCGTAGATGAGCGAGGCGCCGTAGAGCAGCATGCCCGACGACAGCGCGCCGAGCACGAAATACTTCAGGCCCGCTTCCGTCGACTTGGCGCTGTCGCGGTTGAAGGCGGCGACGACGTAGAGCGCGAGCGACATCAGCTCGAGACCGAGATAGAGCGCGATGAGGTCGGCCGCCGAGATCAACAGCATCATGCCGAGCGTCGACAGCAGGAACAGCGCGCCGTATTCGAACTTCTGCTGCTTCTCGACCTTGAGATAGTCCATCGACAGCAGCAGCGCGCCGGCCGAGCCAACCAGCGCCAGGATCTTCAGGTAACGCGCGTAGTCATCGAGCACGAAGCTGCCGCCGAACATGGTGTAGCGTCCGGCCGGCAAACCAATGAGCACCACACCGGCCGCGACCAACACCAGGACGGCGAGGCCGTTGACAAAGCCCGAGTTGCGCTCGCCGCCGGCGACGCCGATCATCAGCAGCACCATGGCGCCGACGCCGAGCACCAGCTCCGGCAGGATTGGCATCAGCCCGTGAAGGGTAGTGATCTCGTTCATCGGGCAACACTCACGATTTTGACGTCACGGGCGGTCGGGCCGGCCGCCTGCGCCAGCTTGGCGGCGGCCTCATCGGCTTGCGCTGCCTTCACCCCCTGCTCGTAGCGGGCGAGCAGATGGTCGACCGAGGCCGACGACATGTTCAGCACCAGGTTGGGCGCGACGCCGAACAGGATGGTCAGCGCCACCAGCGGCGCGAAGATCAGCCCCTCGCGCCAGCCGATGTCCTTGATACCTTCCATCGCGGGCTTCAACGGCCCGAAAATGATCTTGCGATAGAGCCACAGCGCGTAGCAGGCCGACAGGATGACGCCGAGGGTCGCGATGGTGGCGACCGAGGTGTTGATCTTGAAGGTGCCGAGCAGCGACAGGAACTCACCGACGAAACCGGAGGTGCCCGGCAAGCCGACATTCGCCATGGTGAACAGCATGAAGATGCCGGCGTAAAGCGGCATGCGGTTCACCAGGCCGCCGTAGACGGCGATCTCGCGGGTGTGCATGCGGTCGTAGACCACGCCGACGCAGAGGAAGAGCGCACCCGACACGAGGCCGTGCGAGATCATCTGGAAGATGCCGCCGGCGACGCCTTGGGTCGTGGCCGCGAAAATACCCATGGTGACGAAGCCCATGTGCGCGACCGAGGAATAGGCGATCAGCTTCTTCACGTCCTGCTGCATCAGCGCCACCAGCGAGGTGTAGACGATGGCGACGACCGAGAGCGTGAAGATCAGCGGC
>JARRQH010000068.1:0-11810 GCA_037381985.1 Pseudolabrys sp.
AACGCGCGGCCACTCCCCTGTCGGGGGAGGGATCAAGAAAGAAAAACATGGCCCATTCCGCCCTGCTCAACGTCATGATCGCCGCCGCCCGCAAGGCCGGCCGCGCCCTCAAGCGCGATTTCGGCGAGGTCGAGAAGCTGCAGGTTTCGCTCAAGGGACCGGCCAATTTCGTCACCGCCGCCGACCGCCGCGCCGAGGAGACCCTCTACCAGGAGCTCAGCAAGGCGCGGCCTGGCTACGGCTTCCTAGGCGAGGAAGGCGGCCGCCGCGAAGGCGCCGACAAGACCCATACCTGGATCGTCGATCCGCTCGACGGCACCACCAACTTCCTGCACGGCATCCCCCAGTTCGGCATCTCTATCGGCCTGGAGCGCGAGGGGACGATGGTGGCGGGGCTGGTCTACAATCCGGCCACCGAGGAGATGTTTCTCGCCGAGCGCGGCAAGGGCGCCTTCCTGAACGACCAGCGCATCCGGGTCGCCAACCGCAAGACGCTCGGCAACGCCGTGATCGCCTGCGGCCTGCCCCACCGCGGCCGGCCCAATATCCCGCTCGGCAAGAAGGAAACCGGGGCCCTGCAGGAGCAGGTGGCGGGCCTGCGGCGCTTTGGCGCGGCCGCGCTCGATCTCGCCGGGGTGGCGGCCGGCCGCATCGACGGCTACTGGGAGCGCGACATCCACCCCTGGGACATGGCTGCGGGGCTGATCCTGGTGCGCGAGGCCGGCGGCTACGTCTCCGATTGCGACGGCGGCGACGCGATGATCGCCAACGGCAACGTGGTGGCCGGCAACGAGGTCATCCAGAAAGAAATCCTACGCGTGCTGCGCGCGGTCGCCCGGGACTGAGGGCCGGCCCCTGGGGTGAGCGCCCGGGTTAAGGTAACCATCGTATTTTGAACTCAATCGGTGGTTTTATGGTGCCCCATAGGGCAGCTTGGTTTTTACTCGTCACGCGTCTGTGCCATATTGATTCGGCATATTTCCCTGGGCCGGCGTGATCCTGAACCACATGGCAAAAGACCTCGATCCGCTCAAATTATCCTCGCCCCGCATCTTTTTGTTCCGGATGCTCGTCTTCGTGGTGCTGGGCGGGCTGGTCGCTTTCGTGCTGCACAGCCAGGTGCAGGTGGCGTTCATGGCCAATCCGAGCCTGAACGCCCTGATCCTGGCGGTGCTGGCCATCGGTATCATCCTGTCGTTCCGGCAGGTGATCCGGCTGTACCCGGAAATTTCCTGGGTCAACAATTTCCGCCTCGCCGACCCCGGCCTCACCGTGGAGCGCCCGCCGGTGCTGCTGGCGCCGATGGCGGCGATCCTTGGCAGCCGCATGGGCCGCATGGCCATGTCGTCGCAGTTGATGCGCGGCATCCTCGATTCCATCGCCACCCGCCTCGACGAGGCCCGCGATATCTCGCGCTACATGACCGGGCTTCTGGTTTTCCTCGGCCTGCTCGGCACCTTCTGGGGCCTGATCGAAACAGTGAGCTCGGTCGGCAACGTCATCCAGGGGCTGAAAGCGACCGGCGACGCCGGCAGCATGTTCGACTCGCTGCGTCAGGGCCTCGCCGCCCCGCTCGGCGGCATGGGGATTTCGTTTTCGTCGTCGCTGTTCGGCCTTGCCGGCTCGTTGATCCTCGGCTTCCTCGATCTGCAGTCGAGCCAGGCGCAGAACCGCTTCTACACCGAGTTGGAAGACTGGCTCTCGACCACCGTCTACGACAGCGGCGCCGAGCCCGTCAGCGGCGCGGCGGTCGGCGCCGGCGGCGAGATCCGCGCCGCGCTCGACAAGCTGCGCGAGACGGTAACCGAAGCCGGCGGCAGCAAGGCCGCCTCCGGCGCCATGTCGAACCTGGCGGAGGCGATCCAAGGACTGGTGCACCACATGCGCACCGAGCAGCAGATGATCCGCGACTGGGTCGACGCGCAGGCCGAACAGCAGCGCGAGATCAAGCGGCTCCTGGAGATCATGGTGCGCGAGAACGTGAACCGGTGACCCCTCGCCGTCATCCTGAGGTGGCCTCGGAACGCGGCCATCGAAGGATGACGGGCAAATGCGCAGAGGCCGTCATCCTTCGAGGCTCCCCCCGCTCTTGCGCGGGTCGCACCTCAGGATGACGGGAGAGAGGTAGAGAGTAGACGCTCATGGCCCGTGCACGATCGCGCCGCGGCGACAGCGGCTCCATGAACTACTGGCCGGGCTTCGTCGACGCGCTGTCGACGCTGATCCTCAGCATCATCTTCATCCTGACCGTGTTCGTCGTGGTGCAGTTCTATCTGCAACAGGAAGTGCAGGGCAAAGACACCGCGCTCGACCGCCTCAAGACCCAGATCGCTCAGCTCACCGACTTGCTGTCGATGGAGAAAACAAGCAAGAGCGACCTGCAGGACCAACTCGCGACCTTGCGCGCTTCGCTCGCCACCGCGCAGGGCGAGAGCGAGAAGTACAAGAACCTGTACGAGGGCGCCGGCCAGGGCGCGTCCGCGGCCAACGACAAGATCGGCGCGCTCTCCAACCAGCTTTCCAAACAGAGGAACATCACCGCCAACGCGCTGGCCCAGGTTGAGGTGCTCAACCAGCAGATCGCCGCGCTGCGCCGGCAGTTGGCGGAAGTGCAGAGCGCGCTCGATCTGTCGGAAACGAAGAACAAGACGGCGCAGAGCCGCATCACCGAGCTCGGCCAGCGGCTCAACCTGGCGCTTGCCGAAAAGGTACGCGAGTTGAAGGGCTACCGCTCCGAGTTCTTCGGCAAGCTGCGCCAGATCCTCGGCGACCGACCCGACTTCCGCATCGTCGGCGACCGCTTCGTCCTGCAGTCCGAGGTGTTCTTCGACACCAACAGCGCCACGCTCAAGCCGGAAGGCCAGACTGAGCTCGACAAGGTCGCCGGCGCGGTGGTCGGCCTGCAGAAGGAAATCCCGTCGAATATTCCCTGGATCATGCGGGTCGACGGCCACACCGACAAGCGGCCGATCACCGGTGGTCCGTTCAAGTCGAACTGGGACCTGTCGACGGCGCGCGCGCTGTCGGTGGTAAAGTACCTCATCAGCAAGGGCGTCGAGCCGCAGCGGCTGGTGGCCGCGGGCTTCGGCGAATATGACCCGATCGCGACCGGCGACACGCCCGACGCCTATCGCCGCAACCGCCGCATCGAGTTCAAGCTGACGGAGCGGTAGATCTAGCCTGGCGCTTGGCGCGCCGGTCTCGCTTTCAGCCGAAATTGTCGCGCCGGCGTTCTGGCGCGCGTATTGCATCGCATCAAGACACCTATCGATTCAACGATTACGATAAGCCCATCATGACCACCCCCGCTCTGCGCCCCTATGCCGACAGCGACGAAGACGCAGCCATCGAGCTGTGGCGGCGCACCTGGGCGCATCACTTTCCGCAGATCGACTTCAACGCGCGGCAGGCGTGGTGGCGCGAGCGCTGGAAGCAGGAGCTGGTGCCGGTCGCGCACGTGATATTGGCCAACGTCGGCGGCAAGCTGACCGGTTTCGTCACCGTCGACCCCAAGACGCGCTATCTCGACCAACTCGTGGTGGCGCCGGAATTCTGGGGCTCGGGGGTCGCCACCGCGCTGCTCGACGAGGCCAAGCGGCTGTCGCCGGACGGGCTCGAGCTGCTGGTCAACAAGGACAACCTGCGCGCCATCCGCTTCTACGAGAAGAACGGCTTTGCCTACGCGGGCGAAGCCGAGAACCCGGTGTCGGGGTTGCCGGTGAACCGGATGCGCTGGGGGATCGAAGGCTGAGCGGCGGATAACGGACCTTGACCGCGGTCGCCGCGGCTCACTATCCTTCCGGCATGAGCGCCAAGACCGAGACCATCGAAGTCGACAGCACCACCGCTTCCGCGCTCAAGGCACGCGCGGCGGAACGCGGCGTAAGCGTGTCCGAGCTCGTTTCCGAGCTGCTCCCGTTCGCCATCGACGACGTGGCCATCGCCGAACTCGACCGTCGCTGGGCCGCGATCGAATCTGGCGAGAAGACCATCCCGAACGACGAGGTCGAGCGCTGGCTTCGCAGCTGGGGCACGCTGGAGTTTCGGCCTTGGTCTGAGCGATGAAGGAAGATTGAATGGTCGGCCGACGCTCTCGCCGACCTCGATCGCTTCGCTGCTTTTTTGCATGGACACTATCCGGCGCTCGCCCGCGTGGTGGCGCGCGAGATCAGCGAAAAGGCCGACATCCTCGCCGACCGGCCCCTGCTTGGCCGTCTCATTGCTGGCCATGAGCGCTACCGGCAGCTTGTGACGCAGGTGCTGAACGCCGCCTATGTCATCCAATACCGCGTCGACGGTGAGCGGCTCGTGATCCTGCGCGTGTTCCATGGCCGTGAATCACGCGCCTGAGCCTGTGGCTCGACTGGCTACAGATTGGCCCCAGTGGGCCCGCCAATTGGCATGCCCCGCTTGCCGTTCGGCCGCCGCTCCTATATAGAGCGCGGCGAAACAGGCACTTTCCGGCGCCCGGCGCGTTTGCCGCCCCCGAAAACCCTCGAAAAGATAGCGAAAACGACGATGAAAGCCGAGATTCACCCCGATTATCACACCATTACGGTGAAGATGACCGACGGCAGCGAATTCACCACCCGCTCCACCTGGGGCGCGGAGGGCGACGTGCTGACCCTCGACATCGACCCGACCTCGCACCCGGCCTGGACCGGCGGCCAGCAGCACCTCATGGACCGTGGCGGCCGCGTGTCGCGCTTCCAGAAGAAGTTCTCGGGCTTCCTGGGCGAGAAGAAGTAAGCGGACCTCAGGGTTCCGAACACAAGAGCCCCGCGCGTCCCGCGCGGGGCTTTTTGTTTTTGTCTCGCCGTCACCCTGAGGTGTGAGCGTGCGCAAGCACGCGAGCCTCGAAGGGTAACGGCCGCCATCCTTCGAGGCTCGCGCTCTGCGCGGGCACCTCAGGATGACGGTAATAGGGCTGGTGTCGTCAGGCGCTCTCGGCGCCGAAGGCGGCCTTCAACAGCCCGAGCTGATGCTCGACCGGATTGGCCATGGCCGCCTGCGCGGGCATCGCGCGGTTGTGCATGTTGGCGTCGAGCCGGCGGATCTTACCGTTGAGCTCCTGCGCGCGCGCGATCAACTCGCGCAGCGTTTCCGGCAACAGCTCGATGTTGTTGGCGTCGTGATGATCGTTGGCCGAGAGCTTGACCTTGCCCTTCTCTTTGTTGGCCTGGGCGAGCGACATCTCGCCTTCCTTCACCGCCCGATGCAGCAGCAGCCATGACGCGAGCTGCATCAGCCGCGTGGTCAAGCGCATGCTCTCGGTAGCGTATGCGAGCGAAGCCGCGCGCGCGAGCGTCTTGGATTCCTGCCGGCCGGGACCGTCGAGATAGGTGGCGGTTTCTTCCACTAGGCCCATGCCCTCACGGAACAGATCGGCAAAGGCCTGCGAATTGGCGAGCCGCTCGCCGAACGACACGGGTTGAAAATCGCTGTACGATTTCTCGGACATGACGCTACGCCTCACCGGTACGCTTTGAGCAACGCACGAAAGGCAGGGAGCAGCGCGCCTCTCGTTAACAGGTCGTTAGCATCGCGCGTCCGACCCCGTCCTGTCCAGAGCGGCGGCCGCATTCCTTAAGACATAGTTGTCGCAAAGCGTTAACGCCGGCGCGCGTGACATGGCGCCGGCGTTGACCCAAAACGGGACAAAAAAAGGAGCCGCCGTTGCCGGCGGCTCGAAGGTGATAACAGGGAGGCGTCAAACAGAGTGGACAGGAGCCACTCATGTCCATGAAGATGGACGCGTATAGTAATGAACGAGAAAGCTTAATGCTGGCTTAAGTCAGCGGTTCAATTGCGTGATTTTTTGTTGACGCTGACCTACCCCGACACCTTTTTCGTGACCTGTATGGTTAACGCTTGAAGACTTGATCGGCGGCGGCGCGCGTCGCACGCTTCGATGCGATGTCGGCTTCCAACCGCGTGATCTCGTCTTGCAGAAGCCGAATGCGTGCGCTCAGTTCTTCGACCGACAACAGCGTCAAATCCTGCCCGATCTCGTGAGTAACCTTCCGCGTCGGTTGATCGTCGTCGTCGAAAATGCCCATGGCACGTTCCTCCCTCGACCCAACTTGACTTCGCCCCGTCTCACCGATTCCTACGCGTCATGGCCCGCCTTGTCACACCGCGGCGAGCCCCCTAAACAAGGGCCGCCCGCGTGGGCCCTTTCGCGCCCGGCGCGCTTCCTGCAAGACCCGAGACAAGACCCGAAAACGTTTGAGGATTTCATGGCCACCCTTCCCGCCCGCATGACCGCCATCGGCATCAAGACACCCGGCGGCCCGGAAGCGTTGATACCGGAAGAACGCCCGGTTCCCGCGCCCGGCGAAGGTGAGATTTTGGTCAAGGTCGCAGCCGCCGGCGTCAACCGCCCCGACGTCATGCAGCGCAAGGGCCTCTATCCGCCGCCGCCCGGCGCTTCCGACATTCCTGGTCTCGAAATCGCCGGCGAGGTTGCCGCCCTCGGCGCCGGCGTTACGCGCTGGAAGGTCGGCGATCGCGTGATGGCGCTCGTCTCCGGCGGCGGCTACGCCGAATACTGCGTCGCCAATGCCAGCCACGCCATGGCGGTCGACGGCCTCACCATGGAAGAAGCGGCCGCAGTGCCGGAGACCTTCTTCACCGTCTGGCACAACGTGTTCCAGCGCGGCGCCTTGCAGGTCGGCGAGACGCTCCTGGTGCACGGCGGCACGTCCGGCATCGGCACCACCGCGATCCAACTGGCCAAGGCATTCGGCGCGCGCGTCATCGCCACCGCGGGCTCGGACGACAAATGCGAAGCCTGCCGCAAGCTCGGCGCCGACGTGGCGGTGAACTACAAGACGCAAGACTTCGTCGCCGAAGTGAAGACCGCCACCGACGGCAAGGGCGCCAACGTCATCCTCGACATGGTGGGCGGCGACTATATCGGTCGCAACTACGAGGCGGCGGCGGTGGAAGGCCGCATCGTGCAGATCGCCTTCATGGCCAGCCCCAAGGCCGAGGTCAATTTCATGCGGCTGATGCTCAAGCGCCTGCACCACACCGGCTCGACGCTGCGCTCGCGCTCGAATGCCGACAAGGCGGCCATCGCCACGGCGGTCGAGGACAACGCGCTGCCGCTGATCGTGGCCGGCAAGGTCAAGCCGGTCATGTACAAGGCCTTCCCGTTGAAGGAGGCGGCGCAAGCACACGCGCTGATGGAATCCAGCGCCCATATCGGCAAGATCGTGTTGGCGGTTTAAGGGAACGGCGCCGAGACTTGCCCCCGGACCACCCAGACCGATACCTTGCCCAGGGGATGCAACCCCCCGCGGGCCGCGAAATCGGCGCAATGTCGGCGCTATTGGAGGCAAAACGGGGTTGCTTGTTGAGCGCACCGCCGACACCGGATCGGCGTGGGCCGCGCGCGGGGGATGTGATTTGATCGTGAGACGCTGGGTCAGGGCCGCCGCGGTTGCATTCGCGCTTGTCCTGCCCTTCATGGGCGCAGGCGCCGCGCGGGCCGTGGAAGCGGTCAACGTGCGCATCAACGTGCCCGCGATCGACCTCACCACCGCCACCCAGTTGGTGCATACCGACCACGACCGCATCCAGGTCTCCACCGCTCCCGGACCGGACGGCATCGTGCGCCGCATCGAGGTGCGCGCCCGCGAGCACGATACCAACTGGGCGGTGTTCGCGCTCACCAACAACAGCGACGAGCAGATCGACCGGCTGATCGTCGTGCCGCATTACCGCATGGTCGGCTCCGGCCTGTTCTGGCCCGACCTGGGGCTGGCGCGCGTCGCCGCCATCACGCCGAGCTCGGGCGACCGGCCCGTGCGTCTCGCCAGCAACAGCGCCGACATCTTCCGCGTCACGCTCGACCCCGGTACCGTCATCACCTTTGTGACGGAGCTGCGCTCCGACAAGCTGCCGCAGATCTATCTGTGGAACCCCGACGCCTACAAGGACAACGTCAACTCCTTCACACTCTACTACGGCATCGTTATCGGCATCGCCGGCCTGTTGGCGCTGTTCCTCACCATCCTGTTCGTGGTGAAAGGCTCGGTGATGTTTCCGGCCGCCGCCGCGCTCGGCTGGGCGGTGCTGATCTATATCGGCATCGACTTCGGTTTCTGGGGCAAGGTGTTCGACATGTCGGCCGGCGTCGAACGCATCTGGCGCGCGAGCGGCGAGGCAATCCTGTCGGCGACCCTGCTGGTGTTCCTGTTCGCCTATCTCAACCTGTCGCGCTGGCACGTGCGCTACGCCCATATCACCATCGCGTGGCTGGCGGCGCTCGCCGCCCTCGTCGGCGTCGCGGTGTTCGATCCGGCGATCGCCTCCGGCATCGCGCGCATATCGCTGGCCGGCATCGCGGTGCTGGGCCTGGCGCTCGTCATCTATCTCTCGACCCACGGCTACGACCGCGCAGTGCTGCTGATCCCGACCTGGGTGCTGCTGGTGGCGTGGACCTTCGGCGCCGGCCTCGCGGTCACCGGCGTGGTCACCAACGACATCATCGCCCCGGCGCTGCTCGGCGGCCTGGTGCTGATCGTGATGCTAATCGGCTTCACGGTGATGCAGCATGCCTTTGCCGGCGGCATTACCCACGGCATCGTCAGCGACGTCGAGCGCCGCGCGCTCGCGCTCACCGGCGCCGGCGACATGATCTGGGACTGGGACGTTTCCGCCGACAAGGTGTTCACTAGCCCCGAGACCGAGCACGTGCTGGGCCTCAAGCGCGGCACGCTGGAAGGCCCGGCGGCGAGTTGGCTCGAAGTGCTGCATCCGCTCGACCGCGACCGCTTCCGCGCCGCGCTCGACAGCGTGGTGGAGCAGCGGCGCGGCCGGCTGACCCAGGACTTCCGCCTGCGCGCCAATGACGGCCACTACGTCTGGTTCGCGCTCAAAGCGCGCCCGGTGGTGGGCTCCGACGGCGAGGTGGTGCGCCTGGTCGGCACCGTCACCGACGTCACCGAATTCAAGAACGCGGAAGAGCGGCTGCTGTTCGACGCGGTGCACGACAACCTCACCGGCCTGCCCAACCGCGAACTGTTCCTCGATCGCATGGAGGCGACCTTCGCCTTCGCCCGCTCGGACGACGCGCAGATCCGGCCGACCGTCCTGGTCATCGACATCGACCGCTTCAAGCAGGTCAACGATTCCGTCGGCATGGCGGTGGGCGATTCCATCCTGCTCACCACCGCGCGAAGGCTTAGCCGCCTGCTCAAGCCCCAGGACACACTGGCGCGCCTGCAGGGCGACGAGTTTGCGCTCATCCTGACGTCGGAAAGCGAACCCGCGCGCATCGTCGCCTTCGCGGAGACCCTGCGCCGAACCTTACGTGCGCCCATCGCCTTCAACGACCGCGAGATATTCCTGACCGCCTCGTTCGGCCTCGCGCTCGCCGACACCCAGCCGCACCGGCCCGAGGAAGTACTCAAGGACGCCGAGCTTGCGATGTACCACGCCAAGCGCGTCGGCGGTGACCGCATCGAAATCTTCAAGCCGGCAATGCGCGCGCGCAAGACCGACCGACTGGCGCTCGAATCCGAGTTGCGCCGGGCGATCGAACGCCATGAGATCAAGGTGCTCTACCAGCCGATCATCCGGCTGGAAGACCGCATGATCGCCGGCTTCGAGGCGCTGGCGCGCTGGGACCATCCCAAGATGGGCCGGCTGTCGCCGGCGGAATTCATCTCCATCGCCGAAGAGATCGGGCTCATCGTCGACCTCGGCCTGTTCGTGCTGGACCGCGCCGCGCGCCAGCTCGCGACCTGGCACGCAAACACGCGCGGCCGCGAGCCGCTGTCCGTCAGCGTCAACGTCTCGTCACGGCAATTGCTGCGCCACGACCTGATCCAGGACCTGCGCAGCGTGCTGGCGCGCACGGCACTCTCGCGCGGCACGCTCAAGCTCGAGATCACCGAGTCGCTGGTGATGGAGAACCCCGAACACGCCGCGCAGATGCTGACCCGCATCCGCGAGCTCGGCGCCGGCCTATCGCTCGACGATTTCGGCACCGGCCATTCATCGCTCGCCTATCTGCAGCGCTTCCCGTTCGACACCATCAAGATCGACAAGTCGTTCGTGCGCACCACCGCGCGCGGCACGCGACCGGTGATCCTGCGCTCGATTATCTCGCTCGCGCACGACCTCGGCATGGACGTGGTGGCGGAAGGCGCCGAGAGCGATTCCGACGCGGTCGAGCTCTACCAACTCGGCTGCGAATACGCGCAAGGCTATGCCTTCGGCGAGCCGATGAGCGCTGAGGACGCGAGCGAGTTGTTGGCCGGCGACCGCCTGGAAATGGCGCGCTGAAACGCAACGCCGCTCATTCCCGCGCAAGCGGGAATCCAGCCGCCGGAATCGTCGTCAACGGCTTCGCACCTGGCCCCCACTGGAGTTTATTCCTGTAAAGACGGGGACGAATGGATACGGGTATCTAGGCGTGGCCGGCTTCGTTGGAGAGCATGGCGAGGTCGATGCCGAGCTTGCCGAGCGCGCGCGCGTACTTGCCCTCGATGTCGGTGCCGAAGATCAGTTCGGGGTCAGCCTCGCAGTGCAGCCAGCCGTTCTGCTGGATCTCCTGCTCCAACTGGCCGGGCGCCCAGCCGGCATAACCGAGCGCGAGCACCGCTTCGTGCGGCCCGTCGCCGTCCGCGATCGCCTTAAGGATATCGAGGGTGGCGGTGAGGCAAATGCCCTCGTCGATCGGCAGCGTCGAGTTCTCGATGAAGAAGTCGGCGGAATGCAGCACGAAGCCGCGCCCGGTCTCGACCGGCCCGCCTTTCAGCACCTCCATGTCCTCGGCGCGCGTCGGCAACTCGATGCGCTCGCTCGCCGGGATCACCTCGAGCTGAACCAGAAGATCGGGGAACTTGATGTTCCGCGCTCGCTGGTTGACCACGATGCCCATGGCGCCTTCGCTCGAATGCGCGCAAACATAGATCAGCGTGCGGGCGAAACGCTCGTCGTTCATCGCCGGCATGGCGATCAGCATCTGGCCGTCGAGATAGCCGCGGCCGGCCGGTTCGGGCGCTTTGCTGGTGATCTTCATGACGGACAAGGGTAGCTCATAGACACCTTTTTGCAAACGATACGAATGCCGCAGTTTCAATCGGCGGCTGTCATATTTTGGGCCGCCAAATATGGCAAAAGCCCACGCCGTGCACGTATTTCATTCACCCCGTGCTCACGATCAATTCAGTGGCGCGGCGCCTTCGTACCGATTAGAGCAGAACTCATGATAGGACATAGGCACGGAACGCTGATTTGCCAGATGGTGCTTGCCGTGGCCTGCGCGGTATTTGCGGCCGCCGCGGCGCCGGCACACGCCGCCGACGCCTCGGCCTGGGCGCGCGAGAGCCATGCCGCCATGCGCCTGATCGCCGGCGCCGCCAAGCCGGACGCCAAGACCCTGCTCGCCGGCATCGAACTCAAACTCGCGCCGGGCTGGCATACCTACTGGCGCTATCCGGGCGATTCCGGCCTACCGCCGCGCTTCGATTTTTCCGGATCGCGCAATCTCGCCGCCGCCAAGGTGTCCTATCCGGCGCCGCACCTCTATACCGACGAGACCGGCAATACGCTGGGCTACAAGAACCGCGTGATCTTCCCTGTGCGCGTAACACCGAAGACACCGGGGAAGCCGGTCACGCTGCACGTGAAGGTCAACTACGCCATCTGCGCCAAGCTGTGCGTGCCGGCGCGCGGGCAAGCCGAGCTGACGCTTGCCCCCGGCGCCAGCGCCCGCGACGCGACGTTGGCCGCGGCGCAAGCGCGAGTGCCGACACCGGTCGCGCCGGCGACACTCGGCCTGACGCTGAGGC
>JARRQH010000069.1:0-11333 GCA_037381985.1 Pseudolabrys sp.
CAGAGCGACTGGCATTGATTCAGTTGCAAAGACTGGATTCCCGCTTCCGCGGGAATGAACGGAGTTTGGATCACCCTCCCTAACGCACCGTGTAGCCGCGCCGCTTGCGGTAGCGCCGGATCGCCACCGGCAACAGCGCGGCGAGGCCCAGCGCCAGCAAGCCGCCGAGAAGCTGCGGCGTCACCGCCATCCAGATGCTGAAGGCCAGCGCGCAAGCCTTGCCGCCGGCCGCGACACAGGCGCGATAGCTTTCGAGCTCCGCGCCGAGCGCGCTGTCGAGGCCGGCACCGAAGAACGCGATCGCCAGCGTCATCGGCGCGATGCCGAAGAAGGTGGCGGCAACGAACGGCATGAGCCGCATGCCGCTCAACGCCGGCAACAGGTTGCCGAGCGTGAACGGGAAGATCGGCACCAGCCGGATGAACAAGAGATAGTTGAACGCGCCGCTGCGGAAGCCGGCGGCGAAGCGGCGCGCCTGCGGCCCAAGCCGGCGCATGGCCGGGCGGCGCAACAGCGTCTTGCCGATCGCGAACACCGCGGTGGCGCCGGCAGTGGCCCCCACCATGGCGGCGAGCCCGCCGATGAGGCCGCCGAACACGGCGCCGCCGCCGATGGTGAGAAAGACCACGCCCGGCAGCGCCATACCTGCGGCCAGCGCGTAGATGACGACGAAGCTGGCCAGCGCGGTGAACGGATGCGCGGCCACCAGCGCAACCAGCATGGCGCGGTGACGGATGAGGGATTCGAGCGAGACCTGGTCGCGCCAGCCGAACGCCAGCAGGACGGCGACCACAACCAGCACCGCAGCGACAACCGCGCCCGCACGCCAGAGCTTGTGAACCGCGGCGCCGGCGAGCGCCGATTCTTCGCCATTGCCTTGGCCACTGTCGTGTTCGCGCGCCATGTCGGTCGAATGGCTCTTTCAGCACCGCCCGGGCGCGTTCGATCGGCCCGCCCTTCGGCCAATCCACCTTTATCATCGGGGAATTGAATTCGAAAACGCCGGCAAAGGCTTGCGCGCCAACGGCGGGCCAAGGCGCGCGCCGGCGGCGCGATGCGGCAAGAGCGCGATTGCCCCGCCCCCGGCTTCGGCCTATCCAGAAGCTCATGACCAGCGGGGATGGCGAGGAAACCGTGGCGATCGGCGCCGTGCGGTTCCTGGGGGCGCGCCGAAACTATTGGCGGCTGCTCGTGCGCGGCGCCGTGCTGCTGATCTTGACGCTCGGCATCTACCGCTTCTGGCTGATGACCGACGTGCGCCGCTTCCTGTGGACCAACACGGAAATCGCCGGCGAGAGCCTCGAATACGCCGGCACGGCGCTGGAACTACTGCTTGGCTTCCTGGTCGCGGTGGCGCTGTTGATCCCGCTTTATGCCGGCTTCTTCGTCGGTGCGCTCGAGCTCGGGCCCGTGGGCCAAGTCTCCGGGCTGATCGCCTTCCTGGCGCTGTTCCTGCTCGGACAATACGCGATATACCGCGCGCGGCGTTACCGGCTGACCCGCACCGTCTATCGGGGCCTGCGCTTCCATCAAAGCGGCTCGGCCTGGGGTTATGCCTTCCGCGCCGTCGGCTGGTGGGCGCTGACGATTCTCACCTTCGGGCTCGCCTATCCGTTCCAGCTCGCGAGCCTGGAGCGCTACAAGATGACGAACACTTGGTACGGCGATCTCGCCGGCCGCTTCGAGGGGCGCGGCATCGGCCTGCTGCTGCGCGGCTTCCCGATATGGCTCTTGGTGATCGGGCCGTTGCTGCTGACGGTTTACACCTTCATCGACGCCGTCAACTGGCAGGCGCTCGCCGACACGCTCAACCAGGGCGGAGACGACATGATGGCGCGGCTGGAAGGCAGCAATTCCGGCTTCGGCATGGTGGTCGCCTTCGCCATGTTGATGGGCAGCGTGGCGGTGACCGCCGCTGCCCTGCTCTACCCGGCGTTCCAGGCAATCGTGCTGCGCTGGTGGGCGTCGGGACTGCGCTTCGGCGATATCGAGCTGCGCTCGAAGTTGCGCATGCGCGACGTCTACGGCGCCTACGCGCGCTTTCTCGGCTACGCGCTGGCGTTCTCAGCCATTGTCGCCATCGCCGCGCTGCCGGCGCTGGCGACGATCGGCCGGCTGACGCAAGCCGGCCACGGCACCGGCGGCGAGCTTGCCGCCATCGCCGTCCTGCTCGTCGGCTACGTCATCGTCGCGCTCGGCTTCTCGACCGCCTACCGCGCCACCGTGCTGCTGTCGCTCTGGCAGCTCGTCATGGAATCGCTGCACCTTTCGGGCCTGACGGCGCTCGAGCGCGTTAAGGCGACCGGGCGGGCGAGCTCGGCGCTGGGCGAAGGCCTCGCCGACGCGCTTAACGTAGGCGGTTACTAGCGCATGATCCCGAAAAGTGGGCACCGGTTTTCGGATAAGATCATGCGCAAACAAGATGGCGACAAGCGATGGCGGACGCTGTGAACGCAGCGGCGGTGAATGCGGGCCGCGCGATCTATTTCGACGGCGTCACCAGCGCGCGCCACGATGCCTGGGTGACGCTCGATGCCGGCGGGCTGCGCATCGCCGGCCGCGACGGGCAGTTGCTGGCGTATTGGCCCATCGACGAAACCGAAGGCCTGCCGGCGCCTGGCAAGGTGCTGCGGCTCGGCCGGCGCGGCAACGAGGTGCTGGCGCGGCTGGAGGTTTTCGATTCCGTCCTCGCCGCCGAGATCGACCGGCGCGCCGAATACGTCGACCGCACCGGCGGCCGCCAGCGCCGCCAGCGCTGGCGCGTGGTGTTCTGGACGATTGCCGCCACCGCGTCGCTGGTGGCGGTCGCCATCTTCGGGGTGCCGGTGATCGCCGACGGGCTGACGCCGGCGGTGCCGCTGTCGGTGGAACGCAAGCTCGGCGACGCGATCGACGCCCGGATGCGCGGCCTGCTCGACCGCAAGAACTTGGGCACTGGTTTCGAATGCGGCCACGCCGCGCGCGAGCGCGCCGGCGCCGCCGCCCTCGGTAAGATGATGAAACGGCTGAACCAGTCCGCCGCCTTGCGGCTGCCGGTGACGGCGACGGTGCTGCGCCGGCCCGAGGCCAACGCCATGGCGCTGCCGGGCGCGCGCATCGACGTGTTCCAGGGACTGATCGCCAAGGCCGACACCCCGGACGAGCTCGCCGGCGTCATCGCGCATGAGATCGGTCACGTGGCGCACCGCGACGGCACCCGCTCGGTGCTGCAGGCGGGCGGGCTGTCGCTGATGTTCGGCATGCTGCTCGGCGATTTCGTCGGCGGCGGCGCGGTGGTGATTGCGGCCAGGAGTGTGCTGCGTTCTTCCTATTCTCGCCGGGTGGAGACAGCAGCCGACGCCTATGGCGCGCGGCTGATGAACAAGGCCGGCGGCGACGCACGGGCGCTGGGCGTCATCCTCGGCAAGATCGGCGGCGCCACCGAGCCGGGCATGGACCTCTTGCTCGACCACCCCGAGACCAAGGCCCGTATCCGGGCCATCGACAAGCTCGCCGCGCCGGGCCATGTCCGCCCCTGGCTGACGCCGCACGAGTGGGCGGCGCTGAAACGGATTTGCGCCGGCTAACCGCCTACGCCATAAGAAACGCATGTTGCGTCTCCCCCTCCTCCCGGAACTGCCGATGTCGCGGCTCGCCCTCTGGTCGTGGCGCTTCGCGCTGTTCGCCCTGACGGTCGTGCTGCTGTCGATCGTCGTGGTGCGTACCGGGCTGTTGGAGGTGCTGCCGGCGCTGGCGACCTTCGGCGCCGCGCTGGTGTTCGCCGCGCTGGCGGTGATCTCGGCCCTGCTCGCCTTCGTGGTGATTTGGCGCCAGGGCCTGCCCGGGCTCGGCCGCGCGGTCGGCGGGCTGCTCCTGGGCCTACTGCTACTCGCCTACCCCGGCTATCTCGGCGTGCGCGCCTTTAAGCTGCCGGTGATCAACGACATCACCACCGACGCCGCGCACCCGCCATCCTTCGGCGCGCTCGCCAAATTGCGCCGGCCCGGAACGAACAGCTATCCGGCGAAGTTCGCAGGCTTGCAGGAACAGGCCTACCCCGACATCGTGCCGCTGGAACTCGATGCGTCGACGCGGGTCGCCTACAACGAAGCGCTGAAGCTGATCGAAAAGCGCAAGTGGCAGGTGGTCGACGAGATGCCGCCGATCGGCAACCGCGACGGCACGATCGAAGCCGTGGCGCGCACGACGATCATGGGTTTTCCCGACGATGTGGTGGTCCGGGTGAGCGACGACGGCATCGGCTCGCGCGTCGACGTGCGCTCGGCCGCGCGCTACGGCATCAACGATTTTGGTACCAACGCGCGGCGCGTGATGGCGCTGCTCAACGACATCGATAATGCGGTAAGCTCGGCGCGGCCGGAAACGCTGGTGCCGCTGCCGGAAACGACCGCGCTGCCGAAACCCAAGCCGAAGCGCAAGCCCGCGCGCAAACCGAAGACGCGGTAGCGCCTTTGATGTGTCCCCGAGCGGAACCGCGTGCTCCCATCCCTCCCCTGAAAAGGGAGGGTCGATCGCGCAACGCGCGATCACGGTGGGGTCACGGGCAAACGGATAGCACTCCTCACCCGACTCGCTGACGCGAGCCACCCTCCCCCGCAGGCGAGGGAGGGATAGGGAGGCTAGCCCGCCAGCCGGTAGGTGCCGTCGATGGCCGGCTCGCCGTCGGTCGCGACCGCCCCGCGCGCGACCAGGTCCTCCATGTGCGCCAGCACCGACATGCCGGCGGCGCCGGTGAGGCGCGGATCGAGGCCGATGTAGATCGCGCGCACGATCGATGGAATATCGGCCTCGCCCTTGCCGAGACGGTGCAGGATAGATGCTTCGCGCGCCTTGCGGTGCAGGATGTAATAACTGACGAAGCGCAGCGCGTCGGGAATGACGGGCCCATGGCCGGGCAGATAGAGCGTCTCGCTGCGCCTGGTGAGCTTGTCGAGCGAGGCCATGTAGTCGCTCATGGCGCCGTCGGGCGGCGCCACGATGGTGGTCGCCCAGCCCATGACGTGATCGCCGGCGAACAGCACGTTCTGCTCTTTCAGCGCGAAGGCCATGTGGTTGGCGGTGTGGCCCGGCGTCGTCACCGCTTCGATGGTCCAGCCGTCGCCCTCGACGATCTCGCCGTCCTTCAGATGCACGTCCGGCATGAAATCGCGGTCGCCGCTGGAATCGAGCGGGTTCATCTCGCCGATGTGCAAAGGCCGCGCGGCGCGGTGCGGACCCTCGGCGTAGACGGTGGCGCCGGTGACCGACTTGATCGCCGGCACCGCCGGTGAATGGTCGCGGTGGGTGTGGGTGACGAAGATGTGGGTGACGGTCTCGCCCGCGACGGCGTCGAGCAGCGCAGCCGTGTGGCGCTCGTCGGCCGGGCCGGGATCGACGATAGCGACGTTGCCGCGGCCGATGATGTAGCTCATCGTGCCCTTGAAGGTGAACGGGCTCGGATTGTCGCACATGATGCGGCGCACGCCGGGCACCGGTTCGTCCACGGTTTCGGGGGCGAGGTCGAGTTTCTTGTTGAAGGGGATGTCGTCGCTCATATTGTCGCGCTTCTTTCGTCGCGCGCGTGAGGCGCGGGCCGGGCTGCTGATCTCGGTCATTGCGGCCGGGGAACTAGCACTATTCCGGCAATGTTGCACCCTGGGGGCCTCGTGGACACCACCTGCCGCGCCCTCTTGCCCGTGACCCCTACCGTGCCAAGGGGCGGCTCCGGTGCCGTTCGTGGTGTGAGGCGCAGAGCCCAAACGCCGCGCGCGAGCCTACTCGCCGAAACGCTCCTCGGTTTCGTCGGGCAGGATGGCGTCGCGGGTTATGCACTCGCCGGGCCGATAGCCGCGCAGGACGATCAGCACGCACACCGCGGTCACCGCCAGCAGGGCGACGATGAAGGCGTCGAAGTGAATGAGATGCAGCCGCTCGTCGCCCGCGACCCACAGGCCGGCGCAAACCAGAACAAGCAGCAGCCAGTGCAGCGGTTTGCCGAGAAAGATCTGGCTCATGCGATCTGCCTTTCCGTCTGGCCGCCGAGCGCCTTGATGATCCGCGGCGCCAGCACGATGGCCGCCAGAACCACGCCGGTGGCGTCCGCGACATAGCCCGGCAGATCGCCAATGTTGTCGAGCGGCGGCAGCAGGATCAGCATCGCCGCCACCAGCGCCGCCACCCGCTGCGCGATGTTGATCGGGCCGCGGTACCAGCCTTCGAGGCCGACCGACAGCACCCAGAGGCCGCTCATGGCCAGCGCGGTCGACACCACCGTCAGCCAGAGCGGGCCGACGAACAGCAGCGACGGATCGTACACGAACACCAGCGGCACGATGTATTTGGCGATGCCGATGCGCGTGGATTCCACCGCCGTCGCCATCGGCGGCGTCTTGGCGATGGCCGCGGCCGCAAACGAAGCCAGTGCCACCGGCGGGGTGATCGCCGACACCACGCCGAAATAGAACGCGAACATGTGCGCGGCGATCGGCTCGATGCCGCTCTTGATCAGCGCCGGCACGATCAGCGCCGCCACGGTGATATAGACCGCGGTGGTGGTGATGCCCATGCCGAGGACGATGGCCGACACGCCGGTCAGCGCCAGCAGCACCAGCAGGTTGCCGTGGGAAATCTCGATCACCTGCTGGGTGAACTTCAGCCCCAGGCCCGACACGAACACCGAGCCGATGATGAGGCCGGCGCAGGCGCAGGCGATGGTGACCGGCACGGTGGCGCGGATGCCCGCTTCCAGCGCCGCCAGCAGGTCGACCGGGCTCATGCGCGTACCCTTGTTGACGAAGCTCAACGCGAACAGCGCGCCCAGGCCCCAGATCGCCGACTTCATCGGCGTGTAGCCGACGAGCAGGAAATAGACCAGCACCGCGAGCGCGATCAGCAGGTGCCAGCCGCCGGCCAGCGTTTCGCCCAGCCGCGGCAACTGCTCGCGCGGAATGGCGCCGATGCCGTGCTTGTCGGCTTCCAGATGCACCATGAAATAGATGGTGGCGAAGTAGAGGAAAGCCGGTATCGCCGCGGCGACGATGATGACGCTGAACGGCACCTCCAGGAACTCGGCCATGATGAAGGCGGCGGCGCCCATGATCGGCGGCGTGATCTGCCCGCCCGACGACGCGCAGGCCTCGACGGCGGCGGCGAACTTGGGGCGGTAGCCGATGTTCTTCATCAGCGGAATCGTGAACGAGCCAGTCGTCACGACGTTGGCGACCGCCGATCCCGACACCGTTCCCATGAAACCGCTCGCGACGGCCGCGGCTTTCGCCGGCCCGCCGATGCGATGGCCGGTCAGCGCGACGGCGAGGTCGATGAAGAAGCGGCCGGCGCCGGAGCGGATCAGCACCGCGCCGAAGATGATGAACAGCACGATATAGGTCGCGACCACGTGCAACGGAATGCCGAACAGGCCGTCGCTGGCCATGAACAGGCTATCGATGAATTTCGGAAATCGTACCGGCGGGCCGAAGAAGAAGCCGTAGAAATGGTTGGAAAACAGCGTGTGGACGATGAAGAAGCCGGTGACCAAGACCATGGCCCAGCCGACGGCGCGGCGGGTCGCTTCCAGCACGATGACGATCAGGATGCCGCCGACGACGAGATCCGGCAGATATTTGTCGCCTAGGCGCAACTGGAACGCGTCGATGTCCCAGATGGTGTAGACCTCGATGGCCATCACCGTCGCGACCAGCAGGAGGTCGATGCCGAAGCCGAGGATGCGCAGCTTGTTGCGCGCGTCGCCAGGGACAACCAGCGGTTCGCGGATCGAGCCGCGGAATAGCGGGAACATGAAGATCGCCAGCGTCAGCATGACGGTCAGATGCACGGAGCGGAACGAGCGCCCCTCCGGCGTACCGAACGCGGCGACGTAGAGATGGAAGATGGCAAGCGCGATGGCGAGGACGGTCGAGGCCAGCAGCACCGCCTTGACGGCGCCCTGGACGTTGCCGAGCAGCAGCCGTTCGAGAAAGCCGAGCTCGTGCTGCTCGTGATAAACCAGCTTGGGCGTATCGGCGCTCATGTCAACGCTCTTGTCAAAGCTCTCGCCAACGTTCTTATCAACGTTCTTGGCGGAGGTTTTCGGGACGCGGCCCCGCCGCCGCCGCAACCGTGTTGCGGCGGATCAGGACGTGCGGTGAGCAATCGGTGGAATGGATGCCGGCGCGCGCCGCCGGCATCCCTGTTGCGTTTCCTCAACGGCGAACCGTCAGCCCTTGACGCCGAGTTCGTCGTAGCACTTCTTGGCGCCCGGATGGACCGGAATGGCAGCACCCTTGAGCGCATTCTTGAGCGTGACCTTGTTCCAGATCTTCTTCACCTGCGCGAAGTCGTCGTGGTGCGCCCAGAACACCTTGCACATCTTGTAGACGAGGTCGTCCGGCAGGTCCTTGCTCACCACCATGTCGGTGACGATGCCGAGGGTCAGGACGTCGTGGTCGATGCTCTTGTAGACGCCCTTGGGCATGACGCTGGAGATATAGCCGGGGTTGGCCGCGACGATCTCGTCGAGCTTCTTCTTGGAGAGCCCGATGAAGCGGATGCCGGGGCTCTGTTCGAGCTCGATGAAGGAAGCCTGCGGCATCGACGTCGAGGCCATGTAGACGTCGATGTGCTTGTCCTTCATCAGCGCCACGGATTCGGTGTAGTCGACGTGATAGACCGCGCCGCCGTTCTTCTTGATGCTGGCGAAGCTTATGCCGAAGGCCTTGAGGATCGACTCGGCGAATGCCGTGCCCGTCCACTTCGCCTTGCCGGGGCTGATGCGGGCGGCCTTCATGTCCTCGAAGGACTTGATCGGCGAGTCCTTGCGCACCGCCACCTGGAACATCGCCGGATAGAGCGTGGCGAAGTAGCGCACGTTCGGATTCGGCTTCTTGAACTTGCCCTTGCCCTTGTAACCGTTATAGGTCGTGTGGCCATAAGACCAGCCGATCTGGGCGTCGCCGCCGTTGACCGCCAGGATGTTGGAGATGCCGCCGCCCGGCTGGTTCGACGTCGAGATGCCTTTGATGTTGTCCTGAAACGTCTGCATGATCTTGGCGCCGAGCGGATACCACGATCCGCCGGACGGCCCCGACACCATGCGCACGAACGTCTGCGCCTGCACGGCCGGCGCGAGCAGCACCGCCGCAACGGCAATACCCGCCAGCTTGTGGATGAGTTTCATTGTCGCCTCCCTATCCAACTGTTTTTGTTTTCTTGTTGGTCGGGACAGTCTGACGCCAACCCCCCCGGCAATCAAGCAGTCAGGAACGGCGATCCCCGGGGCTTGATGCCGCAACGCATTGCGGCGGCGTGAACGGCACGCGGCAGCCCGACAGCGGCGGCAGGCGGCGGCTCAGGCGAGTCCGGCCGCCGATTGCTGCGCGCGGGCGGCTCGCGTCATGCGCACCGATTGCTCGAGCGCCTCCTCCGTGCGCATAAGGCCGAAGCGCACGAGCCGCGCGCTGTCCTCGAAACGCACGGACCTGTCGATCATGAAGTTGACACTGCCCTGCTTGCGCATGAGATCGCGATAGGCGCGGTATTCGCGCGCCGTCGTAGTGCTCGCCGCGCGCCACTTCCGTCTCCACGCGATCGTGGAAGTCGCTGAGGAACTTGAAATGTAGCAGCGCGCCGGTGACTTTCGCCGTCGCGACATGGCTGAGGATGTGCGTGCTGTAGAAGAAGCCATGCCCTTGCGTAGCGCACCAGCGGCACCTTGCTGACGGTCGGCGCGTGGTAGTTCGCCTGCACCGCGCGGAAGATGCGCTCGCGCACGCCGCCGTCGATCTCCGAATAAGGGCAGAGCGTGATTTCGGTCGCGCGGTAATCGCCCGGGTCGAAATAGCGGCAGGTGTCGATGAGCGACCCGGCGGGATCGTGCACGGCTTCGCTGACCGGGCGGTCGGCGTACATGTCGAGCAGCAGGTAGAGAGCATGGCGTTCATCCAGTGCACGCCCCAATCGCTGCCGGCGTAGCTGTCGGCGGTGGCGAAGACGTGCACATCGGTCTGGCCCGCGAGACGATCGAGCGTGCCGTCGGTCGAGCCGTTGTCGACGACGAAGAAACGGCTGACGCCGGGCACGCGATGATGACGAAGCGTCGACGGCAGGCGCAGCGCCTCGTTGCGCACGACGAGGAACGCCCGGATTTCACCGGGCGTGTCGTATAGGGGGCGCGTCGTATAGGGGATGACTGTCGAAACGCTGTAGAGTTCCGGAAGCCATGACCGCCCGCTTCATCGAACCGGTAAGCGGGCACCATATCTGAGTCGTTGCAACGCGCGCCGCTTGCCAAACGAAGTTCCGCCAGAGTGCGGAAACTACGAACGCATTGGGTAGAAGTATCTTAACTCGGGCGCGCTAGGCTCGACGTTGCCTTAAAGGGACGCGTGCGAAACACAGAAGATACCTGCACCGCTAGAACAAGAGCCATGTCATCGCAGATTTCACACGGGCGTTGGGCGTTACGCGATTGGCGAATGTCCAGCATTGTGCTCGTCGGAATCGCGACGAGTCTAATTGCATTGAGCTATCTTCTTAGCGGCTGGGCGCCGCCCTGGCTGACGCGCGTCACCCGGCTGCACATGAACGGTCCCGAGCACGTCCGCACCCAGAAGACCGACCCCACGAAGCACTATATCGGCTCGATCATCGTCTCCCCCACGCGCGGCGACAAATGCCGCGAGCTCGGCCTCGACAACCGCAACGGCGCGATGTGGGACAAGGGCTACGTCAACTGCGACGTGGTACCCTCGCTGAGCTCGTTCCAGAACGACGCCAAGGGCCTCACCACCCGCCGGCTGAAGGCGATCGGCAAGGCATTCTCCAACGGCGTCGGTCACTGAAGGGCCACCGGGCGGTCCGCAAACGGCCTTTGGACGGTCCTTGGAGGCCATTGGGCGGCGCCGGGCGCAAGCGGCCCCGCCCGCAGGCGCCGGACGGCACCGGCGGCTTGCCTATCGAGCCCGAATTGTCGGAAGAGATGGTCGGAGTGGCAGGATTTGAACCTGCGACCCCCCACGTCCCGAACGTGGTCGCATTATACCAAGTAATTGAAATTCATAGAGATTTACAAAACTAAAACCGTGAACATCGCAAGAACATTGGGCTATTTCTGTGCCATTTCTGTGCCACGGCGCTCGTCCAAGTCGTATGGACGCTATGTGTTTGATTTCGTTGGGTGGCGTTTTCTCCGGCTTCATGATACCATGCGTCAAGAGTGGCAGTCCTGATCGACGTAGGGAACAGAAGCCTTCCGTCTTCTGTTTCCTCGCAATCGGTCCCGGCGCAGTGATAGTTTCCGTCAATGCCTTGCGTCGCCGTGCACTTCGACTCAGCCTCTTTTGAGGTGACAGTTCCGC
>JARRQH010000070.1:0-17667 GCA_037381985.1 Pseudolabrys sp.
GGTCTTGCGCTTGACCGGCGGATCGGGCGCGGAGAAGTACGGCAACCAGACCAGCGGCACGCCCCAGAATTCGAGGCGGGCGTACACGAAATAGAGCATCTTTTCTTTCTGGTTGTGGATGATGCGCTTGGCCTTGATCTGCCATTCCGGCGGCTTCTTGGGATTGTCCTTGCACGGCTTGCAGGCGGTGTAGACGCCCTTGTGGAAGACGGTGAAGCTGCCGCCCGTGCGTTCGGCGCGCGCCGCCGCCATGCTGGTGCGCTGCGGCGTGTTGAGCCTGAGCGCATCGACGAAACCGTTGCGGTAGTCGTCCGACAGGTCGATCACCTGGGCGTTGGTGACCTTGCCGTCGGCATCGGTCAGCCGCACGTTGCCTTCGGCGTGCAGGCGCTTGGTCGCCTGGTTGTAAACGACCCGGTCGGCTTCGAGCGTCGAGCCCTTGTAATAGATCTGCACATCGCCGAGCGCCGACACGCGGTGATTGGCGTAGTCGTAATTGATCTTGTCCGCCTTCATCAGCATCTGCTTCTGACCGGCGCGCGCGACGGCGGCCTTGGTCTTGGCCGGCGGCGGCGGGATCGGCTGGAAGGCGGTCTGGGCGTTGGCGGACGCGCGCACCATCACGCCGGCGCTCACCGCAAGGGCGAGCGCAGCGAAGATTTGGGCAACGCGGCGGCGGGACCGGGCCGCTGGTGGTGGAGCGCTAGGGGGCCCCGCCATCACCCGTCCTCCTGGTACAACAACGCAATGAACCCCGTCAGGCCACCGGCGAGCACAGGCAACCAAGCTGCTGTCATCGGATGCATCAGCTCGGCCTTGCTCAAATCTTCCGTCACTTTTGACAGCACATAAAGCAGAAAGCCGGCCGCCACGCCACTTAAAACCATCTTCTGAACGCCGCCAAAGCGGAAGAACCGTAGACTGACAGCCGCCGCCAGCAAAACCATGGCCGCCAGCATGAATGGCCGGGCAAGAAGCTTCTGGAACTGCAATCTATACCCTGCCGCGACAAGTCCTGCATGTTCGGCAATCTTGATGTACATTGGCAAGTCCCAGAACGGCACGGTTTCGGGTGTCGCGAAACTTTCGCGTACTTGCTCCGGCGTCAGGCTCGTCTTGAGGCGGAAGATATTCACGTTCTGCGGCCGCTGCCCCAGCTGGTAGACCCGTGCGTCCAGTAGCTTCCACACGCCAGGGTCGAGAACCGCCGCCCGCGCCTCGATACGTTGATGGAAGCGACCGTCGGGGGTGAAGGTGAAGACCGTCACGCCGGAGAGCGCCACCCCCTGGTCGCGGCTCGACTTGGCGTTGATGATCGCCTGGCCCTCGTTGGACTTTTGGTTGGCCCAGAAGCCGCCGCCGCAGCCGCCCGTGCCTAAGCCGTTCAGGTCGCGCCCGAAGATCTCGGCCTGCAGCTTCTTGGAGCGCTCCTGCAGCACCGCCGAGACTGGGTTATAGACGGTGGTGGCGAAGATGCCGATCAGGAACGCGACCACGACCGCCGGGGTGATGAACTGCCAGGCCGACATGCCCGCCGCGCGCGCCACCACCAGTTCGAGCCGCCGCGACAGGTTGAGATAGGACGACATCGCGCCAATCAGGATGCAGAACGGCATCACCCGCTCGATGATCTGCGGCACACGGAAGATCGAAGTTTCGAACACCAGAAGTGGCGAGACGTGGGAAATGTCGCTCGCCCGCCGCATCAGCTCGATGTAATCGAGCAGCGCCACCAGCGCGAAGATGCTGACGAACACCAGCAACACCGCGCTCAGGAAGCGCAAGCCAAAATAGCGCGCAAGTGTTCCGCTCAGGGCCGGCGAGGAAAAGCTCACGACGACACCGCTAGGCGTTTAACGATGCGCTCGGTGATGAAGGCGAAACCGTCGTTGATGAAGGCGGGCGGCTCCAGGATGACGCCGCGGCGGATCACGAAATAGCCGGCCCCGAACGCCACCGCCATGGCGATGAACTGGAGTGACAACAGCAACGGATAGCTGGCGCCGAACACGGTCGAGACGAAGCCGCAGAGCCGCAGCAGTGCCACCCAGGTGACCGTGCCGACGATCGACATGGCCCGGCTCTGCCGGTTGGTGCGTGGCGCGCCCAGATAGGCGAACGCGATCACCGCGAAGCCGATCGGGTAGAGCGGGGCCATCAGCCGGTCAAACAACTCGGCGCGGAACGCGCCTGGCTCCTTGCGGTAGGCCTTGTCGTTCGGATCCGGGAACATGAGCTGCCAGAGGTAGCGCTCGCGGATCGAATAGGTGATGGCCTGCGGCCCGCCGGCGAACTGCGACAGGTCGAACGCATAGCGGTCGAAGGTGACGATGGCCGGGTCGCGCTGGCCGGCCTCGTGGCGCTGCACCGTCCCGTTCTCCAGCACCAGGAAGGTGCCCTTCTTGTTGTCGACCAGGTCGCCGTTCTCGGCGATGACCGTGAGGCGCTCTTTCGGGTCGCGCTGGTCGTCGAGGAAGATGCCGGCGAGCTGGCCGTTGGCGCGGCGCTGACGGATATGGATGGTGACGCCGTTCTCGATGTTCGTGAAACGGCCCGGCTGCAGAACGGTGGTGACCACGTTGGCGCGCACCTCGGTTAGCCAATCGCGCAGGGTGCGCAGGCCCTTGGGCGCGAAATAGGCGCTGATCGCTGCCACCAGCAGCGCCACCACCAGCGCCGCCGCCAGGAACGAACGGAACAGGATCCACGGCGACATGCCGGCCGCGTTCATCACGATGATCTCGGAGTCGCTCGACATCTTGTTGAGCACGTGCGCCATCGCGATGAGGAAGGCGATCGGCGCGATCACCATCACCAGCAGCGGGATGATCATGCTGGTGATGCCGATGAACACCAGGATGGTCTGGCCCTGGCTCGTCATGATGTCGAAGTCGTGCAGCGCCTGCGTGACCCAGATCAGGGCGGTCAGGCTGCCCAGCACGACCACGAAGGCGTTGAGCGTCGAGCGGAATATGTAGCGGTTGATCGACCCCATCCGCCGCCTTAGTCCCCTTAAACGCGGCACGCCTCAAACGACCGCCGGTCCCCCGCCGTCGGTCCGTGCACTGCTGTTACGACCCGGCTTGCGCCGAGATTAACCTTCATCAGCCGATAACATGGCCCCGCAAAGGCAAAGTGATTGAATACGCACAAAAAAAGACGCTCAATATGGCCAACGAAAGGTTAACGCCCGCCGCCTATGCTAGCCGTGCGCCAGGGCTCTGATTCTGGCAAGCTGGGAGCGGCTTGCCCTTGGAAAAGCAGCCAGAATGCACCCTCCGGCTTTGCAATGAGGGGGGGTCTGGGTCATATGGGAGGCTCATTTGGCAGGGCCCCAGCACGGCCCCTGGCCGCAAGCCGAAGGACCCTTCTCATGACCGATGCCTTTAAGCTCGGATTCGGCGCCTTTAGCGCTCCCACCAAGGGCGTTCTGGTCGTCTTCTGCGACAATAAGCTCAAGTTCGGTCCCGCCAGTACCCGGATGCTGGGGTCAGCCATGGCTCAGGTCGCTCGCGCCGCCAAGGTGGCCGGCTTCAGTGGCAAGAAGGACACCAGCCTGGAACTGATCGCGCCGGAAGGGCTGAAGGTGGATCGCCTGGTGGTGCTCGGTGCCGGCCCAGCGGGCGGCCTGACGCCTCAGGACGTCGTGAAGCTCGGCGGGGCCGCCACGGGCAAGGTGCCGACGCGTGCTGCCGCTGCCACGGTCGTTGCGGAACTCGCCGGCGGTGCCATGAGCGCGGAGCAGGCCGCCCATTTGGCGCAAGGGGTGCGGCTGCGCGCCTATGCCTTCGACCGCTACAAGACCCGGCAGAAGGACGACGAGAAGGCGCCGAAGAACCGCACCGTAACGATCGCGGTCGGCGACGCCGCTGCCGCCCGCCGCGCCTTCGCGCCGCTTTCGGGTGTCGCCGACGGCGTCGAGCTCGCGCGCGATCTGGTCAACGAGCCGGCCAACGTCCTCTATCCGGTCGAGTTCGCGCGCCGCGCCGCGACGCTCAAGAAGGTTGGCGTCCATGTCGAGGTGCTCGACGAGCCCGCGCTGAAGAAGATCGGCATGGGCGCGCTGCTCGGCGTTGGCCAGGGCTCCGCCCACGACAGCCGCGTCGTCGTCATGCGATGGAACGGCGGCAAGAAGGGCGAAGCGCCGGTCGCCTTCATCGGCAAGGGCGTGTGCTTCGATACCGGCGGCATCTCCATCAAGCCGGCCGCCGGCATGGAGGACATGAAGGGCGACATGGGCGGCGCGGCCTGCGTCACCGGGCTGATGCACGCCCTGGCCGCGCGCAAGGCCAAGGTCAACGCGGTCGGTCTCATCGGCTTGGTCGAGAACATGCCGGGCGGCAAGGCGCAGCGCCCGGGCGATATCGTCAAGTCGATGTCCGGGCAAACCATCGAGATCATCAACACCGACGCCGAGGGCCGCCTCGTGCTGGCCGACGTCGTCTGGTACGCCGCGCAGCGCTTCAAGCCCAAGTTCATGATCGATCTGGCGACGCTCACCGGCGCCATCATCGTCGCGCTCGGGCACGAATACGCCGGCATGTTCTGCAACGACGACAAGCTCGCCGAGCGGCTGAGCAAGGCCGGCGATGCGACCGGCGACGCGGTGTGGCGCATGCCGCTCGGGCCAGCCTACGACAAGATGATCGATTCCAAGTTCGCCGACATGAAGAACACCGGCGGCTCGCGCTACGGCGGTGCCATCACCGCCGCGCAGTTCATCAAGCGCTTCGTCGACGACAAGATGCCGTGGGCGCATCTCGACATCGCCGGCACCGGCTTTGCTTCGCCGAAGAACGAGATCAACCGCAGCTGGGGCTCCGGTTGGGGCGTCCGGCTGCTCGACCGGCTGGTGGCGGATTATTACGAGAAGTGAGGGCGCGTCGCGGCGGCTTTGGCCTTGCGCGCGTTCATGCTAAATTGAGGTCATGACCAAGGACCAGATCAAAGCCGTGCTCGATCGCGTTCTGACTTGGCCGCCGGAACGCCAGCAGGATGCCGCCGAGGTGCTTTTGATGATGGAAGCGCAGGGAAGCGAATTCTATGATCCGTCCGACGAAGAGTGGGCGGCGATCCGCGAAGGCTTGGAGGAGGCCCGCCGCGGTGAATTCGTGCCGGACGAAGAGATGGAAGCGTTCTGGAAGAGCCACGGCCTATGAGGGTCCGCTTCACGCCGCGGGCCCGTAACGACATAGCCGAAAATATTTGCTTACATCGCCAAGGATAACGCGCAGGCCGCGCACCGGGTGCGGCAGGCGATCTTCGCGACGATCGCGCTGGTTGCCGCGCGCCCGCGGATCGGAATCAGGAATGCGCGGGCACCCGAATTGCGAAGCCATCTGGTGGCGCACTATCCGTACCGCGTCCACTATTCGATCGGTGACGAGGAAATAATCATCCTGCATGTCCGCCACGGTGCTCGGCGGCCGCTTCCGTGATCCCGAACGCGTGTTGAATTCGTTTGGAACCGCGTGGCGTTGGCGTCTGCTGACCCCGCCGAGTGCCGCCTAGAACCGGTACCCGAGGCTGAAGGCCAGCTCGGTATTCATGACGTTGACCACGCGGGCGGTGCCGCCCATGTGCGCCGTGAACAGGCCGTTGAGCGCGGTGAAGGGCTCGGACGGGCCGTTGAGCGCGGTCGACACGAACTCGTATTCGAAGCGCGCGTACCAGCGTGGGTTGATCTCGAATTCGGCGCCGCCGCCTACCACGAACGCCACGGTGCCTTCGTCGAAGGTGCCGTCATAGGCTTCCTGGTGGATGTTCTTGTAGGCGAGGCCGCCGCGCGCGAACATCCGGATCGGCGGGACCATGGCCGGGATGACGTCGTTGTAGAACGGCATCCATTCCGACATCGGCGGCGTGAACCAGAGCACGCTGCCGGTGATGGCGAAGCTGCGCTCTTTCCTTTGGGTCGGGAAGCCCTTTTCGTTGAAGCTGGTCTCGCCGAAATAGTCGACGCTGAATTCCGTCGCCCAATTCCTGTCGAAGTGCCAGCCGACGAAGACCTTGCCGCCGGGCTCGTACTTCTCGACGTTGTACATGTTGTTGGTGTTGGGAACGAAGCCGGTGTGATGGTCCATGAAGGCGCCGGCGCCGACGTACCAGTCGTAGACCGGTTTCGGAGAGAGGAACTTGTAGACCGGCTTGGGTGCGGCTGTCGAAATATCAGCGGCGCTCGCCGGAGCCGCGCCAAGCTGTGCGCCGATGCAGACCACAAGACCGAGCACTGCGGCCCGAGCTAGTGCAACGAAACCATCGCCCCCCATTTGCGGGCACCCTCGACGATTCTGAACCATAAAACTGCGCGTGCCCCCCCGCGACACGGCAATCCCGGCTTTGCTAATTCAACACGCTCCCACCGCCCAAAGGGCCGCGAGAGCAAAGAGAGCCGGACGCTATGGAGTCTCCGGAACCGAGTCAATGTAGCCCCTGCCGCGGGGGCGCCACATGGGGCGCCGGCCCGCCGCCGTGAGGGGCTGGAGAGTGCGGCCGGTCTGCACAAAGGCGCAGGTTGACGCGGGTGCCGTATTGAAACCACGGCGCATATGGGCAAAACAGGGGCTGAAATGAGGGGTTTCCACCCGGCCGTGCCGTTTTGGGCACACATCGCGGGAATTTACCTCGTTTCGCTTTGCCGGCGGCTGTTGCGTGTGGACAATATCGCCGGCCCGGCCGGTTTGCGTGGGACCGGCGCTGTCGGACAGAATCGATGACTGAAGTTCTTTTCTACCATTTGCAGGGCCAGCGCCTGGAAGGTGTGCTCCCAACGCTGCTCGAGAAGTCGCTCGAGCGTGGCTGGCGTGTGGTGGTGCAGGGCGTGTCGGAGGAACGCATCGACGCGCTCGACGCTCACCTGTGGACCTACCGCGACGACGGCTTCCTGCCGCACGGCACTTGGCGGGAGCCGGAGGCGCAAGCCCAGCCGGTGCTGCTGACGGTAAACGAGGGCAACCCCAATACCGCGGACGTGCGCTTCCTGATCGAGGGGGCGGCGGTGCCGGCGGACGCCGAAGGCTACCGGCGCCTCGTGCTGCTGTTCGACGGCGACGACGACGAGGCGGTGGCGGCCGCCCGCGCGCGGTGGAGCGAGGCTAAGGCCAAGGGCTTCGAAGTCACCTATTGGCAGCCCGATGACCGCGGCCGCTGGGTGAAGAAGGCCTGATCGGGCCGCTGGGAGATTCTGAACTCAGCCATTGACTGAATCGGCCGTTGGCCCGGTAGCCGCCTCCGCCGCCCATATTCGGGGCTCAAATCTGGGGCCCAAATTCGAGGTTTAGGGCGGCGAATGTTGCCGGAGCCATTGTGATGACGCAAAATCCGGCTTAAGGGACAAACGGATAGACAAACCGGGGGCCTCGCTTGCCGCGTTCCGTGTTCAAGACTGCACTTTTCTGCGCCATCGCCGCCGTCATGGCCGGCTGCGCCCAGACGTCGGATTTCATCGCCGACGTGAAGGACAATGCCTTCCGAAAGCCGGTCCATTTCATCTCGGGCTTGGGTGCGTCCAACGAAGCCGGCAATAATTTCAACCTCTTGCCCAAGGGGCCGGTGGCGGCCACCAATCTGATCAGCCCGACCGGCTATTGCGCGCCCGCGCCGGAGCCGGCGACCCCGCCGCAGGCCGCGCAGAAACCCGCGCAAGCCGCCGCCGCGGCGCAAGCTTCGGCTCCGCCGCCCGACCGGCTGCAGCCCGCCGGGCTCGGCGCCGCACCTGTCGCGCCGCAGGCTCGGATCTTCGGCGGCGTGTCCCTCGGCATGAGCGAGTGCACGGTGGCGCGCCGGCTCGGCAGCCCGAGCAATGTCAGCATCAGCCGTAGCCCCAAAGGCAAGCGCCGGGCGGTACTCACCTATAACGCCGGCGAGCGCCCGGGCGTCTACAGCTTCCTGTCGGGGCGCTTGATCCAGATCGATGCCACGCCGCGGCAGGCGAGCAAATACGACCGGCAGGTCAAGAAGCCGCGCCGCGCGCGCCGCACCCGCGACCAGATGTACGTGCAGTAGGCGCCGCGAGCGTCAGGCAGTCTCCAGCGCCGCGCTGGCCGAAAGCCATTCCTCTTCCGCGGCGGCGAGCGCATCTGCCGTATCCGACCGCGTCTTGGCAAGTTGCACGGCTTTTGCCGCATCGCGCGTGAATAGGCTGCCGTCGGCGAGCTTTTCGTCGAGCGCGCTGAGCTCGCGCGTGAGCTTCTCGATCAGCGTTTCGGCTTTCTTCACGCGCTGGCGCAAGGGCGCGGTCTCGGCGCGCTTTTCGGCCGCCGCCCGGCGTACGTCGCTGCGGCTCGGGCTCGATGATGTTTTGGCCGCACTCGCATTGCTGCCGCTGCGTTCGCTCAGCACGGTGCGGCGATAGTCGTCGAGATCGCCGTCGAACGGCTTCACCTTGCCGTCGGCCACCAGCCACAGGCGGTCGGCGCAAGCCTCCAACAGATAGCGGTCGTGCGACACCAGGATCACGGCGCCGGGAAAATCGTTGATGGCTTCCACCAGCGCGCCGCGGCTGTCGATGTCGAGATGGTTGGTGGGCTCGTCGAGGATCATGAGATGCGGCGCCTCGAAGGTGGCGAGCCCCAGCAGCAGCCGCGCCTTCTCGCCGCCGGAGAGCTTCTCCACCTTGGTGTCGCCGGCGGCGCCCGAAAAGCCGATTGCTCCCACCGTGGCGCGCACCTGCGCTTCCGCCGCGTCCGGCATCAGCCGGCGCAGATGATCGTAAGCGCTTTCCTGCGGGTTGAGCTCGTCGACCTGGTGCTGGGCGAAGTAGCCGATCTTCAGCGTCGCCGCGCGGGTGATAGAGCCTTGCATCGGCTGTAGCCGGTCGGCGATCAGCTTGACGAAGGTGGATTTGCCGTTGCCGTTGGCGCCCAAGAGCGCGATGCGGTCGTCGTTGTCGATGCGCAGGTTCAAACCTGACAGCACGGGCTTGCCCGGCTCGTAGCCGACCGCCACGCCATCGGTGGCGATGATCGGCGGCGACAGCAGCTTGTCCGGCGCCGGAAACGAGATCGGCCGCACCTCGTCGGTGGTGAGCGCCGCGATCGGCTCGAGCTTTTCCAGCATCTTCAGCCGCGACTGCGCCTGTCGCGCTTTCGTCGCTTTGGCCCGGAAGCGGTCGACGAAGGCCTGCAGGTGCTTGCGCTGGGCGTCCTGCTTCTTGATCAGCTTCTGATCGAGCGCTTCGCGTTCGCTGCGCTGGCGGGCGTAAGACGAATAGCCGCCACGCCACAGCGTCAGCTTTTTGTGCTCCAGCGCCAGGATGTGGCCGACCGCGCTGTCGAGCAGGTCGCGGTCATGGCTGATGACGATCAGCGTCGCCGGATAGCGCGCCAGGTGCTCCTGCAGCCACAGGGTGCCTTCGAGGTCGAGATAGTTGGTCGGCTCGTCGAGCAGCAACAGGTCGGGCTGCGCGAACAGGGTAGCGGCGAGCGCGACGCGCATGCGCCAGCCGCCGGAGAATTCCTGTACCGCGCGGCTCTGGTCGGCGCTGGAAAAGCCCAGGCCCGAGAGGATCGAAGCGGCGCGCGCCGGCGCCGCGTGCGCGCCGATGTCTGCGAGCCGGGTCTGGATCTCGGCGATCCGGTGCGGGTCGGTGGCGGTCTCGGCTTCGGCGAGCAGGGCGGTGCGCTCGGTGTCGGCCCTGAGCACGATGTCGGTGAGGCTGTCCGGCCCGTTCGGCGCTTCCTGCGCCAGCCGGCCGATGCGCCAGCGCGGCGGCAGCATGACGCTACCGTGCTCGGCGGCATAGTCGCCGGCGATGACGTTGAACAAAGTCGATTTGCCGGTGCCGTTACGGCCGACCATGCCGACACGCGCGCCCGTCGGCACGTTGACGGAGGCGCCTTCGATCAGCGTGCGGCCGGCGATGCGGACGGTGAGGTCGTCGATAACGAGCATGGGGCCGGGTTTTGGCCGAGGCGGCCGCGCGATGCAATGGCCCCCGTCAGGCGAGGGCGTCCGCGACCGCCTTACCGCAGGTGACGGTATCGGCCGGACCCTTGAGGTCGCGGGTGCGCAGCTTCTCGTCCGTCAGCACCGTCTCGATCGCCTTGACGATCGCCTTGGCGGCGTCGGTTTCCCCCAGGTGCTCCAGCATCATGGCGCCCGACCAGATCTGGCCGATGGGGTTGGCGATGCCCTGGCCGTAGATGTCCGGCGCGGAGCCGTGCACTGGCTCGAACACCGATGGATACTTGCGTTCCGGATTGATGTTGCCCGACGGCGCAATGCCGATGGTGCCGGTGCAGGCCGGACCCAGGTCGGAGAGAATGTCGCCGAACAGGTTCGACGCCACCACCACGTTGAACCAGTCCGGGCTCATGACGAACCGCGCGGACAGAATGTCGATGTGGAACTGGTTCCACGTCACGTCGGGATAGTTCTTCGCCATCTCCTTCACGCGCTCGTCCCAGTACGGCATGGTAATCGCGATGCCGTTCGACTTGGTCGCGGAGGTGAGATGCTTCTTCGGTGTCGATTGCGCCAACTCGAACGCGAACTTCAAGACGCGGTCGACGCCGGTGCGGCTCATCACCGTTTCCTGCACCACCACTTCGCGCTCGGTGCCGGCAAACATCTTGCCGCCGATCGCCGAGTACTCGCCCTCGGTGTTCTCGCGGACCACCCAGAAGTCGATGTCGCCCGGCTTGCGGCCGGCGAGCGGCGAGGGCACGCCGGGCATCAGGCGGACGGGGCGCAAATTGACGTACTGGTCGAACTCGCGGCGGAACAGGATGAGCGAGCCCCACAGCGAGATGTGGTCGGGCAATTTGTCGGGCATGCCGACGGCGCCGAAGTAGATCGCGTCGTGGCCGCCGATCCGGTCCTTCCAGTCCTCCGGCATCATGCGGCCGTGCTTTTCGTGGTAGTCGCAACTCGCGAAATCGAAATCGTCGAGGCGGAGCTCGAAGCCGAACTTCTTGGCCGCGGCTTCCAGTACGCGCACGCCTTCCGGCATGACCTCCTTGCCGATGCCGTCGCCGGGAATGACTGCGATACGATGAACGCGATTGGTCGCCATGGGGGGGAGTCCTTGCAAGGTGAACGTGCTGTCGCCGGGCGCTTTCCAAGCACTCCGTGCACCCTTGCGCAAGCGGGTCGCCCGGGACGGCCGTGTGACGGTGCGGTAGCGCAGCGTGCCGGCGAGAGCGGCCTCGCTTCAGCCCTCGATATAGTCGCAGATGCGCCGGTCTCCCGCCTTGCACGCCGCCCGCAGTTCCACGAAATCATCGTAGAGGATAGCGTCTAGGCTCGGCGGCTGCTCGCCTTCGCCGGTAAAGCGCGGCACCCAGATGCAGCCTCCTGAAAGCGCCTGAAATCAAGGGCCGAAACGGGTCGGCCGGGCGCGGCATTTCGGCCGCCGACCTTGCCGCTTGCGGGCCCGCCCGGTATAAGCCGCCGCGAACGAACCGGACCAACAAATTCGGTAAACGTCCCTATCAATCCCAGTGAAGGATCTCTCCCGATGGCGCTCGAGCGCACTTTTTCCATCATCAAACCCGACGCCACCGAACGCAACTTGACCGGCGCCATCAACGCCATGATCGAGGCCGCCGGCCTGCGTATCGTTGGCCAGAAGCGGGTGCTGATCACCCGGGCGCAGGCCGAGAAGTTCTACGGCGTGCACAAGGAACGGCCGTTCTTCGGCGAGTTGGTCGAGTTCATGACCTCCGGCCCTGTGGTGGTGCAGGTGCTGGAAGGCGAGGGCGCCATCGCCAAGTACCGCGAAGTGATGGGTGCCACCGACCCGTCAAAGGCGGACGCGAACACCATCCGCAAGGTGCACGCCAAGTCGATCGGCGAGAACTCGGTGCACGGCTCCGACGCGCCCGAGACCGCGGCCAAGGAGATCGCGCAGTTCTTCTCGGAGAACGAAATCGTCGGATGAGCGTATGATCCCGAAAAGTGGGAACCGGTTTTCGGGCAAGATCATGCGCCAGTAAAATAGCCGACGAAAGCTGACGGCGCGGGCGGGGCAGGGAGCGCAGATTGCATTTGATCGCGCAGATGCTCGACCCCGCCGGCTGGCTTGCCATGCTGGCGAGCGGCTAGGGCAAGCTCGATAGCCCGGAGTTCTGGCTCGCCTTCCTCAAGATCGTCTGGATCAACATCCTGCTGTCCGGCGACAACGCGGCGGTGATCGCGCTCGCCTGCCGGGGCTTGCCCGCGCGTCAGCGTCTCTGGGGCATGGTGCTCGGCGCCGGCATGGCGGTGCTTCTGCGCATCGTCTTCACCGGCGTCGTCGCCTCGCTCATGCTGCTGCCATACCTCAAGATCGTCGGCGGCCTGGCGCTGTTCTACATCGCGGCCAAGCTGCTGGTGCCCGAACGGCCCGATAAGGACCACGGCGAGGCGGCAGGGCAGCTCTGGAGCGCGGTGCGCATCGTCGCGGTCGCCGATATCATCATGAGTCTCGATAACGTCATCGCCGTCGCGGCGGCGGCCGAGGGCAACATGGCGCTCTTGGTGCTGGGGCTGGCGGTTAGCGTGCCGCTCATCGTCGCCGGCGCGGCGCTGATCATGGCGCTGCTCGATCGCTTCCCGGTGCTGATCTGGGCCGGCGCCGCGCTGCTCGGCTAGATCGCCGGCCAGGTGATCGCCACCGATGCTACGGTCGAGGGCTGGCTGGTCCACGCCTATAGCGGGTCCGTCGCGCGGACGGTGGAATTCGCCGTGGCCGCCGCTGGCGCGGTGCTGGTGCTGCTGGCCGGCAGCCTGTGGCGGCGGGCGGCGATGCCGGAGGAGAGCGAGGTCTAGCCGGTTGATCCGTCATCCTGAGGTGGCCGCGAAGCGGCCCTCGAAGGATGAACGGCCATCATTCCGGGCCGTCGCCCTTCGAGGCTCGGCGCTTTGCGCCTCGCACCTCAGGGTGACGGGGAAAGTCATGCGACCGGGACAAGTCCGGTGACGAAAGCTATAGTCCCGCCATGAACAAGACCGTCCGAGACCCCAACGGCAAGCGCATCGGCTATTCCGCCTGCCCGCACGACTGCCCGTCCACCTGCGCGCTGGAGGTGGAGATTCTTGACGAACGCACCATCGGCCGGGTGCGCGGCTCCAAGGACAACGACTACACGGCGGGCGTGGTCTGCGCCAAGGTCGCGCGCTATGCCGAGCGCGAGCACCATGCCGAGCGGCTGATGCATCCGCTGCGTCGGGTGGGAGCGAAGGGCTCCGGCAAGTTCGAGCCAATCTCGTGGGATGACGCGCTCGACATCGTGGCCGAGCAGTTCATCAAGGCCGAGCAGCGCCACGGGCCTGAGAGCGTGTGGCCCTATTACTACGCCGGCACCATGGGCCTGGTCATGCGCGACGGCATCCACCGCCTGCGCCATGTGAAGAAATATTCCGGCTTCCACGGCACCATCTGCGTGAATCCAGCTTACGCTGGCTACACCGCCGGCGTCGGCCGCGTGGCCGGGCCGGACCCGCGCGAGATGGCGAAGTCCGATCTTGTCGTGATCTGGGGCACCAACCCGGTCAACACCCAAGTCAACGTGATGACCCAGGCCACCCGCGCGCGCAAAGAGCGTGGCGCCAAGATCGCGGCCGTCGACATCTACATGAACGGCACCATGAGCCAAGCCGATCTGCCGGTGCTGGTGAAGCCCGGCACCGACGGCGCGCTCGCCTGCGCGGTGATGCATTGCCTGTTCCGGGACGGCAGGGCGGATTGGGCGTATCTGGAGAAGTACACCGACGCGCCGCGCGAGCTGGAAGCGCATTTGAAGACGCGCGGTCCGCAATGGGCCTCCGCCATCGCCGGCACGCCGGTGGAAACCATCGAAGCATTCGCCAAGCTTATCGGCGAGACCAAGCGCACCTTCTTCCGCCTCGGATACGGTTTCGCGCGCTCGCGCAACGGCGCCGCCAACATGCATGCGGCCGCCTGCATCGCCGCAGTGACGGGGGCGTGGCAAAACGAAGGCGGCGGTGCCTTCCACCAGAACGCCGATATCTTCAAGCTCGACACGACATTGATCGAGGGCAAGGACGTCTGGGACCGTTCGGTGCGCATGCTCGACCAGTCGCAGATCGGCGCCATCCTCACCGGCAACAAAGAGGCCCTGCTCGGCGGGCCGCCGGTTGACGCCATGATCGTGCAGAACACCAACCCGGTGTCGGTCGCGCCCGATCAGACAAAAGTGAAGGCCGGTTTCGCGCGCGAGGACCTCTTCGTCGCAGTGCACGAGCAGTTCATGACGGAAACGGCGCTGATGGCCGATCTGGTGCTGCCGGCCACGACCTTCCTCGAGCACGACGATGTATACCGCGGCGGCGGTCATCAATACGTCATCCTCGGCCCTAAGCTAGTGGAGCCGCCGGGCGAATGCCGTAACAATCACGAGGTCATCTGCGCGCTGGCCAAACGGCTCGGTGCCGAGCACAAGGGCTTCGCATTAAGCCCGCGCGAGCTGATCGACGATCTGCTGCGGCGCTCGAACCGCGGCACGCTCGAGGAGCTCGAAACGAACCGCTGGATCGACTGCCAGCCGTCGTTCCGGGACTCGCACTATCTCGACGGCTTCGCCTGGCCGGACGGCAAGTTCCGCTTCAAGCCGGACTGGGAGAACGTGCCGTTCCGCAGCCCCTACAAGGAGGGGCCGATCAAAGACCTGCCGCCGCTGCCCGACCATTGGACCTCGATCGAGCAGGCGGACGACGCCCATCCGTTCCGGCTGGCGACCTCGCCGGCGCGGGCTTTCCTTAATTCGACCTTCAACGAGACGCCGACGTCGCTCGCCAACGAGAAGCGGCCGACGGTGATGATCCATCCCGACGACGCGGCCGTCCACGGCATCGGCAACGGCGATAGGGTCGTGCTCGGCAACACGCGCGGTGAAGTGCGCCTGTACGCCAAGGTGTTCGACGGCGTGCGCCGCGGTGTCCTGATCGCGGAATCGATCTGGCCGAACTCGGCCTACGAAGACGGCTGTGGCATCAATACACTGACCGGCGCCGACCCGATCGCGCCTTACGGCGGCGCGGCGTTCCACGACAACAAGGTGTGGGTGCGGCGGGCTCCGTCACCCTGAGGTGCGAGCAGAGCGAGCCTCGAAGGGCGACGGCCTTGAGCCCGCCATTCTTCGAGGGCCGCTGCGCGGCCAGCTCAGGATGACGGGTCGAGATCGTTCCGCGTCGCGCTACAATTCCTTCCCGATCATGCGATCGATCGAGTAGGGCCCGCCGCCGCGGATGGCGATGGAAAACATCACGATTCCGATCAGCAGGATGTATTCGTAGCCGTCTTTGCCGACCGAGAAGCCGTGCGCCCAATGCACCGCGAGCATGCCGATCAGCATCTGGATGGCGATGGCCGCCGCGAAGAAGCGCGTGAACAGGCCGAAGATGATGCACAGCGCGCCGATGGTCTCCAGGAAGATGGCGGCCCAGGCGAAGGCCAGGCCCGGGTGCAACCCCATCTTCGCCATGAAGCCGCCGACGCCGGCCGCGCCCATGACGGTCAGCTTGACCCAGCCGTGCCGGAGCAGGATGTAGCCGACGATGACGCGCACGATGGTGTCGGCGATGTCGCGCCAGGATGCGTAGAAGCCCGCTAACCCCGGATACAGCAGTCTCGGCTCGTCCTGTGCCATAGGTTTGCACTCCCCTTTGGTTGATCGGTGTCGCCCCGGCATGGTTTCTTACGGGCGGCGTCTTTCGTGACGCGCGATAACTTTAGAGCAGGCGCGACCTGCGCGGAATTCACGGCTTTGCGAAGTGTAGGGATTGTCTATGGCGCTGCGTTGTGCGCTGCGGGACTAGTTGAGCGAATTTGACATTTGATACCCATTCGCTGCGAACCGCCGATCAAATGTCAAATTCAAAGCTTCACTAGAATCATATAATTGCCAGTGGTTCTTTGATTCCGACATTTGCTCCGGAGCTTGCGGCAACGAAAAGCAAATGTCGGAATCGAACCACTGGTATCAGGCGTTATCGTCAGGCACAATGAAGGCACTGTCGGGTGGGTGCGCACCCACGATGCAGTGGCGGCCGTGCGCGAACTCGAAGCGGCCCTCGGCCAGCAGCTTGAGCGCCAGCGGATAGATGCGGTGCTCCACCGCCAGCACGCGCGCGGCCAGCGTGGCCTCGCTGTCGTCGTCGTGCACCGCGACCGCGCCCTGCGCGATGATCGGGCCGGAATCCATTTCCGGCACCACGAAGTGAACGGTGGCGCCGTGGATCTTAACGCCGGCTTCGAGCGCCCGCGCATGGGTATCGAGGCCCTTGAAGGCCGGCAGCAGGGCGGGGTGGATGTTGATCATGCGTCCCTGCCATTGCATCACGAACTCGGCGGTCAAGAGCCGCATGAAGCCGGCGAGGCAGACGATGGCAATGTCGTGCTGCGCCAGCACCTGTTGCAGGGCGGCTTCGAAGGTCGCGCGGTCCTTGCCGTACGTTGTGTGATCGACCACGGCCGTTTCGATGCCGGCCGCGCGCGCGGTGTCCAGCCCGCCGGCATCCGGCCGGTTGGACACCACCAGCACGATCTCGGCCGGATAGTCGGGCGCCTGCGCGGCCTCGATCAGCGCCGCCATGTTGGAGCCGCGGCCGGAGATCAGGATGGCAACGCGCGTGCGGCTCATGGCTCAGCCAAGTTCGAGTTGTCCGGAATAGGTGACGCGCTCGCCGCCGTCGGACGGCACCACGTCGCCGAGGATGACGGCCTGCTCGCCGGCATTCTTGAAGGCCTGCATCACCGCGCCGGCATCCTTCGCCGAAGCGATGGCGATCATGCCGATGCCGCAGTTGAAGGTGCGCAGCATCTCGTCTTGCGGAATGGCACCTTCCGCAGCTAGCCACTTGAACACCGGCAGCAGCGGCACCTTGCCGAGATCGATGCGCGCGCCCAACCCCTGCCGCAGCACCCGCGGCACGTTTTCGGTGAAGCCGCCGCCGGTGATGTGGGCCAAACCCTTCACCGCCTTGGTTTCGCGCAAGGTGGCCAGGCACGCCTTCACGTAGATGCGCGTCGGGGCGAGGATCGCTTCGCCGAGGCTTACGTCGGGCGCGAATGGTGCCGGTGCGACCCAGGCAAGACCAGTCTTTTCTACCACCTTGCGCACCAGCGAATAGCCGTTCGAGTGCACGCCGGAGGCGGCGAGGCCGATCAGCACGTCGCCGGCCGCGATGTCGCCGCGCGGCAGCAACTGCCCGCGCTCGGCGGCGCCGACCGCGAAGCCGGCAAGATCATAGTCGTCGCCGGCATAGAGCCCGGGCATCTCGGCGGTCTCGCCGCCGATCAGCGCGCAGCCGGCTTCCCGGCAGCCGATGGCAATGCCGGCGACCACCGCCGCGCCCATCTCCGGCGCGAGCATGCCGCAGGCGTAGTAATCGAGGAAGAACAGCGGCTCGGCCCCTTGCACCACCAAGTCGTTGACGCTCATGGCCACGAGGTCGATGCCGATGGTGTCGTGCTTGCCGGTATCGATGGCGATCTTGACCTTGGTGCCGACGCCGTCGGTGGCCGCCACCAGGACGGGATCGCGGAAGCCCGCACCCTTGAGGTCGAACAGGCCGCCGAAGCCGCCGATCTCGCTATCGGCGCCCGGCCGCGCGGTCGCCTTTACCAGCGGCTTGATCAGGTCGACCATCCGGTTGCCGGCGTCGATGTCGACGCCTGCCTGCGCATAGGTGAGCCCACGCTCCTTTTCCGCCATTTTTGCCCTC
>JARRQH010000071.1:0-20822 GCA_037381985.1 Pseudolabrys sp.
TTTCGGTGGGATATCCAACTCGGGACGAGGAGCATCAGATCTTGCATGATCGCCATCATCGGAAGCAGGATGAGTTTCGTTTACAAGCTGTTACTGATCGTGCGGGAATCATCGCGACCGGTGCCGGCGCTTCCGCTGCGGGCGCCTCTGGCGCGGACGCTTCGGTCGGCATTGCGGCGATCGCGCGTCCTTTCTTGCTCGAGGCAAGCCGCGGCGTCATCAGCGCCTTCTCGACCTTGACCGAGCCGCACGCCGGGCAGCTCACCAGCTTGCGCTTGGCCTGCTTGTCGTAAGCCGCCGAATCCGCGAACCAGCTCTCGAATTCGTGACCCTTGTCGCAGATCAGGCTGTAGCGGATCATTCTGCGCCCCGCACCACGTGGAGGTGGGTCGGCTCCGCCATCGGCTCCACGATTTCGAAGCGCCGGCCGTGCAGCAGCGACGGGATGCGCCCGCGCGCCTTGGCGACCTCGGCAAGGTCGATCTCCGCCATCACCACGCCCGGTTCGTCGCCGCCCTCCGCCAGCACGCGGCCCCAGGGGTCCACGATCAGCGAATGGCCGTAGGTGCTGCGGCCGTTCTCGTGCTTGCCGCCTTGCGCGGCGGCGAACACGAAGCAGCCGTTCTCGATCGCGCGCGCGCGCAACAGCACGCTCCAGTGCCCGGCCTCGCCGGTCTGCTGCGTAAACGCGGCGGGCGCAGCCAGCATGGTGGCGCCGGCTTCGGCCAGCGCGCGATAAAGCGCGGGAAAGCGTATGTCGTAGCAGATCGTCAAGCCGAGCCGGCCCCAGGGCAGGTCGGCGAGCACCGCGCTTTCGCCCGGCCGATAGTTGTTCGACTCGCGATAGCTCTCGCCGTTGGCGAGATCGACGTCGAACATATGGATCTTGTCGTAGCGGGTGACGATCTCGCCCTTGGGATCGATCAGGAAGGAGCGATTGGCCGCGCGATCCGGCGAAATCTTGATCGCCAGCGAACCGACGTGGACATAGAGCGATTCTTTGCGCGCCAGTTCGCGGAAGGTAGCGAGCGACGAGTCGGCGTCTTCTTCGGCGACGGTCGAGAACAATTGCTCGCGCTTGGCCGCCAGGATGTTGGTCATCTCCGGCGTCTGCACGTAGCCGGCGCCGGCGCGCTTGGCCTCGCCGATCATGCGCACGGCGGCGTCGACGTTCGCGCTTGGCGTCAGGTCGGAGCGCATCTGGATCATGGCGGCCTTGAAGGTGCCGTCCTTCATCCGCGGGCCTCTTTCGTCGACGTGTCTTTGCTGGCGAGCAGGGGATCGAGCTTGCCGGCGCGCTCGAGGTCGTGCAGGTCGTCGCAACCGCCGACATGCGTCGAGCCGATGAAGATCTGCGGCACCGTGGTGCGGCCGTGCGCGCGCTGGGTCATCTCCGCACGGCGCTCACGCTCGCGGCCGACGTCGATCTCGCTGAACTCGACGCCTTTGCGTTGTAGCAGCGCCTTGGCCATGGTGCAGTAGGGGCACCAGCGGGTGGTGTAGATTTCGACGGGCGGCATTTTCGAGGCCAATCCGGTTCAGGTTTCGCTATCTCGTTATATGGGCGTACGAATTGGCGCAACAACCCGGGCGAAAACCAGCACGTCGACATGGGCGGCCCCCGCCCGCAGCAGGGCTTTGGCGCAGGTATCGACGGTTGCGCCCGAGGTCAGCACGTCGTCGACCAGGATGAGCCGGCGGCCCTTAACGTCGGCTTTCCGGGCCGGCAGCACCTTGAACGCGCCTTGGACGTTATGGGCGCGCTGGTCCTTGGAAAGCCCCACCTGCTGAGCCGTGGCGCGCGTGCGGCTGAGCGCCCCGTGCAGTACCGGCACGCCGGAAAGCCCGGCAATGGTCCCCGACAGCGCCGCCGACTGGTTGAAGCGGCGCGCCCACAGGCGGCGCCAATGCAGCGGCACCGGCACCAGGCCGTCGGCGCCGTCGATGAGTTCGTGGCCGGCGCGCGCCATCCAGCGGCCCATCATGGGGGCGAGGTCGAGCCGGTCGCCGTATTTGAAGCCGTGCACCAGGGCGCGGGCGATGTCGTCGTAGCGGACGGCGGCGCGCGCCCGGTCGTAGGCCGGCGGGCTGGCGATCGCCTCCATGGAGAGGAAGGCGGGGCCGGGATCATAGGTGAAGGGAATGCCGAGCCGGGCGCAGAACGGCGGCTCGATGAAGGACAGCTTCGACCAGCAGCCGGCGCACAGGCCTTGGCCGGCGCCCACCGGCTCGCGGCAGGACGGGCACAGGGGCGGCAGCGCGGCGTCGAGCGCCAGCCGGAGCACGGTGCGCACGGGCGCCGCGAAGCGCTTCAGGCCAGACGTCGCTCCCTGGATCGGGTCGGTCGAGGGCATCGCCATGGTTGCAGAGCTTACTCCCTCCCCCGCCTGCGGGGGAGGGTTGGGGAGGGGGATTTCGGGCTTAGATTGGTCTAGAAGAAGCCCCTTCCGTGCCCCTTCTCCGAACATGCGGGCGCGGGCGATCAAAGCGAGCGCAATGAGCGGACCCGCGATCTTCGACCGAAATCTCCTCCGCATGCGCCAGCGGCGCGCGCGGGCGCTGGGGGCCGAAACCTTCCTGCTCGACCGAGTGGCGGAGGACCTGGGCGAGCGGCTTTCCGCGGTGACGCGCGAATTCGACCGCGCCGTCGATCTCGGCACCCCGACCGATGCGGTGCGGCGCGCGCTCGTCGCAAGCGGCAAGGTCGGGACGGTCATTGCCGCTGCATCGGTTGGCGAGTGTGAGACTATTCTTCCGCGCGTTTCCGCCGACGAGGAGGCGCTGCCGTTCGCCAACGGCTCGCTCGATCTCATCGTTTCGGCGCTGGCGCTGCAGCTCGTGAATGACCTGCCCGGCACGTTGATCCAGGCGCGCCGCGCGCTGAAACCCGACGGCCTGCTGCTTGCTGCGCTCGTCGGTGGCGACTCGTTGACCGAATTGCGCGAGGCCTTCGCCGTGGCCGAGAGCGAAGTCGAGGGCGGGGTCTCGCCGCGCGTTTCGCCCTTCGCCGACGTGCGCGAACTGGGCGGGCTGTTGCAGCGCGCCGGTTTCGCGCTGCCGGTGGCCGACAGCGACCGGCTGACCGTGCGCTACGATTCGGTCATGGCGCTGATGCACGACCTGCGCCGCATGGGCGCCACCAACGTTCTCAACGAACGGCGGCGAGCGCCTTTGAAGCGCGCCACCTTGCGGCGTCTGGCGGAGATCTATGCCGAGCGTTTCGCCGATACCGACGGCCGCCTGCGCGCGACCTTCGAGATCGTCTGGCTGTCGGGCTGGGCGCCGCACGAAAGCCAGCAGAAGCCGCTCAAGCCCGGCGCGGCCGCGCACCGGCTGGCCGATGCGCTTGGGACGCAGGAAGTCCCCACGGGCGACAAGCCGGGGCGTTGAGACCGGGCTTAGAGCAGCGCCGAGAGCTTGTCGTAGAGGTTCATCTTGACCGCGGAGCCGAGTGTCGTGACCGTCGCCGCGATGGCGATGCTGATGCCGGAGGCGATGATCGCGTATTCGATGGCCGTGGCGCCCTCTTTGGCGCGCAAGAAGCGGCGGGCGGTGGCAAGGCCGAGACGGTGCATCGACATGGTCTGCTCGTGCTCCATTGTCCCTTCTGGGATTACATCAGCAGCGCCTGCAGGTGCGGGATGAGCGGAACGTCGGCCGGCGGCATGTCGTAGTCGCGCAGCTTGTTCGGCCTCACCCAGGCGAGCCGTTGTCCTTCCGTCGCGGCGACCCGGCCTTCCCATTTGCGGCAGACATAGAGCGGCATGAGAAGGTGGAAGTCCGCATAGGCGTGGCTCGCGAAGGTCAGCGGCGCGAGACAGGCCTCGTTGACGGCGATGCCCAGTTCCTCCTGCAATTCCCGGATCAGGCTCTGTTCCGGCGTTTCGCCCGCTTCGATCTTGCCGCCGGGAAACTCCCACAACCCCGCCATCGACTTGCCTTCGGGCCGCTGTGCCAGCAGCACGCGGTTGTCGACATCGACGAGGGCACAGGCGGTGACAAGAACGATATTCGCACTCACGGGCCTTATTCCTCGACGATGACAGAGGTTGGTTAAGAGGCCATTCACCCAATTGTCGAGGGCGGCTTGGACTCAAGGGGTGGTGAACGGCCGGCTAAGAACGGTAGTCGCCGTTGATGGCGATATATTCCTTGGTCAGGTCGCAGGTAAGCACGCGGTCGCGGCCCTTGCCGAGGCCAAGCGCGACCTTGAGGCTGATCTCGGGCTTCTTCATCGCTTCGCTGGTTTCGGCCTCGTCATAGGCGGGATCGCGCGCGCCTTTGTGCGCCACGCGGATGCCACCGAACCAGATCGAGAGCTTGTCACGGTCGGCCGGCTCGCCGGCCTTGCCGACCGCCATGACGACGCGACCCCAGTTGGCGTCCTCGCCGGCGATCGCGGTCTTCACTAGCGGCGAATTGGCGATCGACATGGCGATGCGGCGGGCGGACTTGTCCGACACCGCGCCCTCGACTGTGATCTCCACCAGCTTGCGGGCGCCTTCGCCGTCGCGGGCGACCTGTTCGGCGAGGTTGGCGAGCACCGCGTGCAGAGCCTTCTTGAAGGCCTTGAGGCGCGGGTCGCCGGCTCGCCCGATGCGCGGGCAATCCTTGGCCTGGCCGGTGGCGAACATCATCAGCGTGTCGGAAGTGGAGGTGTCGCCGTCGATGGTCACGGCGTTGAAGGTGTCGGCGACGCCGTCCTTGAGCAGCGACTGCAGGGCGCTCGCCGACAACGCCGCGTCCGTGAAGACGAACGACAACATGGTCGCCATGTCGGGCGCGATCATGCCGGCGCCCTTGGCGATGCCGTTGACGGTCACCGTGGCCTTGCCGATCTTGGCGGTCGCCGTCGCCACCTTGGGGAAGGTGTCGGTGGTCATGATCGCTTGTGCCGCGGCGAGGAAACCGTCCGCCGTGGCGCGGGCGATCAGGCCGTCCATCACGCCGGTGAACTTGCTGGCGTCGAGCGGCTCGCCGATCACGCCAGTTGAGGCGAGGAAGATCTCGCCTGGCTTGATGCCCACCGCCTTGGCGGCGATGTCGGCGGTGAGCTTGGTGGCGGCGCGGCCGGATTTGCCGGTGAAGGCGTTGGCGTTGCCGGAATTGACCAGCAGCGCGCGCGCTTTGCCGCCCTTGAGGTGCGCCCGGCACCATTCGACCGGCGCCGAGGGGCATTTCGATTTGGTGAAGACGCCGGCGACCGTGGTGCCCGGATCGAACAACGCCAGCAGGACATCGGTACGTCCGGCGTAGCGGATGCCGGCTTCGGCGGTGGCGAGTGTTACGCCGGCGACGGTCGGCATGTCGGGCACGTACCGCGGGGCGAGGGGGGAGATGGGGGTGGACATGGGGGCGGCCTTTCACCGTCATCCTGAGGAGGGCGCGCAACCGCCAAATTCAACGAACGCGAACCCTTAAGATACGCAAATGCCCGGCACAAGGCCGGGCATTTCTTTGGTTGCCGTTGGGCTATCCGTTTTCCGCCCGTCCCCGCGGAAGCGGGACCCAGTCTGGATTCCCGCTTGCGCGGGAACGAGCGGGTGTGGTGAAGCCGCCTATTTCTTCGCCGGCTCGGCCTTATTGGCGTCGGACTTGGTGGCGTCGGACTTGGTCTCGTCGGCGGTCTTGTAGAACTTCTCGATCTTGGCCGAGGCGCGCAGCTTCTGGATCATCTCGGCCTGCGCCTTACGCTGCACGTAATTGACGAGCTGGCCCTTTACGTCCGCGAACTTCGGCGGCGGCTTGAGGCGCTTGTCCTCGACCTTGATGACGTGCCAGCCGAACTGGGTGTGCACCGGCCCGGAGATTTCGCCCTTCTTCAGCGAGAACGCCACCTTGGCGAATTCCGGCACCATCTGTTTCTCGGTGAAATAGCCGAGGTCGCCGCCATTGGCCTTGCCGGAGGGATCCTCGGTGTCTTCCTTGGCCAGCTTGGCGAAGTCGGCGCCGGCCTTCAGCTTGGCGATGATGGCCTCGATCTTCTTCTTGGCGGCTTCGCTCGCCTTCTTGTCGCCCGGCTTGGCGCGGATCAGGATGTGGCGGGCGCGCACTTCTTCCTGCTTGCCCATGGACTTGACGGCGTCCTCATAGGTCTTGTGCAGGGCCTCGTCGGTCACCGCGTCCTTGGCGACGTTGTTCATCAGGTCCGCCATCAGCAGCTTCTGGCGATCGAAGGCGAGCTTGCGCTTGAATTCCTCGCTCTGGTCGATCTTCTTGGCCTCGGCGGCTTTCGCCCCCAGGATCACGTCGGCCATGAACTGGACCAAGTAGTCTTTCTTGGCGGTGGGCGACATGGCCGGCAGCTTGCCCGCCTCCTGCTCGGCGACGTCGAGGTCGCTCTGGTGGATCTCGGTGCCGTTGACCTTGGCGACCACCGGGTCTTTGCCGGCGGCCTTGGTGTTCTGCGCGTGCAGTGGGCCGGCGGCCACCATCAGCAGCGCCAGGGAGGCGGCGAGGAGGCCGGCCCGGCGCCGCGGGGCCGGCGAGCCGGCGAAAAACGAAATCGTCATAGTGCGGTCCTTGGGATTGGGGTGTCCGTTTCGCCCGGATGTCACTTGGTTCCAGACACTGGGCGCCCTTGTCACCCAACAACCGTGGCATTGCAATGGCCGAACGGCCGCCCGCCGCTGACGTCCGTGTGAGCGGCGGGCTGGGGTGGCCAAAAAGCGGCACGGCGCCCATCAAACCCGTGACAAGCCGCCGATTGACAATATTCCGACCCCCTCCTATCTGTCCGTCAACCTTGACCGGCCGCGCTTTGCCCCCGTGCGTTTTGCATCGATTTTGCCCGAAATGAGCCGCATTCCGGAGCGCCGGAACCTTAAATCCGGGCGTTGCGGCGTGGTACAAAGCGCCCGGACTTGAATTAAGGAGCTCCCTATGATCGGCGCCGTTGCCCGCAAGCTGTTCGGCTCCGCCAATGACCGGCGGGTGCGCAGCTATCAGCCGCGGGTCGATAAGATCAACGCCCTAGAAGCGGAGATCGCGGCGCTGTCCGACGAGGCGCTCAGGGCCCGCACCGAGGACTTCAAGAAGCAGATCGCCGAGGGCGCCGACCTCGACGACCTTCTGGTGCCCGCCTTCGCCACCGTGCGCGAGGGCGCCAAGCGCACGCTGGGCCAGCGGCACTTCGATGTCCAGCTCATCGGCGGCATGATCCTGCACGAAGGCAAGATCGCCGAGATGAAGACCGGCGAGGGCAAGACCCTGGTCGCCACCCTGGCGGTCTATCTCAACGCGCTTGCCGGCAAGGGCGTGCACGTCGTCACCGTCAACGATTATCTCGCCGGCCGCGACGCCGAGTGGATGGGCCAGATCTACAACTTCCTCGGCCTTACCGTCGGCAACATCGTCCACGGCATGGACGACGAGGAGCGGCAGAAGGCCTACGCCTGCGACATCACCTACGCCACCAACAACGAGCTCGGCTTCGACTATCTGCGCGACAACATGAAGTACCGGCTGGAGGACATGGTCCAGCGCGGCCACGTCTACGCCATCGTCGACGAGGTGGACTCCATTCTGATCGACGAAGCGCGCACACCGCTGATCATTTCCGGTCCGCTCGACGACCGCTCCGACTTCTACAACACCATCGACGCCTTCATTCCCTTGCTCGACAAGGGCGACTTCGAGATCGACGAGAAGCAGCGCACCGTCACCATGACCGAGAGCGGCATGGAGAAGATGGAAGTGGCGCTGCGCGACGCCGGTCAGCTCAAGTCGGACTCGCTCTACGACGCTCAGAACGTCTCGGTCGTGCACCATGTCAATCAGGCGCTGCGCGCCCACAAGCTGTTCCAGCGCGACAAGGACTACATCGTGCGCAACGGCGAGGTCGTCATCATCGACGAGTTCACCGGCCGCATGATGCCGGGCCGGCGCTTTTCGGAAGGTCTGCACCAGGCGCTCGAGGCCAAGGAGCATCAGCCGATCCAGCCGGAGAACCAGACGCTGGCCTCCATTACCTTCCAGAACTACTTCCGCATGTACGACAAGCTCGCCGGCATGACCGGCACGGCCATGACGGAAGCCGACGAGTTCATGGACATTTACGACCTCGAGTCGCTCGAGGTGCCGACCAACAAGCCGCTGGCGCGCATCGACGACGACGATGAGGTCTATCGCACGCAGGCAGAGAAATACCGCGCCATCGTTACCTTGATCGACGACTGCAAGCAGCGTGGCCAGCCGGTGCTGGTCGGCACGACCTCGATCGAGAAGTCGGAGCAGCTCGCTGAGATGCTGCGCAAGCAGGGCTGGAAGCAGCACGACTTCACCGACCCCAACGCCTTCGCCGACCTTTATTCCGGCGACGAGACGGCGTCGAGGAAGAAGGTCTTCGCCATCCTCAACGCCCGCTATCACGAGCAGGAAGCCTTCATCGTTTCGCAGGCCGGCGTGCCGGGCGCCATCACCATCGCCACCAACATGGCCGGTCGCGGCACCGACATCCAGCTCGGCGGCAACGCCGACATGCGCATCCGCCAGGAGGTCACCGACATCGAGGACTGGGGCGAGCGCGACAAGGACCCGCGCGCCGACGCCATCCGCGCCCAGATCGCGACGCTGAAGGAAAAGGCGCTGGCCGCCGGCGGGCTCTATGTGCTCGGTACCGAGCGCCACGAGAGCCGGCGCATCGACAATCAGCTGCGCGGCCGCTCCGGCCGCCAGGGCGACCCCGGCCATTCCAAGTTCTTCCTGTCGCTCGACGACGATCTCATGCGCATCTTCGGCTCCGACAAGCTCGAAGGCATGCTGACCAAGCTTGGGCTGAAAGAGGACGAGGCGATCGTCCATCCCTGGATCAACAAGGCGCTGGAAAAGGCGCAGCAGAAGGTCGAGGCGCGTAACTTCGACATCCGCAAGAACCTGCTCAAATACGACGACGTGATGAACGACCAGCGCAAGGTCATCTTCGAGCAGCGGCTCGATCTGATGCGCGAAGAGCAGGTCGAAGACACCATCGTCGACATGCGTCATTCCGTCATCGACGAACTGGTCGCCAAGCACATTCCGGAGCAGGCCTATCCGGAGCAGTGGGACATCGACGGCCTCGACGAGGCGCTGCGCGAGGTTCTGACCCTCGATCTGCCGGTCAAGGATTGGGCCAAGGAAGAAGGCATCGCCGACGAGGAAATGCGGGATCGCGTCAAGCGCCGCGCCGACGAGTGGATGGCCGCGAAGGCGGCGACCTTCGGGCCGGACGTCATGCGCTACGTCGAGAAGTCGGTGCTGCTGCAGACCCTCGATAATCTCTGGCGCGAGCACCTGGTCATGCTCGAACACCTGCGCCAGGTGATCGGCCTGCGCGGCTACGGCCAGCTCGACCCGCTCAACGAGTACAAGGCCGAGGCCTTCGCCCTGTTTGAGGGCCTGGTGTCGCACCTGCGCCAGGCGGTGACCGCCCAGCTCATGCGCGTCGAGATCATGCCGCAGTCGCAGGAAGACGAGACTGCGGAGCTGCCCTACATGGAAGCCCACCACGTCGATCCGACGACCGGCGAGGACGAACTGGCCATGGCCGGCGCGCTTGCCGCCACCGCCGTGTCGGCGGGCGGCGGCCGTTCCGTCGCGCAAGCTGAGCGCAACCCGAGCGACCCCACGAGCTGGGGCAAGGTCGGCCGCAACGAGCCGTGCCCCTGCGGCTCCGGCAAGAAGTTCAAGCACTGCCACGGCAAGTTCGCGTGAGGGCGCGTCGCGCCCTCGTGATGTGACAGCCCAATAGAAGCCGAGCGGGGCAGGTCAGGGGCTGCCGCTCGACGCGGCGCCTGCCGGCATGGCGAACGACCACGTGGCCTGCGATCCGAGCTGGCAGCGGACGGCATAGGCCAGGGTCTTGCACGTCGACCATGGCGCGAAGCGGTTGGCGATCTTCAGCGTCTCTTTGTTCTTGAGGGCCGCGGCATCGTAGTCGAACACCGGCTTCGCTCCGGTCGCCGCTTTCGGCGCCAATGTCGCGCGCACGATATAGAGCCCCTGCGTGTCAGGCCCGGCGTTGATGTAGGTGTGCACCACCAGCCGGCCGTCGGCCGCCACGCCCGCATTCGTCAGTTGAGCGTGCGGATGCAGATTGTCGACGCGCTTGTGCAAGGGCGAATAGAGCGCATGGAAGTTATAGCCGTAGAAGAAGACCGTGAAAGCGATCGACAGGACGCCCAGCACCGTCGCGAGCTTTATGGTCGCGCCCTCGCTGATCGGCAGGGAGCCGCTGGTCAACCAGGCGAGCCATGGCCGGCGCTCGACCGCCCCCGACCTGATCAACAACTGGTCGACCGAATAAGGCCCGCTGCCGGCCACCAGCGTCACGGCGGCCATGGCAAAGCCGCTGGCCGCCATCGTCCACTCGTCGAGGCAGGTGGTGCCCATCCAGCCGAAAATGATCATGAGGAACGCGGCCAGGCCGAGGCCGATCAGCGACCAGAGGCGCGTTGCGAAGCCGATGATCAGACCCACGCCGACCACCAGCTCGACCAGGCTGAAGCCGATGACGGCAACCTGTAGCAGCAGCGGTTGGCCCAAGAACCAGTGCACTACACCATCGAGTCCGAACGGGATGCCGGGCGCCGCGTGCACCAGCTTGTTGGCGAGATAGCCCGGCGACTCGGGGTTGATCTTCTTGACGGCGTAAATGAAGCGCCGCGATGCGCCGCCCCAATAAATCCATCCGAGCACCAGGCGGCTCGCGAGCGCCGCCGCCCCCATCAGCCACCACGCGCTCGCCGAAACAGCTCGGTCGTCACCCTGCATACGCCCCGGCGCTACACCGAACTTAGCGATCGATTCAATTGTCATAATTTCCTCGCATTTCCATTTCCCATTCGCGCCGCGATGAGCGCACACCAGTAGTCTCATCTCTACGAGCACGCGAGCGTCGCCTTGACATAGCGCAACGATGCGTCTCGCCACGACGCATGGCACCGCTGCCAAAATGCAATGCGCGACTGCGAGCACGCGGCGTGATCGAAAAAAGCGGCAATGCTGCATTGTTGTCGCCTTGGTTATCGGCGCGTGTTTGCAGGTGCGGTTTCGACGATGGGAGCGGCCAGGCAGGCGTGTGACGCGAAAAGCATCACGTCGCTCGCCGTTCGATCTCATGGAACCCGGGTGGCGGCGGCCACGCGGGCATAAGTCATTGATCTTAGGGCTTGAAAAGTCTCGCGAAGTAGTTCAAGCACAGCCACGGGAAATGCGCGTGACGACAGGTTTCGCCCTCACGATAGATGTTCCTTGCGGGCGCATTCTCGCGCGGGCCTGGGGTCTGCGATCGATGGCGCGCTGAACGCTGTCGCGACGTGCGAAATCCATCGACGCGTATTGAAGTATGCCGCGACTGTCGTTGGCCGGGTACGGCGGCGTGGCGATATGAGAAATCGTAACAGAGAGTCGGACCATGAACCTTGATGCCGTCTCGATCGGCGACAACGCGCCGCATGAGATCAACGTGATCATCGAAGTGCCCATCGGGGGCGAGCCGATCAAATACGAGATGGACAAGGAAACCGGCCTTCTCGTCGTCGACCGCTTTCTGTACACGCCGATGCGGTACCCCGGAAACTACGGGTTCATTCCGAAGACGCTCTCGCCCGATGGCGACCCGTGCGACGTCCTGCTCGTCAACACCCGCGCCATCACGCCGGGGGCCTTGATATGCGTGCGTCCGATCGGCGTGCTGTTCATGGAAGACGAAGCGGGACTGGACGAGAAGATAATCGCCGTTCCTGCCTCAAAGCTTACGCGCCGTTATGACGCCGTCCATGGCGTGGAAGATCTGCCCGAGATCACCCGCTCCCAGGTCCGGCATTTCTTCGAGCATTACAAGGATCTGGAAGAGGGCAAGTGGGTCAAGGTCATCCGGTGGGGCGATCTTGCCGATGCGCACGGGCTCATTGCGGATGGCGTCGCCCGCTACAAAGCCTCTGCCGCTTGAATTGACCGGTGCTAGTGGTGCGATTTGACATTTGGTAGCCGCTTGCGGCAAGCTGCTCATCAAATGGCAAGTTCAAAGCTTCGCTAGAATCAAGTAGTTGCTAGTGGTCCTGAAGAAATCCCGGATTGAAACCGCGTGTCTGGGCCCATGCCTGCAGGGCGTCGCGCGTCACTTTCGTGGACCAGTACGGCTTGTCGGACGGATACGACAGCGGACGATTGCCCTGGGTCTCGTTTCGGATGCATGCCAGTTCCCCGCTCGCGATGGCATCCAGCAACAAGCGGGCCCAGGCGATGATGTCCTGCGTCGCCGCCGCGCCCGGCTCGACCTCGCACCACAGCCGTGCCGCGTCGGAAACGGTGAACGTGCTCACGTGCTTCCATGCTTCGCTGACGGATGGAGTTGTCGCGACCGGCAGTTCCCGCGCCGCTTCGTGTCTTGGCAAGGTTGCCAGAACAACCGTCAAGCAGACGGTTGTCGCCAGGGCGCAGTAGCTCACCATGATGGCGAGCGGAATAGCGACTCCGAGCCGGACGGCCCAGACCGCGCCCGCAACGGCTACGACCGTTGCGAGGGCAATGGCCCCCACGCCGAGCGGCTGTAGGCGCGACCAAATGAAGCGCAGCCTCGCCGGGGCTCCTACGGGGGCCGGCGGCGCGTTATCGTTCTGCGCGGCGCTCTCGACTGCTGCGAGTTCCGGATCCTCAAGGGCGGCAGGTTCAGTCTGAGCTATCGTCACGAATTATCCCGGCGCAATCCAATAAGTGGAGCCCGCCACTATTCGAACTTCTCGTCGTCCGTCAAACGCGGGTGTGAATAACTGGATCGCGCGGCGATTCGCGCTAAAGAGGGGTCATGGCGAAGAAGACCGATGAGCTCAAGGTTCTGCTGGCTGAGTTGCAGGGCGAGCGCGACGCGCTCGAAGCCGCAATCGAGGCGATGATCGGCGAGATGGCGGACGCGCCCGTCGAGCAGCGCCAGTCCGGTGACTGGGCTCCCGACGGTGCGTCGACGTGGCGCTACCTGGAGCAATCCGGCCGGCTGGCCGAGGTCGAGCAGGCCGTCGTCGACGTGTCGCGCGAGATTGCCGCGGCCGGAAAGCCGTCAGGCTGACCGCGAAGATGCACTCCGGGTGTCGGGCGGCTTTGGCGCGGCCGCGGTCTATTTGGTGAGGCGCGCTTCCTGAACGCCCTTGTTGAACAGCGCGGTCATCGCTTCCGAGATGCCGTCGGTCGGACTGACCTCGAAGTAGAGCCCGGGCGAGGCGCAGCTCTCCATGTTTTGGGCGATCTTGCTGTTCATCGAGGGGCTGTACGGCCCCTGATTGAATGGGTCGATATAGGTCATGTACCAGCCGTCCGTCGGCAGGGCCAAGTAGGTCGTATAGAGCACGGCGATCTTGATGCCGCGGTTCTTCGAGGCGGTGCAGTTCGACACGATCAGCGGTGCCTGACAGCGTGCGTAGCTCTTGCCGGTCTGGGGATCGGTGCCCGGTGCCGAGAGTTCGGAACAGGCCAACGAGACCGAATCCGCCACACCGTCGGACACGAAGAACAGGATCTTCTACGGTGACGAACTGCTGGTTCCGTCTCCCGGGGTTGAAATCTCGCTGTTGATCTCGTCGAGCGCGGTGTCGAAGTCCGTATCTGTGTCGTCGGCGTAGTTCTGGTACGGCACGCTCATGAGATCGATGTCGGCGGCCGCGGATTTGGCGCTTGAGATATCCGACGACAGTCTGAATATCCTCTTCAGCCCCGCCTGACGGGCGGATGTGCCGAAGTCGTAGATCGTCATCGATCGGCTGCCGACGCTGCAGTTGGTGACCGACTTGGCCTGCTGGTCGAACGTCGTCAACGCGTGGCTCTTGGCGTCGTCGACGTCCGTCTGCATGGCGCGCTGGTTGACGGCGGCCAAACCGACGTGTCGGCGTAGGAGTCGAGGGTCGCCTTCACCCGGTTGGCCTGGCTGTAGTCGACCGCCGCGCCGACCGCGAGCAAGCAGGGAATCGTGAGCAGCGCGAAGGTGATCGCGATCGAGCCGCGCGAATCTCGACCGAAGTGCTGGAGCAATGCGCGTGCGAGCGAAAATGCGGGCTTGTTCTTCATTGCGGTGGTTATCGGTACTGTAACCGCCAATAGCCATGCCGATATGAATCGCCGTTAAACCTGATGGTCGCAAGCCGCAAGCGGGCCTTCGCGGGGGCAAGTCACGCTCGTTGTGCTCAATGATGTGTTGCGGACGGCCTGCCCAGGAAGGCGCGGCATTGTGATCCTACGCGCGTCGTTTGCGCCGCGGGGCGCGCAACGAGGCCGCTAGCTTCTTGCGGAAGGCGCGGTCGCGCTTGAGGTGCCATTCTCGGCTCATGGCGGCGCGGCGGTCGGCGCAGGCCTCCCAATGCAGCAGCACCCAGGTGCGCCCGCGCGTAAAGCGCGCGCCGGTGCCGGCGTTGTGCTGCCGGAGCCGGCGGTCGACGTCGTTGGTCCAGCCGACATAGGTCAGCCGGCGCGCGCCTGCGATGGTGCCGAGGACGTAGACGAAGCAGTCCATGCGTCGCGTATAACGCAAATCGTTAAAGGCTTCGGATAGGGAAGTCCGTCAGCGCAGGGCGTGCCAGCGGGCGTCGAAGGAGCCGGTGCGCACTACGGGCTGCGACCCGGTCATCATGCCGTCGGCGGACGGCTGCGCCTTATCGGCCTGCGTCTGCGGCGCGGCCGGCTTCTTGGTGCTCTCGGGGGCCTCGTTACCCTTGGCGGCTTGCTGCCGGGCCGGGGCGGGCGCCGGCTTTGGCGTGTTGCGCGTCGCCGTTTTGGGTTTCTTGTTCGCCGTCACGCTGGGACGCAGGTGCGCCTGTTTGTGGGCGGTGCGCTTGCGGCGTGGCTTCGATTTGGCGGCCGCTTCGGTGCGGGCGGGCGCGGTGTCGGTCTTTGCCGGCGCCGCCTCGGCGCTCGCCTTGCCGCCAAAGATGTTGTCGATCAGGCCGGTGATGCCGGACGGCTTCGCTTTCGGTGCCGCCGGATCGAGCGGCGAGCGTTGCGGCAGCGGGATCATTGCCGTTTTCGTCAACCTTGCCGCGGGAACAGTCGCGGGAACAGTCGCGAGCGCCGGCGCCGCGACCGGCGTTGCCGACAGGTCGGCGGTGTTGTAGACGCGGCCGTCTTTGTCGATCTGGCCCTGACGCAACTTGCCGCTGCTGGCGAACACCTCGTTCATGCCGCCGTCGGAATTCTTGGCAATCGGCACGGTGCCGACGCCGTCGGCGATGTACTGGGCCATCTTGAGTTGCTGTTGCCGGCGATAGTCGAGAACCGCGCTGGCGACCGTCGGGTCGAGCCGGTACTCGGGGCACTTGCCGCGCGGACTGAAGCGCAGCGGACGGGTCGCTCCCTCGCGCGCCACCGCGTCGAACACGTAGTGCTTGTCGCACACGTTCACCGTCGGCTCCTGGCGGGTGGCTTCGAAGTCGTCATAGCCGCGTTTCAACTGCTTCCAGAACGCGTAGTTCGGATTGTTGCGATGCTTGGCCATGTTCAGCGCGGTCATGCGGAACGGAAAGGCCTGAAGCTGGAACGCTTTCTGCCCGCCGAAGAAGGCCTCGCGCGCGAGCGCATAGATTTCCTGAATCTGCCCGTCGGTCATGGCGTAGCAGCCGCGCGAGGAGCAGTCGCCGTGCACCATCAGTTCGGAGCCGGTGCGGCCCCAGGCGCGGTCGAAGGCGTTCGGATAGCCGGTGTTGAAGGACAGATAATAGTTCGAGTTCGGATTCATCTGCGCCTTGGTGATGGTGTAGAAGCCTTCGGGCGCCTGGCGATCGCCTTCCTTCTTCTTCGGGCCGAGTTGGCCCGACCAGCGGCAGATGGGATAGGTCTTCAGCAGCGCGTACTGGCCGTCCTGATTCACCTTCCAGACTTCGAGCTGCGATTCTTCCTTGTAGATCTGCAACAGGATCGGCGACGTCTTGTCCATGTGCTTCTGTTGCAGAAGCGCGATCATCTGGTCGGACAAGGGCGCGAGCGCGCGGCCGGTGGGAGAGAGCGTGTCGCCATTGCAGCCGGCAAGCGCAATCGCGGCGGCGACCGCCGCCGGCGCCAGCAGCGCGCGTGCGAACCGTGAAATCAAACGCTGGTACTCCCCATGGACCCCCAGGAGGCGGCCCCATATTCAGCAATCGTTACTCATAAGATATGGCGTTCGCAAGGCATAACCGGGCGTCGCGCGTTGGCGTTAAGTCTGTGGTGAATCGGGGGCAAATCGGTGTTGGCGGGCGCCGGGCCAAACCGGGAAAGGCCCGGGTCTCTCCGGCGGCGCGATTTGCGGCGCGGTCTCAGCCGGCGGGGCGGGCGAGATTGCGGCCCATGTTCAGGAACTTCTCGCGGCGCTGGCGGCGCACGGTGTCGCGGTCGAGCCCGGCCAACTCGGCAAAGGCGTTGGCGATGGCCTCGCCGGTGGCTGCGATGGCCTCGCTCGGCGCCCGGTGGGCGCCGCCGGTCGGCTCCACGACGATACTGTCGATCACCCCGAAGCGGACCATGTCCTGGGCGGTGATCTTCATGTTGGTGGCCGCGTCCTGCGCCTTGGTGGTGTCGCGCCACAGGATCGAGGCGGCGCCCTCCGGCGAGATCACGCTGTAGATGGCGTGCTCCAGCATCAGGACCCGGCTTGCGGTGGCCAGCGCGATGGCGCCGCCGGAGCCGCCTTCGCCTAGGATCACCGCCACGTTGGGGACGCCGAGATTGAGGCAGGCCTCGGTCGAGCGGGCGATGGCCTCGGCCTGGCCGCGCTCCTCGGCGCCGATGCCGGGATAGGCGCCGGCGGTGTCGACCAGCATGATGAGCGGGATATCGAAGCGGTCGGCCATCTCCATGAGCCGCACCGCCTTGCGGTAGCCCTCCGGCATGGCCATGCCAAAATTGTGCTTGAGACGGCTCTCGGTGTCGGAGCCCTTCTCGTGGCCGAGCAGGCAGACGCTTTCGCCGCGGAAGCGGCCGAGGCCGCCGACGATGGCGTTGTCGTCGCCGAACTTGCGGTCGCCGGCGAGCGGCACGAAATCGGTGATCAGCTCCGCCACGTAGTCCAGACAGTGCGGCCGCTGCGGGTGGCGAGCGACCTGGGTCTTCTGCCAGGGGGTGAGGTCGGCGTAGAGTTCATCGAGCGCCGCCGCCGCCTTGGCCTCCAGGCGGACGATCTCGTCGCCGATGGCCACCGCGTCGCCGGTTTCACCCATGGCGCGCAGTTCCTCGACCTTGGCCTCCAGTTCGGCCACCGGTTTCTCGAAATCGAGGTAGCTGCGCATGTTTGACGGACTGAGCATGGGGCGGAAGTGGCCCGGGGCGGGATAAGAGTCAAGCGCAGGGCGGATTTGGCAGTGATTAACTGTACTTGGCGGGGACTCGATCCGTCACCCTGAGGTGGCCGCGCGAAGCGCGACGGTCTGGCGGACCATCCTTCGAGGCGCGCCGCTAGCGCGGCTCGCACCTCAGGATGACGGGTCAGGGGCTGAGGCGGTTTACCCCTCCCCCAGCGGGTGCAGGTCGCGCACCAGGGTTTTCAGCCGATCCTCCAGCACGTGGGTGTAGATCTGGGTGGTCGAGATATCCGCGTGGCCGAGCAGGGTCTGCACCACGCGCAGGTCGGCGCCGTTGTGCAGCAGATGGCTGGCAAAGGCATGACGCAGGACGTGTGGGCTCAAGCGCTCGCCGCCGATGCCGCAGGCCGCGCCCAGCGCCTTCAGGTCGCGGGCGAAATGCTGGCGCGTCAGATGGCCGGTTTCGCCGAATGACGGGAACAGCCATTTCGACCCCGGCTGCTTCTTCGCTTTCTCGTTCGCTTTCGCTGCTTCGGCGCGCAGGCTCAGGTACTCCGTCATCGCGGCCTTGGCCGCCTTGTTGAGCGGCACCAAGCGTTCCTTGCCGCCCTTGCCGCGCACCACCAGCATCTTCTGGTCGCGGCGCGCGGCGGACGCCGGCAGCGCCACCAGTTCGGAGACGCGCAAGCCCGTCGCGTAGACGACTTCCAACAGGCACAGCAGCCGCAGCGCGCGCAAGCGTGCGGCCTGCGGCTGCGTGGTGTCGTCGGCGTTGGCGCGCGCCTTGGCGAGCAGCGCATCGACCTCGCCGATGGTCAGCACCTTGGGCAGGCTGCGTCCGCGCTTGGGGCCTTCCAGCACCGCGGCGGGATCGTCACCGCGTTTTCCTTCGGCGTAGAGGAAGCGATAGAGCTGGCGCACCGCCGACAAGCGTCGTGCCAATGATGCCGGTTTGAAGCCGCGTTCGTCGAGGCTCTTGATGAAGCCGCGCAAGTCGTCGGTGTCGGCGCACGCAACTGAGCTCTTGGCGGCGCGCAGGTGCGCAGCAAGATCGGACAAGTCGTTGCGATAGGCGGCGAGCGTGTTCTCGCCGGCGCCGCGCTCGGCCGCCAGCATGTCGAGGAACAGCTCGATCAAGCCGTCGTCGGAAGCGTTCGGCCGGCGCGCCATCGCCTTGCCTGTGGTCAGAGCCTGGGCCATGCGTGAGAGCATGGCCCGCCAATGGTAACGTTTCGGGTAACGTCTTGCTTGCGCCGTGCCGGCCGGTGCTGGGCCGGCTGCTTAGGGCTGCTTGAAGAACTTACTCGGCGGAACGGTCACCACGATTTCGCGCGGATGCAGCTTGACGAAGTTAGCGAGCGAGAAAACCGTGCCGTAGGCCAATCCGCCCACGAGGCCCAGGAACATCAGCAATCTGAACAGGCTCGGCATCGTCGGGTACGCTTGATCGGCTACGCTCGGGGGTCCGCGAACGGCGGGCGGGTGAATTCACGCGATATCGAACACGTTCCGCGCGCAGAGACAAGCCGCCCTCGCGGTTGTCTTCATTACTGGTATATGGGACGTCTGGGATCGCCCGTGGAACCTAGTATGGTTAATATCGCCGCTCAAAAAACCGCCGAAAAGGGTTTGGAATCGGCCATTGTCCGGGCGCTCGGCTCTCGGTCGGTGGTGCTTGTCGGCATGATGGGGGCGGGCAAGTCGTCGGTCGGCCGCCGGCTGGCCGCCCGGCTGGGTCTGCCCTTCGTCGACGCCGATAACGAGATCGAGGACGCCGCTGGCATGACCATCGCCGAGATCTTCGCCGAGCATGGCGAGCCCTATTTCCGGGCCGGCGAGGCGCGCGTGATCGCCCTCCTGCTCGACGGCGGCCCGCAGGTGCTGGCGACCGGCGGCGGCGCCGTCATGAACCAGCAGACCCGCGACTTCATCCACGTCAAGGGCATCTCGGTCTGGCTGAAGGCCGACGTCGAAGTGCTGCTGCGCCGTACCCGGCGGCGTACCGAGCGGCCGCTGGCCGACCGCGTGAAGGAGTTGTTGCCGGAGCGCGAGCCGGTTTATGCCCAGTCCGACCTCGTCGTGCAGTCGCGCGACGACCCGCATGATACCATCGTCGACGAAGTCATCGAGGGCCTGGCGAAACATCTGGGTGTCGCCGGCCGATCGGAGGAGCCGTCATGAACGCGCCACTTTCCACGCCTGAGCCGATCGTCGTGCCAGTCGCGCTCGGCGCGCGCGGCTACGACATCGTCATCGGCCGCGGCCTGCTCGCCAAGCTCGGTGACGGCATCAAGGCGCTACGCCCGGGCGCGCGCGCCGCGATCATGACCGACGAAACCGTGGCGCAGCATCATCTCGCCGCGGCGGAGGCCTCGCTCAAGGCCGCCGGCATAGACAGTGCGCGCATCACGGTGCCCGCCGGCGAGGGCTCGAAGAACTACGCCACGTTCGAGAAGGTCTGCGAGGCGATCATCGCGGCGCGCATCGAGCGCGGCGACTTGGTGGTCGCGCTCGGCGGCGGGGTGATCGGCGATCTCGCCGGCTTCGCCGCGGCCTGCGTGCGGCGCGGACTCGACTTCGTGCAGGTGCCGACCACGCTACTTTCTCAGGTCGATTCGTCGGTCGGCGGCAAGACCGGCATCAACTCGCCGCAGGGCAAGAACCTGATCGGCGCCTTCCATCAGCCGATCCTGGTGATCGCCGACACCGCGCTGCTCGACACCCTGCCGGAGCGGCAGTTTCGCGCCGGCTATGCCGAGGTCGTCAAGTACGCGCTCTTGGGCGACGCGGGTTTCTTCGATTGGCTGGAGACCAACTGGCGCGAGGTGTTTTCCGGCGGGCAATCGTTGGGCAATTCCGCGCGCGAGCACGCCATCGCGGTGAGCTGTCGCGGTAAGGCCGGCGTCGTCGCCCGCGACGAGCGCGAAAGCGGCGAGCGCGCGCTGCTCAACCTCGGCCACACCTTCGGTCACGCCTTCGAGGCCGGCGCCGGCTTCTCCGACCGGCTGTTGCACGGCGAGGCGGTGGCTCTCGGCACGGCGCTGGCGTTCGAATTCTCCGCCCGAAAGGGCTTGCTCGGCGAGGCGCAAGCCGCGCGCGCGGCCGCGCATCTTAGTGCGGTCGGCCTGCCCACCCACGTCAGCCAGGTGCCTGGCGGCGTGCCGGGCGTCGACGCCCTCATGGACCTGATCGCCCAAGACAAGAAAGTGAAGCGCGGCAAGCTCACCTTCATTCTGGTGCGCAGCATCGGCCAGGCGTTCGTCGAAAACGACGTCGACGCGGCCGAGGTGCGCGCCTTCCTGGCCGACAAGCTTTCTGGCTAACGCGTGACGATGACCACCAACGACTGGATTTCGCTCGGTGTGGTGCTGGTCTGCCTGCTGCTGTCGGCGTTCTTCGCCGGCAGCGAGACGGCGCTGACCGCGTCGTCGCGCGCCAGCATGGCGCGGCTGGAAAAACAGGGCAACCGCGGCGCAGCCATCGTCAACCGCCTGCTCGATCAACGCGAACGGCTGATCGGCGCGCTGCTGCTCGGCAACAATGCGGTCAACATCGCGGCCTCGGCGCTTGCCACCGGTCTGCTGCTGG
>JARRQH010000072.1:0-11248 GCA_037381985.1 Pseudolabrys sp.
CAGGCCCTGGCGCTCGCCAACGGCTATCGTCGCGCCGGCAAGGTGCTGGTGATGCCGAACGGCCCGCTCAACTGAGGTAACCCGAGATATGGCCCTTCTGCTGACGCCCGTCTTCGGCGATCCCGCCGATATCGAAGCTGCCGCCATTGTCGCGCTGCCGCCGGGCACCTTGCGCACGTTCCCGAACCGCGCCTCATCCTGTCGCTGACAGCGGGCACCGACTCGCTGTTGCGGGATCCCGACCTGCCGCTCACGCCGAAACGCGCGGCATCATCAATGTGGAAACGCTCAAGATGCTGCCGGCGGGCGCGGCGGTCATCAATTTCGGCCGCAGCGAGCGTGTCGTTGAAGCCGATCTGATGGCGGCGCTCGACTCCGGCCATCTCGCCGGCGCGACGCTCGACGTCTATCCGGTCGAGCCGCTACCGAGCGACAGCCCGCTCTGGGGCCATCCCAAGATCACGGTGATACCGCGCGTGGCACGCCGGCTCGATCCGGTCGGTCTCGCATCGCGCATCTGCGCGATCCTCGGCGACTTCCGCGCCGGTAAGCGTCTCAATCAATTGGTGGATTGCACGCGCGGCTACTGAAAACCGTATCCGCTCGGTATCTGTTGGAACTTCGGCCCTGACGCCGCGTTGGAACCTCGGCAGCTCCACGCGGGGGCGTACACGGCTGGAGGTTCCGATGAGCGAAAGTTCCGCGCGCGCAGGCTTCGGTACCTGGATATTGCTCCTGGGCGCAGTGATCGGCCTGGCCGAAGCGGTGTTCGACTACTTCTGGACCGGCAACGGCATTCACGGCACCGCCGGCGTCTTGCTGGTGATCGTAACCATGGCGCTCATGACTCTCGCCGCCGCTGCGCTGGCAATCTGGCCCGCGATGCCGCGCTGGCTGCGCGGCATTCTCCTGTTCCTGATCCTTCTCGACATCGTCGGCACCGGCTTCGCCAGCTACATGCTGGAAACCTGGTGGCTGGTCGGCGCCGTGGCGCTGGCGCTCGTCGGTTGGTTCATCCATCTCGCGGTCGATCCGGCCCCGCGCCGGATCCCCGCGCACGTGTGAGCATCATGACAAGTATCCATACCGTCGCTTCGCTCGCCGCGTTCGCCGGCGCTCTCTTCATTGGCAATGGTGCGCTGGCCCAGAATGCCACCACGGCGCCAAGTAACGCGCCAAGCGTCACGCCCGCCAAGCAGCCGTCCAATCCGACGGCGGCTGCGGCGCAGAAGCCGGCGCCGCAGCCACCGTCGCAGACACCGGTCGTCGGCGCTACCCATTACAGCGGTTGGTATACCTTCAACGGCGATCTGATGGACCAGAAATATTCCAAGGCCGATCAGATCACGCCGCAGAACGTCGGCAAGCTCACAAGAGCCTGGGAGGTGCACACCGGCGACATGTCCGACGGCTCCGGCGGCAAGCCGAAGAGCGACTGGTCGGCGACGCCGCTGTTCGTCAACAACACGGTCTATGTCGCGACGCCGTTCTACCGCATCTTCGCGATCGATCCCGGCACCGGCAGGGTGAAGTGGACTTTCAATACCCATGCAGTGCTGAAGGCGGAAACCCAGCCCGACTTGAAGACGCGCGGCGTCGCCTATTGGCAGGCCGCCAAGCCGCAGGCCGGCAAGCCGTGCCAGAAGATCGTCTATATCGGCACCATGGGCGCCAAGCTCTACGCGGTCGACGCCGACTCCGGCAAGGCGTGTCAGGGCTTCGGCAAGAACGGCGTGCTCGACATCAACCAGTGGAATACCACCAACGCCAAATGGCCGCTGTCGATCCTGCAGCCGCCGACGGTCTACAAGGACTCACTCTTCATCGGCTGGGCCGGCAAGGACTGGGCCGACAGCGAAGCGCCGCCCGGCCGCGTCTTTGCCGTCAATGCGCAGACCGGAAAGTTGAAATGGTCGTTTGATGCTCTGCCCAAGCAGCAGCAGAAGATGACGGGCACGTCCAACGTCTGGGCCAGCATGTCGGTCGATCCCAAGAGCGGCATTCTCTATCTGCCGATTTCCTCGCCGAGCCCGAACTTCTGGGGCGGCAACCGCAAGGAGAAGCTGCCGCTCGCGACGTCCGTCACGGCGCTCGACGCCGATACCGGCAAGGTGCTGTGGAGCCGGCAGATCGTCCATCACGACATCTGGGATTACGACACCAACGCGGCGCCGACGCTCGTCGACATCCACAAGGACGGCAAGACGATCCCCGCGCTGGTGCAGACCAGCAAGATGGGTTTCATTTTCGTGCTCAACCGGATGACCGGCGAGCCGATTTACCCGATCACCGAAACGAAGGTGCCGCAGTCGCACGCCAAGGGCGAGAAGTCGGCACCCACCCAGCCTTATGTGAAGACGCCCGAACCGACGGTGCCCGACCGCTTTCCCGGCATATCCACGCTGGCCGACTGGGCGAGCACCGGCGAGTGCAGCGACACCTTCAAGAAGCTTCGCTATGACGGGCGCTATACGCCGCCCAGCGTCAAGGGCAGCTTGGTCTACCCGTCGACCGCGGGTGGCATCGAATGGGGTGGCGGCGCGGTCGATCCGACGACCGGCACTTATGTGGTGAACAGCTCGGCGGTCGCGCAGATCTACCGGCTGATCCCGCGCAAGGAGTACGAGCAAGAAACCAAGGGCATGAAGGATCCTTCGAGCCACGGCTATTACGCCCAGGAGGGCTCGCCCTACGGTTTCTATCTGCATAACTTCGTCAACAAGTGGGGAATGCCGTGCTGGAAGCCGCCTTACGGGACGATCTCCGCATATGACCTGGATACCGGCAAGCTCAAGTGGCGCAAGCCGTTCGGCGAGGTGCAGAAGTGGGGCTTCTACATGCCGAAGTCCTGGGGCTCGGTGACGATCGGCGGGCCGTTGATCACCAAGTCGGGGCTGATTTTCATTGGCGGATCGATGGACGCGCGCGTGCGCGCGATCGATCTGAAGTCCGGTAAGGTGCTGTGGCGCTCGCTGGTGATGGCGCCGTCCGTCGCCAACCCGGCGACCTACATGTACAAGGGCCGGCAATACGTGGTGTTCGTCGTCGGCGGCAACGCCATCCTTAAGCCGCAGGTCGGCGACGAGATTGTGGCCTATGCGCTGCCGAAGGGCAGCCAGTAAAGCGTCACGCGCGCACACGCCGCGCCGCCAGAGCTCAATGACATGCGCAACGGCGACATGCGCAACGGCGCGCCTGTTCGCGTCATCCGGGCTGAAAGCCGTTGCCGTCGTCGCGCTCGACCTCGACCTCGTAACACTGGGCGTGATGGCTCCAGTGTTCCACGTGCTCGAGCTTGGCGAACCGCTCCTGCGCCTGGCGGCAGGCATCCTCCGGCGTCTCGGCGTTGTCCACGCGCACGACCCGTTGCACGGCGTTGACGGGATGGCCGTCAGAGCTCAGCAGCTTGTTCAAAAACTTGACGCGATACGCAGGCAACCGCGCCTCCCATCGACGTCAGCCCGGTATTCCGTGTCGGGCGCTTTCGGCCGCCCGGCGTGCCACGTCCGTTCAAGGGAACGCGGAACCGGCCCGGCAACCGAACTTCCGGAAGATCATGGCAGCAGGACAGAAGCCGGTAAAGGCCGCCTGCAGCATATTCAGGCCGATGAAGGCGGTGAACAGCAGCCACCAGGGGCTCACCCACACCGCCAGCACGATGCTCAGCAGGATCATGATGCCTGCGAAGGCCATCACGGCGCGATCGACGTTCATCTCGGTCTCCATCTTTCAAGCGTTGTGCGACTTGTTCCGTTCTCTTCGCCCGGTCACGCTGCCTGCGCCAATTGGCCGCGCGTCCAGCTCACGATGTTGCGCGCGTCCATGACCCCGGCGTTGCGGGCGACCAGCTTGCCGCCGCGGAACAGCAGCAGCGCCGGAATGCCGGCAACGCTATAGTCGGCGGCGACGCGCGGCTGCTCGTCGGCATTGACCTTGACCAGCCGCACGTCCGGTTCGAGCTCGGCGGCGGCCGCCTCGAACATTGGCGTCATCATGCGGCAGGGCCCGCACCACGGTGCCCACACGTCCACCAGCACCGCGATGTCGTTGTTGTCGCGGTGCTTGGCGAAGGCCGTGGCGTCGACCGCGGCCGGGTGACCGTCGAACAGGGGCGCATGGCACGACCCACACTTCGCCGCCGTGGCCTTCCTGCCCGCGGGCAGACGGTTGGTGGCGGCGCAGTGCGGGCAAACGACGTGCATGGTAGACATTTCGCCCTCATTTAGTTCGTGTATGATCTTGTCCGAAACCCGGTTCCCATCCCCGATCGGGTCTGGGACAGGCTTTTTCGGGATCATGCGCGGATCACGCCGGTTCCTTGGTCGATTCCTTGATCTTGCGCAGGTTGAGCTTGTCCATGAGGAACTTCTCGTAGAACGGCTCGCTCTCGCCCTTGCGGATCTTGCGCATGAAGTATTTCTCGAAGCCGACCTTGGCGTAGTGCACCCACTGGCCCTTTGAGGCCCAATTGACGTTGCGCGGCGGGATCTGCGGCTGCGCCACGAAGGCGACGCCGCCGTCGCCGAAGTCGGCGAGGCACACCGCGTTCCAGGTCGCTTCCGTGTTCGGTTTCTTGCCGCGCAGCAACGCGCCGATGTTGAGCGCTGTGGCGGTGACCATGGACTCGATCATGAAGCCGGTTTTCGGCACGCCGGTCGGCACCGGCGTGGCGCTCACCGGCGGAATGGCGACGCACACGCCAATCGAGAAGACGTTCGGGAAGCCCGGATTGCGCTGGTGCTTGTCGACCAGGATGAAGCCGCGCGGATTGGTCAGCTTCTCGATGCCGCGCACCGCGGGAACGCCGCGGAAAGCCGGCAGCATCATCGAATAGCCGAACGGCATTTCGTGGGTCTTCTTGATCGTGCCGTCTTCGTTCAACTCCTCGATGGTCATTTTGCCGGCTTCGACCTTCGCCACCTTCGCGTTGGTGATCCACTTGATGTGGTGCTCGCGCAGCTCGCTCTCGAGCAGCCCCTTGGTGTCGCCGACGCCGTCCAGGCCGAGATGGCCGATATAGGGCTCGGAGGTGACGAAGGTCATCGGCACCTTGTCGCGGATTTTGCGCCGGCGCAGCTCGGTGTCGATGATGAAGGCGAATTCGTAGGCCGGTCCGAAGCAGGAGGCGCCTTGCGCGGCGCCGACGATGATCGGGCCGGGGTTCTTGGCGAATTGCTCGAAGGCGGCCTTGGCGTGGACGGCGTGGTCGACGTGGCAGACCGACTGGGTGTTGCCGTCGGGCCCAAACCCTTCGATCTCGTCGAAGGCGAGCTCCGGCCCGGTAGCAATCACCAGGTAGTCGTAGTCGACCGAGGTGCCGTCCTCGAGCTCGACGCGATTCTCGGCCGGGTGCACCCGCTTGGCGCCCTGCGGCAGGTAGCGGATGTTCTTGCGCGCCATCACCGCCGGGAGATCGATCTCGATGTCCTCGCGGTCGCGCCAGCCCACCGCCACCCACGGATTTGACGGGACGAAATGATAGCGCGGCCCCTGGCCGATGACGGTCAGGTGGTCCCCCTTGCGCAGTTGCGGGACTAATTCGTAGGCCATGATCGTGCCGCTCAGGCCCGCGCCCAGCACAACAACCTCTGCCATGACGTTTTCTCCTAAGGTTATTTGGCGCGCGTGGTCACCCCCGCCGCCTCGGTGTTGATATATTCAATTTTTTGCAAGTATAGCTCTATCGGCGAGAATCGCTTTGAGCAAGATCAACAAGTGTGGCAAGCCGGGCGGAGATATAAATCTATGAATTTGCTGGATTTTTAGGCGGGCCGGCATTCGTGGCCCGGGCGGCGGATCGTCGCCGGCGGCAAGGGAGCCGCACTGCTGTCGCCGCGCGTGAGCGCCGGCGCGCGGGCGATTAGGTGGTGACACGGGTCCCGGACGCGGTGCAGCATGCAGCGCTGCGCCGTGCATAGTCGAGAGGCTCTTGATGTCCAAGTCCCACCCCGTCACCCACACCGAAGCCGAATGGCGGAAGATTCTCACGCCGGAGCAGTTCGCCATCATGCGCGAGCACGGCACCGAGATGCCCGGAAGCTGCGCGCTCAATTTCGAGAAGCGCGCCGGTACGTTCGTGTGCGCCGCCTGCGACCAGCCGCTGTTCGTCTCGCACAAGAAATTCGAGAGCGGCACCGGCTGGCCGAGCTTCAACGATCCCGAGCCGGGCGCGGTCGAAACGGATGAGGACACGAGCCACGGGATGGTGCGCACCGAGGTGCATTGCAGCCGATGCGGCAGCCATCTCGGCCACGTCTTTCCCGACGGCCCGCCGCCGACGGGCCTGCGCTATTGCATCAACGGCGTGGCGATGAAGTTCATTCCAGAGTGAGGCTTTGAGCCGATGCCGAATTCGGATGGTACTCCGGTCCGACGCATCACCTGACGACACGAAGATACAAAATGTGAGAGCTCCATCGCGTGCAGTGCGCGGTGGAATACGCGGTATCTGCCCCATTTTTGTCGTCTCCGTCGGCTTCATCTGACGCGAGCGTTTAGCGATTTGCGTCGAAGCGTTGAAGATGCATGACGGGGAGCCCGCCCTCGCCCCGTCATTCGGGGGAGTTCGCGACAATCCGATGTTGACCGCGCGCCATGCAGCGATACGTCTGCTGAAGCTGATGATGGTGGCCTCGCTGGTGCTGCCGGCGATGCTGTTCGCCTTCGCCGGCTGGTCGAGCTATCGCAACATCAAGCACGTCACCGACGACCGCATCGACCGCTCGCTCGACATCCTGCACGAACACGCGTTGAAGGTGCTGCAGACCCTGCAGCGCACGGTCGCCGAGATCGACGAGATCACGCGCGGCATGTCGGACGACTACATTCGCACCAACGAAGGCACCCTGCACGCCAGGCTGAAGGAGATCGTCAATGCTCTGCCACAGCTCCAGGGCATCACGATCATAGACCGCGACGGCCATCCGCTGGTGTCGGCCGATATGCTGCCGGTACCGAAAGACGTGAGCTTCGCGGGCCGCGACTTTTTCCGCGCGCAGGTCGCCCGCAACGCCGGCACTTATATCAGCCGCGTGCATTATCCGTTGACGTCCGGCATCGACACTTATTTCTTCTCGGTCTCGCAGCGGCGCCCGGCGCTCGAAGGCAAATTCAACGGCATCATTTCGGTGGCGATCCTGCCGGCCTATTTCAACGGCTTCTACTCCCGCATGGCGAGCGGCGACGGCAGCTATTTCGCGATGGTGCGCAAGGACGGCCGCTTTCTCGCGCGCTACCCGATCCTGAAGAACCCGCTGGTGGCCCTGCCGCCGGACACCGATTTGCGCGCGCGCATCGCCCGCAATGGCGCACGTGGGCTGTTCACGGTGAAGTCGCAGGTCGACAATATCGAGCGGCGCGTCGGCTACCGCAAGCTGACCGGCTTTCCGCTCTACGTGCTCGCCGGCGAAACCACCTCGGCAATCACGAGCGATTGGCTGTCGCAGATGAGCAGCCATCTCATCTTCGGACTGCCGGCGACGGCGCTGATCTTCGCGGTGCTGGGCCTCGCGCTGCGGCGCACGACGCGCCTCTATGACGAAGCCGACCGCCGCGAGGCGGCCGAAGGCGCCTTGCGCCAGGCGCAGCGGCTGGAAGCCATCGGCCAGTTGACCGGCGGCGTGGCGCACGACTTCAACAACCTCCTGATGATCATCAGCGGCGGGGTGCAGCGCCTGCGCGGCGATTTCACCGACGAGAAACAGACGCGCCTGCTCGACATGATCGCCACCGCCATCCAGCGCGGCGAGACGCTGACCCGGCAGTTGCTCACCTATTCGCGCCGCCAGATGCTGTCGCCGCAGGTGCTCGACCTCACGCAGCATATGCCGCTTATCCGCGAACTGCTCACGCGGTCGCTGCATGGCGGCATCGCGATCAACGTCGACGTGCCGAAGGAACCTTGCGCCGTGCGCGTCGACGTCAGCGAGTTCGAACTCGCCATCCTCAATCTCGCGGTCAACGCCAAGGACGCCATGTCGGACGGCGGCAAGCTCACGATCCGCATCAAGCCGGTGACGCTCAGGGGCGAGGCGACCGACGAAGGCCTGAGCGGCGAGTTCGTCGCCGTGCGCGTCGCCGACACCGGCCACGGTATTCCGGCCGAGGTGCTCACGCGCGTGTTCGAGCCGTTCTTCACCACCAAGGAATTCGGCAAGGGCACCGGCCTGGGGCTCAGCCAGGTCTACGGCTTCGCCAAGCAGTCGGGCGGCACCGCGACGGTCTACAGCGTCGAGGGGCGCGGCACCACGGTGACGCTCTATCTGCCGCGTACCCACGACAAGGCCGAGGCGGTGGTGATCAAGCCGCCGAGCGTGGCGCCGGCGAAGGCCTCCGGCACCGTGCTGCTGGTCGAGGACAACGGTGACGTCGCCGACGTCGCCGCCGGCCTGCTGCACGATCTCGGCTATCGCGTGCGCAGCGTCGCCAGCGCGCACGACGCCATCGCGGCGCTGCGGCTCGATCCGGAAGTCGACCTGGTCTTCTCGGATATCCTGATGCCGGGCGGCAAGAACGGCCTCGACCTCGCCGACGAGATCCGCGCGCGCTATCCGGACATCCCGGTGCTGCTCACCACCGGCTACAGCGCCAGCGCCCAGGATGCTGTCACCCGCGGCGTGGTGGTGCTGCAGAAGCCCTACGATCTCGAGGCCCTGCGCCGCCACATCCGCGAGGCGGTCGAGGGCGGGCAGATCCGCCAATCGGAGGAAGCGCCTGTCGCCTGATCACGGGTCGCGTAGCGCAAGACTTACGCTTCCCCGATCTCGCGCAGGATTTCCGCTGTGTGCTCGCCGAGCAGCGGCGCGGGGTTTTCCGACGCCGCCTTCCAGCCGTCAATGACGATGGGCGTGCGCACGCCGGGGATGGTGCCGCCCTTGGCCGCCACGCTCGGCAGTTCCAGCTTCATGCCGCGGTGGATGACCTGCGGGTCGTTGAACACCTGCTCGAGATCGTTGATGGGCCCGGCCGGCACGCCCTGCTGCTCCAATTGCGCCAGCAGGTCGTCGCGCTTCATCTGCCTGGTCTTGGCGGTCAGTTTGGCGACCAGTTCGTCGCGGTGCTGCAGGCGCAGCGTATTGTCCTTGTAGCGCTCGTCCTCGCCGAGCTCAGGCGCGCCGATCACCTTGCAGAATTTCACATATTGCGCGTCGTTGCCGGTGGCGACGATGGCGTAGCCGTCGGCGACTTCGAACACCTGGTAGGGCACGATGTTGGCGTGGACGTTGCCCATGCGCTTCGGCACCTTGCCGGAGACCAGGTAATTGAGCGCCTGGTTCGACAAGACGCCAACGGTGGAATCGACCAGCGCGGTGTCGACATAGGCGCCCTTGCCGGTGCGCTCGCGCTGTGCAAGCGCGGACAGAATACCGACCACCGAATAGATGCCGGTGAAGATGTCCGACATCGGCACGCCGATGCGCGTCGGTTCGCCGTCCGGCTCGCCGGTCAGGTCCATGATGCCGCCCATGCCCTGCGCCATCAGGTCGTAGCCGGCGCGCTTGGCGTAGGGACCGTCCTGGCCGAAGCCGGTCACCGAGCAGTAGATCAGCCGCGGGCACTCGGGCGCCAGGCTCTTGTAGTCGAGCCCGAACTTGGCGAGCCCGCCGACCTTGAAGTTCTCGATCAGCACGTCGGAACGCGCCGCCAGCTTGCGCACAATGCGCTTGCCTTCGTCGCTCTCGAAGTCGACCTCGATCGAGCGCTTGCCGCGGTTGGCGCCGTGGAAATAGGCCGAGCCGATGTGCTGGCCGTCCTTGCCCTCGACGAAGGGCGGGCCCCAGCCGCGGGTGTCGTCGCCGGCGCCCTTGCGCTCGACCTTGATGACATCCGCACCGAGGTCGGCCAGCATCTGCCCCGCCCAGGGGCCGGCCAGGATGCGGGCCAACTCAAGAACCCGGAGACCCGCCAACGGCTTCGCCATGCTTAAAAGCTCCTTGAACGACAGGAATTGAGGATGATGCCCCGGATTTATAGAGGCAACGTCCGGGGCTGACCAGGGTGGGGCATGCCGGCCGGGGACAGCAGCCTCCCGGGTGCCCGGCAGCGCTGGCGCAATGGCGAGCCGCTCGCTAATGTCTCGAGCGGATGTTAAGGGGGCGCCTTGACGACTGTGCCGGTCACGTGCGCGTGGCCGCGCGGGAGTGTGCCCTCCACGAAAACGAAATGGAGGAAGAATCAATGAGGACAATCGGAACAATTCTGGCGACTGCCGCGGCCGCGGTGCTGCTCACGGCGACCGCGCAGGCCCAGACGCTGCGGGCGTCGCACCAGTTTCCCGGCGGCAAGCACGATATCCGCGACGACATGGTGCTGATGATCGCCAAGGAGGCGGAAGCCGCCAATGTCGGCCTCAAGGTGCAGGTCTATCCCGGCGCGTCGCTGTTCAAGGCGAAGGAACAGTGGAACGCCATGGTCAACGGCCAACTCGACATCTCTCTGTTCCCGCTCGACTACGCCAGCGGCAAGGTCCCGGCCTTCGGCGCCACCCTGATGCCCGGCCTGATTCGCAGCCAGGACCGCGCTAAGCGCATCAACGCCTCGCAGTTCATGAAAGACATGCGCGCGGAAATCGAGAAGCACGGCGTAATGGTGCTGTCCGACGCCTGGTTCGCCGGCGGTATGGCCTCCAAGGGCGGCTGCATCACCAAGCCGGCCGACATGAAAGGCCGCAAGTTCCGTTCCGCCGGCATCACCTTCGCGGATATGTGGAAGACCGCCGGCGCTTCGATCGTCAGCCCGCCGTCGAACGAGATCTACAACGCCTTCCAGAGCGGCGTGGTCAACGGCACCGACACCAGCCTCGGCAGCTTCGCCTCGATGCGGCTCTACGAGGTGACCGACTGCCTGACCGCGCCCGGCAACAACGCGCTGTGGTTCATGTACGAGCCGGTGCTGATGTCGAAGAAGAGCTTCGATAAGCTCAACAAGAAGCAGCAGGCCGCCATCATCGCCGCCGGCAAGAAGGCGCAGGCCTTCTATGAAGGCAAGGCCGACTCGGTGAACGAGGCGGCGATCCAGGCCTTCAAGACCCACAAGGTGAAGGTCGTGTCGCTGACGGACGACGAGTACAAGGCTTGGCTCGACGTCGCGCGCAAGAGCTCCTACGCCGACTTCGCCAAGAAGGTGCCCAACGGGCGGAAGCTGATCGACGAAGCGCTGGCGGTGAAGTAACGCGCAAACGGCGCGCCCGGTCCGGCCGGCGAAAACCTCGCCGGCCGGTCGCGGGTCTGCGCCTGGCGCGGCGCCGCCA
>JARRQH010000073.1:0-12520 GCA_037381985.1 Pseudolabrys sp.
GGACGAAGACGACGATTTCGTGGACATAGCCGTCAAGGTTCATGGATGGATCCGGCGCGGCGGGCGCCGTTCTCTAGCCGAGCCGGCGCCAGCGCGCCAGTGCGCCGCCGCTCGCAAGGCCGAGGCGCGAAGCTGGAACTCGTCTTTAAGAAAAGGTTGCACCGATATTCGTAATATCATGATCGAACGGTATTCTATCCCCGACATGCCAGCCGCCGTGCCTTGTTCCGGCCGTCTTTCTGGACCGCCTCGGCCCCCTGTCCTCGTCACCGTTCGTGGCATAGTGGTTGGAAACTGATTCGGTCCCTCCCTATCTGGAAGGGGCACAAACTGAACGTATGTAAATGGCCAAGACCGCAACCAAAAAGAAACAAGCCCCGCAAGACGACCTGTTCGCCAGCCCCGCCCGCACGGCGCCGGCGCGCGGCAAATCCGTTCGCGAGAAACCGGCGAAAGCCGCGCGTGGCGCCGCCGCCGGCGACTCCGGTTACAGCGCCAAGGACATCGAGGTGCTGGAGGGGCTCGAGCCGGTTCGCCGGCGCCCCGGCATGTATATCGGCGGCACTGACGAGAAGGCGCTGCACCACCTGTTCGCGGAAGTGATCGACAACTCGATGGACGAGGCGCTGGCCGGCCACGCCGACTGGATAGACGTCGAGCTCGACAAGGACGGCTTCGTCTCCGTCACCGACAACGGCCGCGGCATGCCGGTCGACCCGCATCCCAAGTTCAAGAACAAATCGGCGCTGGAAGTGATCATGTGCACGCTGCACGCCGGCGGCAAGTTCGACTCCAAGGTCTACGAGACGTCGGGCGGCCTGCACGGCGTCGGCGTCTCGGTGGTCAACGCCCTCTCCGACCGACTGGAGGTCGAGGTCGCGCGCGGCCAGCAACTCTACGGCATGGCGTTCGAGCGCGGCAAGCCGAAGGGCAAGCTGCAGAAGCTCGGCCGCGTACCCAACCGGCGCGGCACCAAGGTGCGTTTTCATCCCGACGCGCAGATATTCGGAGCGAAGGCCGCCTTCAAGCCCGAGCGCCTGTTCAGAATGGCGCGCTCGAAGGCCTACCTGTTCGGTGGTGTCGAGATTCGCTGGCACTGCGCACCGGAGCTTCTGAAGGGCCAGGATGAGATTCCGGAAAAGGCCACCTTCCATTTCGCCGAAGGCCTGAAGGATTACGTCGCCGCCGGCCTCAATGGCGCGACGCTGGTGCATCCAGACATCTTCACCGGCGCGTCCGGCAAGACCGGCCGCCACGGCACCGCCGAATGGGCGATCGCCTGGACCGCCGACCAGGACGGCTTCGTGCAGTCCTACTGCAACACCATCCCGACGCCCGACGGCGGCACCCATGAATCCGGTTTGCGGAGCGCGCTGCTGCGCGGCCTGAAGGACCACGCCGCCCGCGTCGGCCAGGAGAAGCGCGCCGCCAGCATCAACAGCGACGACATCATGACGGGCGCTGCCTGCATGCTGTCGGTCTTCGTGCGCGAACCGGAATTCCAGGGCCAGACCAAGGACCGCCTGGCGACCGCCGAAGCCCAGCGCATCGTCGAGCAGGCGATCAAGGACCCGTTCGAATCGAGCGCGCCGAGGACCGCTTGCGCCGCCGCCAGGAAAAGGACATCGCGCGCAAGAGCGCGGTGCGCAAGCTGCGCCTGCCGGGCAAGCTCGCCGATTGCACCAATTCGGCCTCCGACGGCTCCGAGATTTTCATCGTCGAGGGCGACAGCGCCGGCGGCTCGGCCAAACAGGCGCGCGACCGCCGCACGCAGGCCGTACTGCCGTTGCGCGGCAAGATCCTCAACGTCGCCAGCGCCGGCCGCGACAAGCTCGCGCAGAACGCCCAGATATCCGATCTCATCCAGGCGCTCGGCTGCGGCACCGGCACGCACTATGCCGAGAAGGATCTGCGCTACGAGAAGGTCATCATCATGACCGACGCCGACGTCGACGGCGCGCATATCGCTTCGCTGCTGATCACCTTCTTCTTCCGCACCATGCCGAAGCTGATCGAGGCCGGCCGGCTCTATCTCGCGGTGCCGCCGCTCTACCGGCTGCAGCACGGCGGCAAGATCGCATACGCCCGCAACGACAAGCACAAGGACGCGCTCATGAAGAGCGAGTTCCACGCCAACGCCAAGGTCGAGGTCTCGCGCTTCAAGGGCCTGGGCGAGATGATGGCGTCGCAGCTCAAGGAAACCACCATGGCCCCCGGCAAGCGGACCTTGCTGCGGGTGATGCTGGCCGAGCAGGATGTGAAGCCGACGACCAAGACAGTCGAACAGTTGATGGGCACCAAGGCCGAGACGCGCTTCGCCTTCATTCAGGAGCACGCGGAGTTCGCCAGCGCGGAGATGCTGGACGTTTAGACCAGCCGCCCTACTCGCACTTCCTCAGCGTCGGCGTCTCGACGCCCAGGCCTAACGCCACGCCGTCCTTGACCCGCACCTTGCCGCCCGCCGGCTGGTTGAACAGCGTGCGGCGGCGGCCGTCCGCGACGCGCATCACCAGCGTCTGCCGATGCACAGCCTCGTCGCCGGGCTCAAACCTGACCTCGAGTTCCACCTCGGTCGCCGAGAGCCGCTTGGCCGAGAGGACATCGTAGTGATTGGCGGCATAGCCGAGGCCGAAATGATGCTCTTCGGCAACCGCGCCAGCGTCATTGAGAAAATCCCTGACATAAGGGTTCCTTAGCGAGGCCGGCCGGGCACAGTCGGCCGCCCAGGTGCCGAACAGGCCGAAGACGCGGAACACCGCCGCCGGCGTCGATGGCGCAGCAGCAACGGCAAGCGTCATCGACAGCCAGATCGCCGCCACCACGAGCGCACGCATGATACCCTGTCCCCAACAGTCGACCCGCGCGCGAGCATAGCAGCCCGCTTGCCGTCCACAATCGCCAGACAGCGCGTGCGCCGAAGCGCTGCATTGACCTCGCTCAAGCCGGCCGGAACGCCGGCTCAGTCGAGCGGCAGCCCGACGTATTGCTCGGCGAGCGAGCGCGAGGCGGCTTCCGACGAGGTCAGGTAGTCGAGATCGGAGAGCTGGCGGCGGCGGTCGAACGCGGTCTCGTTCGGGAAGCAGTGCATGATCTGCGTCATCCACCAGGAGAAGCGCTGCGCGTACCACACCCGGCGCTGGGCCTTGGCCGAATAGCCGTCGAGCCCCGCCATGTTGTTCGCCTTGTAGTACAGCTCCAGCGCGCGCGAAAGATAGACCACGTCGGCAAAGGCGAGGTTCATGCCCTTGGCGCCGGTCGGCGGCACGATGTGCGCGCTGTCGCCGGCCAGGAACAGCCGGCCGTGCTGCATCGGCTCGACCATGAAGCTGCGCATGGGCGTGATGCTCTTCTGCAGCATTTTGCCTTCCTGCAAGGTGCGCGAGCCGCCGAGCCGCTGATGCAGTTCGTCCCAGATGCGCGCGTCGGACCAGTTCTCGATGTCCTCGTCGTGGTCGACCTGCAAATAGAGCCGCGACAGCGTCGGCGAGCGCATGGTGTAGAGCGCGAAGCCGCGGTCGGTATAGGAATAGATCAGTTCGTCGTCCGGCGGCGGGCTCTCCGACAGGAGGCCGAGCCAGCCGAACGGATAATCGCGCTCGAACACGCTGAGCACGCCGTTGGGAATGCTGGGACGGCAGATGCCATGGAAGCCATCGCAGCCGGCGATGAAATCGCAAGTCAGCCCCTGCGCCTTGCCGTCGTGGGTGAAGCTGATCGTCGGCCGCTCGGTGGTAAGGCCGTGCACGGTCACACCGTCGATCTCGAACAGCAGCGGGCCGCCGTCGGCGCGACGCTGCGCCACCAGGTCCTTCACCACTTCCTGCTGGCCGTAGATGGTGATGTGCTTGTTCACCAGATTCTTGAAGTCGAGCCGGTGGATGTCGCCGTTGATGCCGACATTATTGCCCCAATGGACGAGGCCCTCGCGCTGCATGCGCGCGCCAACCCCGACCTCGGCCATGAGATCGGCCGCCCAGTGCTCCATCAGGCCGGCGCGAATGCGGCTGTAGATGTAGTCTTCGCTGCGGTTCTCGATGATGACGGACTCGATGCCCTGCAGATGCAGGAGCCGCGCCAGCATCAGGCCGGCGGGGCCAGCTCCGATAATGCCGACTTGGGTACGCACGCGCGATCCTCCCCAGAATGTTGTTCTTCAGCCTCCTCTTGAAACGGGGCCGGCTCGGCACAAAGGGACGATTACCGGAAAGCATGGCACTTTTCGGCTAATGCGAACAAGTTGCAGAAATACGGCGGTCGCGGCGTCAGCCGCGCAGCCACTCGGCCAAGGCCGCGTTCACCGCCGCCGGCTGTTCCAGCGTGGATAGATGCCCGCAATCCGGAACGATGACGAGCGTCGACCCGGCGATGCCGCCGGCGATCTCGCGCGCCAGCTCCGGCGTGGTGAGGTCGTCGTTGTCGCCGGTCAGCACCAGGGTCGGGCATTTGATCTGCGACAGGTACGGCCGCGAGTCCGGCCGCGAGATGATGGCCTTTTCCTGCCGCACGAAGGCTTCGGCACCGGTGTCGGCAGCCATGGCGCGCAAGATCGCCTTCAGCGCCGGCTCCTCGCGCCGGCTGGGCTGCAGGAAGCGCGGCGTCAGCGTTTCGACCACCTCGGAAAACCGTCCGCCCTCGGCCATCTCGACAAAGGCGTAACGCGCCGCGGTCTGTTCCGGCGTGTCGGGGCGCGCCGAAGTATCGAGCATCGCCAGCTTGCCGATGCGCTCGGGCGCCTGGCGCATCAGCTCGAAAGCGAGATAGCCGCCGTAGGACAAGCCGGCGAGCGCGAAGCGCGGCGGCGCCTCGGCCAGGATGCGCGCCGCCACCGCGCCGATGGTGTCGTCGCGCTTGTGCTCGGCGACCATGACGGCCGCAAGCGGCCACAGGACCTCGATCTGCGGCCCATAAAGCCTGGCGCCGCACAGCAGACCGGGCACCAGAACGAGCGGTAGCGACGACGCCATTTCAAACCTCCCAAAGTAATCCCAAGACGCTCCCAAAGCGCCTTCAAGCCGCCGAAGCGGACTCCAAACCAGCGCCAGCCGAGCGCTGAAAAAGGCCCAAAAACCGCGAAAACATTAAGAATTAATACGGTTTAGGGCCCTCCACCATTGACTCTGCGGCTTTCGTCCTTATGTTCCGCTCAGCCGGTTCGCAGACAAGAAGATTCGAACCGTTTCCCCCCGCGCAACGCAACCCGAAACTTTCGTCCGGCGCGGGCCCAGGACTTCTCTGAGGTTATATGTCCTTCTCCCATCTCGGCTTATCCGACAAGGTACTCGCCGCTATCGACGCGGCTGGCTACACGACCCCCACCCCGATCCAGGAACAAGCCATCCCGCACGTGCTCGCACATCGCGACGTGCTGGGCATCGCGCAGACCGGCACCGGCAAGACCGCCGCCTTCGTGTTGCCGATGCTGACCAGACTGGAAAAGGGACGCGCTCGGGCACGCATGCCGCGCACGCTCATCCTCGAGCCGACGCGCGAGCTTGCCGCGCAAGTCGCCGAACACTTCGAAAAGTACGGCAAGAACCACAAGCTCAACGTGGCGCTGATCATTGGCGGCGTGTCGTTTGACAACCAGGACGCCAAGCTGCTGCGCGGCGTCGACGTGTTGATTGCGACGCCTGGGCGCCTGCTCGATCATTCCGAGCGCGGCCGGTTGCTGCTGTCGGGCTGCGAACTGCTGATCATCGACGAAGCCGACCGCATGCTCGACATGGGCTTCATCCCCGACATCGAGCGCATCGGCAAGCTGGTGCCGTTCACGCGGCAGACGCTGTTCTTCACCGCCACCATGCCGCCGGAAATCCAGCGCATCGCCGATACCTTCCTGCACAATCCGGTGCGCGTGGAAGTCTCCAAGCCGGCCAGCACCGCCACCACCATCAACCAGATGCTGGTGGCGAGCAGCAACGAGCCGCACGAGAAGCGCGAAGTGCTGCGCGGGCTCATCCGCTCGGCGGAGAACCTGCAGAACGCGATCATTTTCTGCAACCGCAAGCGCGAAGTGGCGCAACTGCATCGCTCGTTGGTGCGCCACAAATTCAACGCGGTGGCGCTGCACGGAGATATGGATCAGGCGGCGCGCACGGCCGCGCTCGAAGCCTTCCGCAAGGGCGACGCCAAGCTGCTGATCGCCTCCGACGTCGCCGCCCGCGGCCTCGACATTCCGGAAGTGAGCCACGTGTTCAATTTCGACGTGCCGCATCATTCCGACGATTACGTCCACCGCATCGGCCGCACCGGCCGCGCCGGTCGCGCCGGCACCGCCATTTCCATCGTCGCGCCCATGGACAAGAAGTCGATCGGCTCAATCGAGAAACTGATCGGCCGAACCATCCCCTGGATGGGCGCGCCGGCCGCCGCCGAGACGGACGAGGACACGGCTGCCGCCGAGAGCGGCGAGCGCGGCCGCCGCAACGGCCGCAGCCGCGGGGGCGCCGAACGGCGCTCGCCGCGCCGCCAAGGCAGTCAACAGAGCGGCCAAAAGGACGGCCACAAAGGCCCTCAGCCGAGCGAAGGCCAGCAACCTGTGCGTGCGGGCGATCGACCCCGCCCGCGGCCCTCCCGTCAGCCCGCCAACGAAGAGGCCGACCACAGCCACCTGCCCGCCTTCCTGCTGCGGCCGGTGCCGATCAAGGCCTGAATACAACCGCTACAACCGCTCTCACCGCTGCTGCAACGCAACGGCAAGAGCGCCGCTGAGGCGCTGGAGTTATAATTTATGCGCCTGCTTACGCGTCGGCCGCGCCCATTTACCGGCGATTCATATCCCTCGCATAGGTTGCGCCTACGGAACCGCGGTGCCGCCACCTAGCCGCGTCGCCGTTTCCGACCGAGCGCCGCCACATGGGGGGTCCAATGACCGTGCACACCGAGGAGCACGAACGCAGCTTAGCGTTCGCAGATATTGCTCTCGGACAGATCAAGGCGCTGCGCCAGGCGGCGACGCCGCGCAATTATAAGATCTGGTACGCCTATGCCACCGGCTACCATCCTTCGCTGAACCAGAAGATCAACGAAACGCTGAAGGAGAAGGGCGCGCTTTCCGAGACCGACCTTGAGAACATCTACAACACGTTTCTCTCACCCAGCCGGCTGTCCGAACGCATCGACAGCGTCGGCAGCATGGTGAAGGACGAGATCGAGCAGGTGATGGCGATGATCGACGCCGCCGCCGGCTCGGCCTCGAACTATACGGAGAGCCTCGCCGACATGAGCGAGAAGCTGGGTAACTCCAAGGACCGCGAGGGCCTGCGCGCCATCGTCGAGGGCCTAGTGCACACCGCTAAGGAAATGGAAGCGTCGAACCTGAAGCTGGAAGCGCGGTTGAACGCGTCCCGACAGGAGATCGATCAACTGCACGAAAACCTCGAGGCGGTGCGCAGCGAGAGCCTGACCGACCCACTGACCCAACTCTCCAACCGCAAGTTCTTCGACAGCTCGCTGGCGGCGGCGATCGCCGACGCCCGCAAGAAGAGCGAACCGCTGTCGCTTCTGATGACCGACATCGACTACTTCAAGAAGTTCAACGACAGCTTCGGGCACCTCACCGGCGACCAGGTGCTGCGGCTGGTGGCGATGTCGGTGAAACAGAACGTCAAAGGCAAGGACGTCGCCGCGCGATATGGCGGCGAGGAGTTCGCCGTCATCCTGCCCAATACGGCGCTGCGCTCGGCGCTGACGGTGGCCGACCACATCCGCCGCGCGGTGATGGCCAAGGAATTGATGAAGCGCTCGACCGGCGAGCACCTCGGACGCGTGACGATTTCCATCGGCGTCGCTGCCTTGCGCCAGAGCGACAGCATGCAGACGCTCATCGAACGCAGCGATGCCTGCCTCTACGCCGCCAAGCACAACGGCCGCAACCGAGTGCTCTGCGAATCCGACCCGGAGGTCACCGGCAACGCCACGGAAACGCAGGTGGCGTAGGCACCGCTAACGCTTTTTCCATACCGACTTCTTCTTCGCTGGCGCGGCCTTCCGCGCCGGTTCGTGTTTGGCCGCACTCTTTGGCTTGACCGCGGCCTTCTGCTTAGAAGCGACTCTGCTCCGGGCGACGCTGAGCGCTTCCCGCGCCCAGTCGACAAGCTCGTCGGCATCGTCGTAGAGGCGTTCGGGGAGCTTCCGAAACGAAGCGATGGCGTGTGTGCCGGTCTTGGTCGCGTATTCGAACGTGCCGCAGCCTTCGGCGTCGAAGCGCGGCGCCGATCAGGATGCCGTCGGCATAGATACCCGCACCGCCGAACAATCGGCGCACGGAGACGGGGCCGAAGGCGGCGAACAGTTCCTGGATGAAAGCGGGGTCCAAGCGGTGCATCGTCGTCATGCCCGGCCATAGCCGTCCAAAGGACGGCGTGCCTTGCACGCCTATGTGCCGGGCATCCACGCCTTCGTGCCATTGCCCCATAGACAAGACGTGGATGGCCGAGACAAGCCCGGCCATGACAGTCTACTCGTCTACTCCGCGTCGAGCTTGGCCGGCGTGATCTGTACGGATTCTCCGCAGCCGCAGGCAGAGGTCTGGTTCGGGTTGTTGAACACGAACTGGGCGGAAAGCTTCTCGGTCTTGAAGTCCATCTCGGTGCCGAGCAGGAACAAGACCGCCTTGGGATCAATCAGGATCTTGACGCCCTTGTCCTCCACCACCTCGTCGGTAGGGTTCGCTGCCGCGGCGTACTCCATGGTGTATTCCATGCCGGCGCAGCCGCCGTTTTTGACACCAACGCGGATGCCCACGGCAGGCTTATCGGCGCGCGCCATCACGTCCTTGATGCGGGTCGCGGCGGCATCTGTCAGCCGCATCACCTGCGGACGGGGTCGGGGCTGAGCGGTGGCCATATCAGTGTCTCCAGCGACAGACGTTCAGGTTTAACTTCCGTTTCGAATCGCAACAACTTGAAACAATGACGCTATTTCACTCTTGATGTGGGCACGCACGCGGTTGATTGCAAACCCTGCAACCGCGCCCTCACCACATATTCAACACGAGTCGGGCTTCGTCCGACATGCGGCTCGGGTCCCACGGCGGATCCCACACCACCTCGACTTTGCTCTCCTTCACTCCCGGCACGCTGGCGACGGCGTTCTCCACCATGATCGGCAGGTCCTGGGCGGCCGGACAGTTCGGCGAGGTCAGCGACATGTCGACCTTGACGGTACGGTCGTCGGCGATGTCGACCTTGTAGATCAGCCCGAGCTCGTAGATGTCGGCCGGGATTTCCGGGTCGTAGACGGTCTTGAGCGCGCCGATGATCTCGTCGGTCATGCGTTCGAGCTCTTCGGCCGGCAGCGCGGACGAGCCGCTGATGGCCGCGTTCTCCGGTGGCTTCTCCGCGACGGGCGTCGCCGCTTCGGGGGTCTGGTCGGTCACAGGGGTGTCCTCACTCATGCGAAAAATTCCTGCGCCTTGATGAGGGAGGTGGCGAGTGCGTCCACCTCCTCCTTGGTGTTGTACATGGCGAACGAAGCCCGGCAGGTGGCGGTGACGCCGTAGCGGGCTAAGAGCGGCATCGCGCAATGGGTGCCGGCGCGCACGGCGACCCCGGAACGGTCGATGATGGTGGCGACGTCGTGCGGGTGCGCGCCCTTGAGCTCGAACGAGACCACTGGGCCTTTCTCCCTGGCGGTGCCGATGATGCGCAACGAGTTGATCGCGCCGATCCGCTCGTGGGCGTATTTGACCAGCTCGTCCTCGTGCGCGCGGATGCGGGCCTTGCCGATGGAGTTGACGTAGTCGATGGCCGCGCCCAGGCCGATAGCCTGCACGATCGGCGGCGTACCGGCCTCGAACCTGTAGGGCGGCTCGCCGTAGGTGACGCGGTCCATCGACACTTCCTCGATCATCTCGCCGCCGCCGTTGAACGGCGGCATGGTCGCGAGATGCTCGTACTTGCCGTAGAGCACGCCGATGCCGGTCGGCCCGTAAAGCTTGTGGCCGGTGAAGGCGTAGAAGTCGCAGTCGAGGTCGCGCACGTCGATATCGAGATGGACGGCGGCCTGCGCGCCGTCGACCAGCACCGGAATGCCGCGATCATGCGCGAGCTTGATAGCCTCTTTGACGGGCACGACGGTGCCGAGCGCGTTCGACATCTGGGTGATGGCGACCAGCTTTGTGCGGGGCGACAGCAGCTTCTCGAACTCGTCGAGCAGGAAATTGCCGTCCTCGTCGACCGGCGCCCATTTCAGCACTGCGCCCTGACGCTCGCGCAGGAAATGCCACGGCACGATGTTGGAGTGGTGCTCCATGATCGAGAGCACGATCTCGTCGCCGGGCTGGATGCGCTCGCGCCCGACGGTATAGGCGACCAGGTTGATGGCCTCGGTGACGTTGCGGGTGAAGACGATCTCTTCCTTGCGGCCGGCATTGAGGAACTTCTGCACGGTCTCGCGCGCGCCCTCATAGGCCTCGGTCGCCTCGTTCGCGAGGTAATGCAGGCCGCGGTGCACGTTGGCGTATTCAGCCGTATAGGCCTTGTGGATGCGGTCGAGCACGGCCTGCGGCTTCTGCGCCGAGGCAGCGTTGTCGAGATAGACCAACGGCTTGCCATAGACCTGCATCGCCAGCGCGGGGAAGTCCGCGCGGATGCGGTCGATGTCGAGGGCGCCGTTGGTCACTGCCGGGTGCATCACTGTCCTCTTAGGCCGTCGCCCTTCGAGGCTCGCGCCTGCGGCGCTCGCTCCTCAGGGTGACGGATTGATTCCGCCATTTCCCCGTCATCCTGAGGTGCCCGGCGCAGCCGGGCCTCGAAGGATGGCGGCCTCATGTGCTTCGTTCCTTCATCCAATCGATGGCCGCGTTCATCAGCGCCTCGCGGATCGCCTCGTTGCCGATCTCCTCGACCACCTCGCCGATGAAGGCCTGGATCAGCAGCGCCTCAGCCTCCGGTTCGGTGATGCCGCGCGACATCAGGTAGAACTTCAGCCCCTTGTCGGGCGCCGAGGTGGTGGCGCCGTGGCCGCAGACCACGTCGTCGGCGAAGATTTCCAGCTCCGGCTTGGCGTCGGCCTCCGCCTCGTCGGTGAGCAGCAGCGCCCGCGTCATCATCTTGGCGTCGGTCTTCTGCGCGCCCGGCTTGACGATGATCTTGCCCTGGAACACGCCGTGGCTCTCGTCGTCGAGCACCGCCTTGAACTGCTCGCGGCTGTCGCAATGGGCCGCCGCGTGCTCGATCAGCAGCGTGGTGTCGACGTGCTCCTTGCCGCGCTCCAGGCTGACGCCGCGGATGCCGCCATGGCTGTGTTCGCCGGCAAAGCGCACGAAATTCTGGTTGCGCACCAGGGCTGAGTCCGCCGTGTAGGCGAAGGTGTTGAAGTTTGCTTTGGCGCCGATCTCGGCCAAGAGGCTTGCCACATGCAGGGCGCGCGCCTTGGTGACCTTGAAATAGTCGACTTGCGCGCCATCGCCGACCTTCAGTTCGAACCCCGTGTTGACCTGGGCGTCGCCGCTGTCGTGGTCCTCGATAATGGTGGCCTTGGCCCCCTCGCCCACGACCACCAGCGAGCGCACGAAGACGGCGCTCGGCTTGTCGGTGCCGGTGGCGAAGATCAGATGGATTGGCCGCTTGATCTCAGCGCCTTTGGCGATCTCGATGACGGCGCCGTCACCCATCAGCGCCGTGTTGAGCGCCACCGCCACGTCGTCGGTCGCAAACGTCTTGCCGAGGTGCTCGGCCACCAGCTTGTCGCCTTTCGCCAGCGCGTCAGCGAGTGTGCCGATGGTCAGCCCCTCTTCTGGCGCGAGGTCGGACCCCTCTTCTGGCGCGAGGTCGGACATCTCCGGCGCGAACACGCCATCGACGAACACCAGCTTTCGCGTGTCGACGCTGGCCAGAATATTGCCGGCATCCTTGGCGCGGTCCTTGGCCTTGGCATCGGGCGCCGGCGCCAGCGGATTGGCCTCGCGCATGAGCGCGCGCAGGTCGGTGTATTTCCACTCCTCCACGCGCCGGTGCGGCAGCCCGCGTTCCGCGAACTGCTTGAATGCGCCGTCACGCAAAGTGGCGATACCGTCCTTGCCCGGCAGCGTGCCGCGCGCGGCTTCGTAGGCAGCGCTAAGCGCCTGCTCGGCAGGTGTCTTCATGGGAGTGACGTCAGCCATCGCTTAGGCGGCCTCCTCGCCGATGTATTCGGCATAGCCTTTGGCTTCGAGCTCGAGCGCGAGCTCCTTGCCGCCGGTCTTCACCACCTTGCCCTTGGTCATGACGTGCACGACGTCAGGCACGATGTAATCGAGCAGGCGCTGGTAATGCGTGATGACGATCATCGAGCGCTCGGGCGAGCGCAAGGCGTTGACGCCCTCGGACACGACCTTGAGCGCGTCGATGTCGAGGCCGGAATCGGTCTCGTCCAGCACCGCGATGCGCGGCTGCAGGATCGACATCTGCAGGATTTCCTGGCGCTTCTTCTCGCCGCCGGAAAAGCCGACATTGACCGCACGCCGCAGCATATCCTGGCTGATGCCGAGATGCTTGGCGGTGTCGCGCACCAGCTTCATGAATTCCGGCGTGGACAC
>JARRQH010000074.1:0-11144 GCA_037381985.1 Pseudolabrys sp.
ACTGCGGCGTAACGCCGGTCGTACCCCGCTGCCACCGACCTATCCCTTTGCCGCCCTTCATTTCTTTGTGGGTAACGAATTCTAAATAATTGATTTCCGACTCTCGACAAATCAGCGGCCATCGATTCCAATCGATAGTGATTCGGGGAGATGCGGCACATCCTTCCGTCTCAAGGGATGTTCAGGGGAATCCGAGGGGAGGCCGTCCATGGCGCGCGCCGACGTGGCGAGTGCGTCTGCACGAACCGATTCTATCAAGGGCCTCGCGCAATCGATCGCCAAACCGGCTTACCGGCGGCTGTTGACGGCGGAGCCTCTGCTCCGCCGTGCGGTTCCCGTTCTCATCATCGGCTTCCTCGCCACCATCTGCGTCGGCACCGCGGTGCAACTGAGCGAACACCGTCACCAGACGCTGAACGGGAAGATGCTCACGCTCGGCGCGGTCGCCGACCTCGCGGCGGAACGCCTGCAGCCGGCCTCCACGCCCCGCGGCGGCGCGTCCAAGGACACGCGCAACAGTCTCGCCCGCGCGCTGCCGCCCTGGGCCACCAATGACGGCCGCCGCTTTCTGCTCACCGACGAGAACGGCGTCATCACCGCCGCGGAACCCAACCCTAACGGACTCATCGGCCGCCGGCTGATCGACGTGCTCGGCGCCGGCCAGCCGCTCACCACCTTCGGCGTCACCGCCGGCGTGCTGCAGATCACCCTGCCCAACGAGCGCCAGGTGCTCGCCACCGTGCGCAGCCTTCATGCGCCACTCGGCGATCTCGCCGTCATCGAGCCGCGCAGCGCGGCGCTGTCGTCCTGGCGTTCGCTGGCGACGCTCACCATCACCCTCTCCGCCACCACCGGCTTCGTCGTGCTCATCCTCGGCTTCGCCTTCCACTGGCAGGCGACGCGGGCGCGCGAGGCCGACACCATTTACGAGACCGTACGCAGCCGCATCGACACGGCGCTCAACCGCGGCCGCTGCGGCCTGTGGGACTGGGACCTCGCCCGTGGCCGCATCTTCTGGTCGCAGTCCATGTTCGACATCCTTGGGCTCGAAGCCAAGGACGATCTGCTGTCCTTCGGCGACGTCAGCGCGCTGGTGCACCCCGACGACGCGCAGCTCTATGAGCTCGCTTCGGAAATCGCCGATGCGCGCACCACCACCATCGATCAGGCCTTCCGCATGCGCCACGCCAACGGCCATTGGGTGTGGCTGCGTGCGCGCTGCGAGTTGGTGCGCCAGCCGGGCGAGCCGGGCCCGCACCTGATCGGCATCGCCGTCGACATCACCGAGCAGAAGAACTTGGTGCAGAAGACCGCCGCCGCCGACATGCGGCTGCGCGACGCCATCGAAACCATTCCGGAAGCCTTCGTGCTGTGGGACGCCGACAACCGGATGGTGCTCTGCAATTCCAACTTCCAGGAGCTGCACGACCTGCCCGACGAGGCGATCACGGTCGGCGCCTCCTACGAGTCCGTGGTCGCCGCCGGCAACAAGCCGATGGTGCGCCAGAAGGTGGTCAGCGACGAGCCGGTGCTGCCGGGCGCGCGCACCTTCGAGGCGCAACTGGAGGACGGCCGCTGGCTGCACATCAGCGAGCGCCGCACCAAGGACGGCGGCTACGTCTCGGTCGGCACCGACATCACCGCGCTCAAGATCCACGAGGAAAAGCTGGTCGACAGCGAGAAGCAGTTGATGGCGACGATTGCCGACCTGCAGGCCTCGCAGCGGCGATCCGCCGAGCTCGCCGAGAAATACGCCGCCGAAAAGACGCGCGCCGAGGAGGCCAACCAGGCGAAGTCGAAATTCCTCGCCAACATGAGCCACGAGCTGCGCACGCCGCTCAACGCCATCATCGGCTTTTCGGAGATCATGGAGTCGGGCATGTTCGGCCCGCTCGGCGCCGAAAAGTACATGGAATACTGCACAGACATCCACTTGAGCGGACAATACCTGCTCGACGTGATCAACGACGTGCTCGACATGGCCAAGATCGAAGCCGGCCGCATCCGCCTCGACTTCGAGGACCTCGCGCTCGACCCGCTGCTCAACGACGCCATGCGCGTGGTGTCGGGCCGCGCAGAAGAAAAGCAGCTCAGGGTCACCGCCCAGATCGACCCCGACCTCCATCTGCAGGCGGACAAGCGTGCGCTGAAGCAGATCGCGCTCAATCTCTTGTCGAACGCCGTGAAATTCACGCCGGCCGGCGGCCGCATCACGGTGCGCGGACGCGCCAGCGACCATTGCATCGTGCTGTCGATCGCCGACAGCGGCATCGGCATCTCGGCCGACGCGCTCGCCAAGCTCGGCCGCCCGTTCGAGCAGGTGGAAAGCCAGCTCACCAAGAGCCATCAGGGCTCGGGACTGGGTCTCGCCATCTCGAAATCGCTGGCCGAGCTGCACGGCGGCAGCATGTGCATCCGCTCGACGCTCGGCAAAGGCACGCTGGTGGTGGTGCGGCTGCCGATGCTGCCGCAATGCCCCGTGCAGCGCCAGGAAGCGGCGTAAGCGCGTTACGTTACATACCCGCGGCGCGCAGCCGTTGTTCCTGCCCGCGCAACCAGACGGTGACCGGGATGGCCAGCGCCGGCAACACGGCAATGGCGATATAAAGCGGCATGAGCCCGATATTCATGCCGACCTCGATCCCGACGATCGGCCCGATGGTGCCGCCGACATCCCCGAAGAACTGATAAACGCCAACGGCGGGGCCATTCAGCCGACGGCTGACGACGTCGCCGAGCAGCGTCAGCATCGGCAGCGTGACGCCATTATAGGAAACCCCGACCAGCACCGTGCCGACCAATGCCAGCCACAACGTGTGCGCCAGGGCGAGCGTGGCAAAGCCGCACGCCAGCCCCGCCAACGACGGGAGCAGCAGCGTCGAGCGCAGCGGCACTGCGTCGATGGCACGGCCGATGCCATACGCCACCAGCGCCGAGCAGCCGACCAGCACCGCCATAAGCAGGCCGGACGTCCCCTGCGCCTGCATGCCGAACATGTGGATGTCGCGACGCTGCACGAGCAGAACCATGGTCGCCAGCAAGGCGCCTTGCATGGTGAGGAAGATGAGCAGGTTGAAGCCCCAGGCGGCGACGAGGAATTTCAGGTTGGGTGACGTGAGCAAGGCGGCGAGTGCACCGCGCTCCATCGAGCTCGCGTTCCGCGTGCCCGACCGTGCGGACACCGGTGGCAGAAAGAGCGCGGCGAAGACTGCGCCGACGAGCGCGATTGCGGCGCCGGCCAGAAACGCCGCCTCGTCCGAGAAGACATCGGCCAGAATCCCGCCGAAAACGAGCCCCGCAGGCATCGAGGCGCTCATCGCAACGCGCACGACGGAAATCCTGCGGCCGCGGTCTGCCCTCTCCGACAGGCTCAGCACGGCGGCCTGCGCCCCTACGAACGAGAATGCCGTGCCGACGCCGAAGAGCACGCGCCCGCCGAGAAGCCACCACATTGCATTGCCGAAATGCAGGGCCCCGCTGTAGGCGAGCACTCCGACACTCTCGACAAGCAGCGCCATCGACAGCATCAGGCGCGGACCAAGCCGGCCGATGAGGTGGCCGGCCGGCATATTGAAGATCAGGCGGGCGATCCGGTTTCCCGACAGGATGAGCCCGATCATGAAAGCCGGAATGCCGAGGCGAAGCCCGAGCGCCGGCAGGATCGGAAACACCAGCCCGCCGCCGAGGCCGCCGATGAAGGCACAGATGGCGATACGGCGGGTGACGGCGTCTGGATTCACGCGGATTGCTCCGGCGCGTTGCCACCGTAAAAGCGGCCGAAGCCGCGCGCCGATACGAGGCTCATGACGAGAATGCCGAGGCCGGCCGGGACGACGTCCGCCATGGCGCGCGGATCGAAAGCACCGACTCGGCAGATCGGGACATAAACTACCACGAGATTGAAAAAGGCCCAGCGCACGTTGACGGTGGACGACGACAGCCCGCGTCCCGTCGGCTTCGCGAACGGGCTTTGAAAGGCGCGTCCGGTGAGACCTGGGACGAGGTGCGGGATGGCGTTGGTCAGGAAAGCGCCGCCGAAGAAATATGAAACGTAATGAAGCCAGGGCATCGTCACGCCTTCTCCGTTTGCAGAAGATCGATGACCTCCTGAGTGGTGCCGGTCTCGCCGATCTTCGGGAAGATACGCGTGACGCTGTTGTCATGCGCTTCGCGCGACATGTCCGTCATCGCGTCGACAACGAGGGTGACGTTGAAACCCAACTCGTAGGCATGGCGGGCAGTAGCTTCGACGCCGCTGCTGGTGGCGATTCCCGCAAGGATCACCTGGGTCACGCCCAGCGATTTCAGATGGGCCTCAAGATCGGTGCCGGTGAAAGCGCCAGGGGTGCGCTTGGTCACGATATGGTCCTGCGGCCGCCGATTGAGGTCCGCAACAAACTCGGTCCAGTCGGGCGGAAGCTGGCTGAGATTCAGCGCGGTTTCGGTGCGCCCCGGGGCACGGCCGGCGACATTGACGAGCACCACCGGCAGCCCGCGCCGACGGAATGCATCGGCGAGAGCCGCGGCATTCGTCACTACCTCCGCGCTCGGATGGGCGGTGGAGAGCGAGACGATCCCCTTCTGCAGGTCGATGATGACAAGAGCAGATTTCGGGTCGAGCGCGGTCACGGGCATGATGAGCATTGCTTTCTGTCGTGGTGAATGGAGAACGGTTGCGGCGTCGCGTCAGTCGCCAACCACGCAATCGAGCAACGGCATGGCTGCGGCGAGGGTCTGTTGTTCCTCGGGCGAAAGGATCGAGGCGATGCGGCGGGTGAGCCAGTCCTGGCGTGCCGCCCGCCCTTCGTCGATCCACCGCCGGCAGCTTTCGGTCAGCGAGATGATGGTCTGCCTCCTGTCGCTCGGATTGGGATGGCCCTCAACATGTCCGGCGGATTCAAGCGCCGCGACAGTGACCCGCATCGATTGAGGGCGCACGCCCTCGACACGGGCCAAGGCGGAAACCGTCGTGGGGCCACCCTGCTCCAGGCGCTGGAGCACGGAGACCTGGGATGGCGTCAGGTCTCCCAGATTGGCTTGTTCCCGCAACCGCCGCTTCAGACCGCGGAAAAATGCCCGCAAATCGGCGGCGATCTGCGATGCCCGCGCCGCATTGGAACTTTCTGGCTGGATCTTCATCTTCATCTTCGTGCTTTCCATGGAAAGGACCATAGCACATATACAGCTTATCTGTAAAGTTTTCCTGCATATATGGGCGTGTCACGAGAAGGCGGCGCTCGGCCGTGACGCGCTAAGGCGCCTTGCCCAAAATCCTGATGAAGCTCTCGCGCACCTTGGTCTGGGTCTCGGCCAATGTGGCCTCGAGCGCGGCGAAATCCGGCACGTCGGCGGCGCGCGCCAACAGCCGCAACAGGCCGGCACCCGCCGCCTTGGGATCGAAGGGACCGGCCAGGCACAACCGCAGGATCTGTGTGAGGTCGTGGTAGAGCGCGACCGCCGGACGCAGGACGTCGGCATCCTCCGGCGCCAGCACGCGCAGATCCCGCGCCTTGTCGAGCACGCGCGCGGTCGAGTTGTCGAGGATATCCGGCAGCGTCTCGGCGTGCACGAGCTGCAAATATTGCGCGATGAACTCGACGTCGATCAGCCCGCCAGCGGCGTATTTCAGATCCCAGCGCTCGCGCTCGCCCTTTTCCTTGGCGATGGCCGCGCGCATCTCGACGACATCACCCGCGATCTGCGCCGCATCGCGCGGGCGCCGCAGGATATCCTGCACGGCGCCGCCCACCCGCGCCTTGAATTCGGGCGACGCCGACACCACCCGCGCGCGGGTCAGCGCCATGTGCTCCCAGGTCCAGGCCTCTGTCTCCTGATAGCCGACAAAGCTCGCGATGGAGGTCGCCAGCGGACCGGCGCGGCCCGAAGGCCGCAGGCGCATATCGACCGAATAAAGCGCGCCATAGTTGGTCTGCGCCGTCAGCGCGTTGATCACACGCTGGGTGAGACGCGCGCAGTATTGCGCCGCATGCAGCGGGCGCTCGCCGTCCGACTCGTCGTGGTCCGCGTCGAAATCGTAGATCAAGATCAGGTCGAGATCGGAGGTCGCGGTCATTTCCAGGCCGCCAAGCTTGCCCATGGCAAGCACCGCGGTTTCCTCGCCGCGCAGATGGCCGTGCCGCTCGGCGAAATTCTCCGCCACCGCCCGGTGCACGGCGCGGATCACCGCGTCGGCGAGCCGCGCGAAGGCTTCGCCGGCCTGCCGCGCGGTCAGCGTGCCGGAAAGAATGCGCACGCCGATCAGGAACATGTACTCCAACCCGAACATGCGCACGCGCTCGAGCAGGTCCTCGTAGTAGCGCGACTGCCCGAGCGCGGCGTCGAGCCGCCGGCCGAGTTCGGTGTCGTCCGGCAGCGGGCCGAAAAAGCTCGGATCGACCAGCGCGTCCATTACCTGCGGATAGCGCGCGACGATGTCGCCGAGCCGCGGCGCAATGCCGAGCACCATGGTGATGAGGGAGATCAGTTCCGGGTTCTGGCGCAACAGCGACAACAGCCGGCTAGCGCCGTGCAGGTTGGCGAGGAAGCGGTCGAACAGCAGCAGCGCGGCACCGGGATTGTCGGAACGCGCGAGCTGTTCGAGCAGCACCGGTAGCAGCGCCTCCAGGTTCGCGCGCGCCACTTCCCCGGTCAGCGAGCGATAGCCGTCGTTCAGCCAGTTGCGCACGATGACCGAGGTTTCCAGCGGCGCGGCAAAGCCCAATTCGGCGAGGCGATCGAGGGTCTTGCGGTCGTCGGCGTCGGCCGGAAACGAGAGCGCGGGTCCTTCCGCGCCGGGCGTCTTCTCGAACAATTGCGCGTAGGTGCGCTGCACCGTGTCGAGATGGCCAACCAGCGTCGTGGCGAACGCATCGCGGTCCGGGTAGCCGAGGAAACGCGCGAACCGCTCGAGCCCGTCGCACTCAGCCGGCAAGACCTGCGTCTGCTCGTCGTGGACCATCTGCAGCCGGTGCTCGACCACGCGCAGGAAACAATAAGCCGCCTTCATGGCGTCGCGCGCGTCAGCCTCGATCCAACGATCGGCGACCAGCTTGTCGAGGGTGGTGAGTGTGTCGCGGTCGCGCAAGGAGAGATCGCGGCCGCCGGCGATCAGCTGCTGGGTCTGGGCGAAGAACTCGACCTCGCGGATGCCGCCGCGGCCGATCTTGATGTTGTGGCCCTCGACCGCGATCTCGCCGTGGCCGCGATAGGCGTTGATCTGCCGCTTCATGGCCTGCACGTCGGCTACCGCGGCGAAGTCGAGATACTTGCGCCACACGAACGGCGAAAGCTCGTTGAGCAGCGCCTCACCGGCCGCAATGTCGCCGGCGCAGGGCCGCGCCTTGATCATGGCGGCGCGCTCCCAGTTCTGCCCGACGCTCTCGTAATAGGACAGCGCCGCCGCCTTCGACACCGCGATCGGCGTCGACGATGGATCGGGACGCAAGCGCAAGTCGGTGCGGAAGACATAGCCATCGCCGGTGCGCGCTTGCAGCAGCTTTACGAGGCGCTGAGTCAGCCGCACGAACAGCGGCCCCGGCTCGACGCTTTCGGGCAGCGCCGGCGCGTCCGGGTCGTAGAAGACGATGAGGTCGATGTCGCTGGAATAGTTGAGCTCGAACGCGCCCATCTTGCCGAGCGCCAGCACGATGTAGCCGCTGTCGATTTCGGGGGAGGCAGGATCGGGCGGGGAAAGCTTGCCGGCGCGCGCGGCTTCCGTCAGCAGGAAGCGCACAGCAGCGCCGACCGCCGCGTCGGCGAGGTCGGTGAGCGCCCGCGCGCAGCGCATGATCGGCCATACGCCGCCGATATCGGCGAGCGCGATCAGGAGCGAGGCTTCGGCTTTCATCTGCCGCAGATGCCGGCTGGCCTCGTCGAAGTCGTGCGTACTGCCGGCGACCTCGCCATGCGTCGCGAGCAGCGCGGAGAGATGCGCGTCCGGCTCGGCGTCCATCACCCGCAGCAGGCGCGGCGCAGCGCGAGTGACCAGCTCCCACAGGTGCGGCGAGCTTTCGCAAAGCGATTCCAGTAGCGTCTTGACGGTCGGGTGCGCGGCTGTGAGCGCGCGAAGCGCGTCCGCGTGCGGCTCACCGGCGATCCAGTCCGCGACGCGCGCGGCCGCCGCTTCGGCGTCGATCAGCACCGGCACGGTGACGATGGCCTCGCGCAGCGGAACACCGCCGCCAGCCGCGCCCTCAGGCACCGACTTCGGCGCGTTCTTCTTTGGGGTCTTGGGTCCCTTCTTGGGCCCCGCCGTGGTCGCCGGTTTCGGCGACCCGCTGCTCGCCCGCGTGACCATCCCCTTGTTGTCCGCCCCCTTGGTCCGCTTGCCCCCCTTGGGGCTCGACGGCTGCGTCATCCCGCTTCTGTAGCGGGGTCGCCCGCGGCAAGGCAATGATGCTCTTCAGGCCCGGCGCGTTGTCGGCCAGCGTCAGTTCGCCGCCGTGCAGCCGCGCCACCGCGGCTGCAAGGCTCAGGCCCAGCCCCGAGCCCGGCTGCGAGCGGCTCTGCTCCAGCCGCACGAAGCGCTCCACCACGCGCTCGCGGTCGGCCTCCGGAATGCCCGGCCCGTTGTCGGCGACCGTCAGTAGCACGCGCTCGCCGGAATCGTCCGCGCTCACCACGATCTCCGCCGGCGCCGTCGCGCCGGGCGCGGGCTCGACGTATTTGATGGCATTATCGACCAGGTTGGCGAGCGCCTGGCTCACCAGCTCGCGGTTGCCCTTCACTGGCATCGGCCTGTCGGCGCGCGCTTCAAGCGTGATGCCCTTCTCTTCGGCCAGCGGCTCGTAGAGCTCGGCGATGTCCTGCACGATCTCGGCGGCGTCGAAGTCCACCATATCCTCGCGCGCCTGGCCGGATTCCGCGCGCGCGATCATTAGCAGCGCGTTGAAGGTCGTGATCAGCGCGTCGGACTCGTCGATGGTCGCCTCCAGCGCCGCGCGGTATTCGTCGTCGGACCCGGCGGTGCGCAGCGCCTGCTCGGCGCGATTGCGCAGCCGCGTCAGCGGCGTCTTGAGATCGTGCGCGATGTTGTCGGACACCTCCTTGAGGCCACGCATCAGCGACTCGATGCGCTCGAGCATCTGGTTGAGGTTTTCCGCCAGCCGGTCGATCTCGTCGCCGGAACCGGCGACCGGCAACCGCTCGCCGAGATCGCCCTCCATGATGGTGCGCGTGGTCTCGGTCATGGCGTCGACGCGCCGCAGCACCCGGCGCGACACGAACAGGCCGCCGGCGAGGCCCAGCACCAGCACGATGGCGACCGACCAGCGTCCGGCCGCCAGCACGATGTGATAGAGCCGCTCACGTTCTTCCAGGTCGCGGCCGACCAGCAGCCGGAAGCCGCCGGGCAGCTCGAACACGCGCACCAGCGCGCGGTGCTCGGGGTGCTTGCCCTTGCCGGCCGCCTCGTCGAGACGGCGGTAGAGCGTCTCGGTCCAGCCCGGCTGGTCGAGGATGCCCGCCTGCAGCGCGGTGACGTTGCCGGCGAGCGGCTGGCCGGTGAAGGTGGTGACGAGGTAGAGGCTGGAGCCGGGCCGGCGCGCGCGCGCGTCGATGGTGACCGCCAGGCGGCGGATGCCGCCCTGCCGGTACTGCTCGGCGAGCCCGGTGATCTCGGCGTTGACCGTGTTGGTGATCTGCTCGTCGATCAGGCGGCGGGTGTTGAGGGCGAAATAGGCCAGCAGGAACGCGGCAAACAGCGCGAACACGGTCAGATAGACCAGCGTCAGCCGGAACGTGGTGGTTCGGAAGAGTTTACCGAGCGCCGTCACGTATCATGTATCCCGCGCCGCGGATGGTGTGCAGAAGCGGCTGGGAGAAACCTTTATCGATTTTCGAGCGCAAACGCGAGATGTGCACGTCGATGACGTTGGTTTGCGGGTCGAAATGGTAATCCCACACGTTCTCCAGCAGCATGGTGCGGGTCACCACCTGGCCGGCGTGTTTCATCAGGTATTCGAGCAGCCGGAACTCGCGCGGCTGCAGGGAAATCTCCTCCTCGCCGCGGCGCACCTGGTGCGACAGGCGGTCGAGCGCGAGGTCGCCGACGTGCAGCACGGTCTCCTCGGCGCGCGCGCCGCGCCGGCGTGACAGCACCTCGACCCGGGCCAGTAGCTCGGAGAACGAATAGGGCTTGGATAGATAATCGTCGCCGCCGGCGCGCAAGCCCTTCACCCGGTCGTCGACCTGACCCAGCGCCGACAGGATGAGCGCCGGGGTCTCGTCGCCTTGCGCGCGCAGGGCGCCGATCACCGACAGCCCGTCGCGCTTGGGCAGCATGCGGTCGACGATGAGCACGTCGTATTGGCCGTCCTGGGCCAGAGCGAGGCCGTCCTCGCCGTCGGTGGCGGCGTCGGCCACATGGCCGACCTCGCGGAAGGCCTTTACCAGGTAGTCGGCGGCGTCGCGGTCGTCCTCGATCACGAGAATACGCATGGTGATCCGATCCGGTTCGGCATCGGCCGTCCGGCCGAATACACGCTGCCCGTCAGTATTCGGGTATAGGGGCATCGGTCTCACCAATAGTCTAATCCGTGGCGGGTCAACCCCCCGTGTGCGCTGCAACCCAAGGCCGCCCAAGGCCTGGTCGAGCGCCCAATCCGGTCGCACCGCGAGCCCCCTTGTCCAAAGCCCCCTGTTCGTACGCGAGGGGGTGGCGGAGACCGCCACCCCCTCTACGACCCCACCCCAGCGGGGGCGACGGATGCCGGGGTTGGAGCTCGGGCCGGGAAGCGGCGCGCGCTCGTCCGCGCTGCCGTCCGCCTCCCGGAATTAAGCCGGGGCGGGCCGGAGCCCGTCCCGTTGAGACCATTCCACCGGCGGGGGCGACGGATGCCGGTGAAACACTCCCAAACTCAGCTCAGTATTCAGTCGGGACGGGCCGAAGCCCGTCCCGTTGAGACCATTCCACCGACGGGGGCGACGGATGCCGGCGAAACACTCCCAAACTCAGCTCAGTATTCAGTCGGGACGGGCCGAAGCCCGCCCCCTTGAGATCATTCCACCGACGGGGGCGACGGATGCCGGCGAAACGCTCCCAAACTCAGCTCGGTATTCAGGCGGGACGGGCCGAAGCCCGCCCCCTTGAGATCATTCCACCGACGGGGGCGACGGATGCCGGCGAAACGCTCCCAAACTCAGCT
>JARRQH010000075.1:0-21117 GCA_037381985.1 Pseudolabrys sp.
TCTATGCGGCGGCGTTCCAATCCTACCGTTTCGCTGCCACAGACACCGCCAGCGAGCGCTACCGGCCCAAGGCCGTGTCCTGGGTGCTGGCCGGCGGTGTGTTCGCCGCCGTGCTCGGGCCGCAGATCGTGATCTTCACCAAGGATGTGTTCTCGCCCTTCACCTTCGCGGCGAGCTATCTGGCGCAGTCGGTCTGCGCGGTGGTCGCGATCGTCGTGCTGCAGTTTGTCAAGATCCCGCATCGCCGCGCTGCCGCCGGCGCGCCGAGTGGGCGCGCGCTCGCCGAGATCGTGCGTCAGCCGCGCTTTATCGTGGCGCTCGCCTGCGGCGTCACCGCCTACGCGATGATGAACCTGCTGATGACCTCGGCGCCGCTCGCCATGGTCGGCTGCGGTCATTCGGTCACCGACGCCACGCTGGGTATCCAGTGGCACGTGCTGGCCATGTACGGGCCGAGCTTCGTCACCGGCACGCTCGCCGCCCGATTCGGGGTGATCCGCGTCACCGGCATCGGCCTCGGGCTGCTGGTGCTCACGGCCATCGTCGGCATCACCGGCCTGTCGGTGGCGCACTTCTGGGGCGCGCTGGTGCTGTTGGGGCTCGGTTGGAACCTGGCCTTCATCGGGGCCACCACCCTGGTGACGGGATGCCACCGCCCCGAGGAGAGCACCAAGGTGCAGTCGTTCAACGACTTCCTGATCTTCGGCTCGATGGCGGTGGCCTCGTTCTCGTCGGGCCAATTGCTTGAGCATTTCGGTTGGTACACCATCAACGCCGTGCTGTTTCCGGCGGTGGCGATTGCCGGCGGGCTGCTCATCTGGCTGGCCGTGCGGCGCGAGCACGAGCGCGCGGCGGTGTAAGGCGGCTTGAGGCCCCGCGCGAGGCCGGCAACCGAGCGGAAATTATCCCCGACCGGCCGGCGTCCGCCTGCCGTCGGCTTCCTCATTAATTCGACCCATGCGTGGAGACACCGCGCGTTAGTAGCTGTTTTCCGGCACTCCTGCTCGCTTGTCATATGCAAACGACGCTATGTGTCCGGTTCGGCACCGGTTGCGTTCGCGCCATGTTTTTGGCTATATCCGCGCGCTTTCCGGTCGGGGTGAAGCGCGATTCTGGCGGCCATCCTCGACGTCCCTGGCACTGGGCGGGGGCGTTCAATTCCCGCCGTGTTCCATAATCATCAAAGGGGTTAGGCCACCATGACTACATTGTGGATGATTGTTGGCTGTGGCGTGCTCGCGATCCTCTATGGCTTCTGGGCCATCAGTTCGGTGCTCGGCGCCGACGAAGGCACCACCAAGATGCAGGAGATTTCGGCCGCCGTGCGCGAGGGCGCACAGGCCTATCTCAAGCGCCAATACACCACCATCGCCATCGTCGGCGTGGTCATCTTTCTCATTCTCGGCTTCTCGCTCGAGTGGCTGGTGGCGATCGGCTTCGCCGTCGGCGCCATTCTGTCGGGGCTGACCGGCTTCATCGGCATGAACGTATCGGTTCGCGCCAACGTGCGCGTGGCGCAGGCCGCGACCAAGACCCTGGCCGGCGGCCTCGAGCTCGCCTTCAAGGCGGGCGCGGTCACCGGCTTGCTGGTTGCGGGTCTCGCGCTGCTCGGCGTCACCGGCTACTTCGGCGTCCTCACCGGCATGCTCGGCAAGGCCGCCAACAGCCGCACCGTCATCGACGCTATCGTGGCGCTCGGCTTCGGCGCCTCGCTGATCTCGATCTTCGCCCGTCTTGGCGGCGGCATCTTCACCAAGGGTGCCGACGTCGGCGGCGACTTGGTCGGCAAGGTCGAAGCCGGCATTCCGGAAGACGATCCGCGTAACCCAGCCACCATCGCCGACAACGTCGGCGACAACGTCGGCGATTGCGCCGGCATGGCCGCCGACCTGTTCGAGACCTACGCAGTGACCGTGGTCGCGACCATGGTGCTCGCCTCGATCTTCTTCGCGTCGACGCCGATGCTGTACCACATGATGATCTATCCGCTCGCCATCGGCGGCGTCTGCGTCATCACCTCGATCATCGGCACGTTCTTCGTGCGGCTGCCGGCCAGCCAGTCGATCATGGGCGCGCTCTACCGCGGCTTCATCGCCACGGCGGTGCTCTCGTTGTTCGCCATCGGCTTCGTCACCTGGAAGCTGATCGGCTTCGGCGCGCTGCCGGGCGTGGCCTTTACCGGCAAGGCGTTGTTCTTCTGCGCCATCGTCGGCCTGGTGGTGACCGGCCTGATCATCTGGATCACCGAGTACTATACCGGCACCGAGTATCGCCCGGTGCAGTCGATTGCCGCGGCCTCGGTCACGGGGCACGGGACCAACATCATCCAGGGCCTGGCGGTGTCGCTGGAAGCGACCGCGCTGCCGGCGCTGGTGATCATCGCCGGCATTCTGGTCTCCTACGGCCTTGCCGGCCTGTTCGGCATTGCGATCGCGGTGACCTCGATGCTGGCGCTCGCCGGCATGGTGGTGGCGCTCGACGCCTTCGGTCCGGTCACCGACAATGCCGGCGGCATTGCCGAAATGGCCGGTCTGCCGGAGGAGGTGCGCAAGTCCACCGACGCCCTCGACGCGGTCGGCAACACCACCAAGGCGATCACCAAGGGCTACGCCATCGGTTCGGCGGGCCTGGGCGCGCTGGTGCTGTTCGCGGCCTATAACCAGGACCTGACGTTCTTCACCAAGAACGCAGCGACGCATCCCTACTTCCAGGGCGTCCATCTCGACTTCGCGCTGACCAACCCCTACGTCGTGGTCGGCCTCTTGTTCGGCGGTCTGTTGCCGTACCTGTTCGGTGCCATGGGCATGACCGCGGTCGGTCGCGCCGCGGGTGCCATCGTCGAAGAGGTGCGCCGCCAGTTCCGCGCCGATCCCGGCATCATGAAGGGCACCTCGAAGCCCGATTATGGCCGCGCGGTGGACCTGCTCACCAAGGCCGCGATCAAGGAGATGATCATCCCGTCGCTGCTGCCGGTGCTGTCGCCGATCGTCGTCTACTTCGTGATCTACCTGATCGCGGGTGGCGGGGCGGCCGGCAAGTCGGCGGCCTTCTCGGCGGTCGGCGCCATGCTGCTCGGCGTCATCGTCACCGGCCTGTTCGTCGCCATCTCGATGACCTCGGGCGGCGGCGCCTGGGACAACGCCAAGAAGTATATCGAGGACGGCCACTACGGCGGCAAGGGTTCGGAAGCCCATAAGGCGGCCGTGACCGGCGACACCGTCGGCGATCCCTACAAGGACACGGCCGGCCCGGCGGTGAACCCGATGATCAAGATCACCAACATCGTGGCTTTGCTGTTGTTGGCGGTGCTCTCGCACGGCTGACAAGCGGCAACACGCCACGAAACGAGAAAGGGCCTGCGGTTTCCGCAGGCCCTTTTTCATGGCGGTCCTGAATGGCGCGGTCTTGAAGCGGGCCGTTCAGAGCTTCTTGAATACGCCGAAGATTTTTTGCAGGTAGTTCAAGTCCTGGCCGCCGGTGGGCGTCGTCTTCGAGTAGAAGTCGAAGACGTGGCCGTTCTTGAGCCCGTAATTGGCGAGCCGCGTCACCCGCCGATCCTTGTCGAAATAGACGGCGATCACCCGCTGGTCGACCACATCCTGCTTCATGAAGGCGGCGCCGCGGACGCCCTTCTGGGAGATGTAGTAGAAGGCGTTGCCGCTGACGGTCGAGACCGTCGAGGGCGTGCCGAGCACCAGCAGCACCTGTTCCTGGGTCGCGCCGATGGGAATCTGCTCGAGCGCGCCGGGCTCCAGCACGTAGCCGCGCTGGAACGTCTCGGTGAACGCTCCGCAGCCGCCAAGCGCGACAGCGCCCGCCAGCGCCAGGGCGACGCAAGCGCGGCGCGCGATGCGGCGGTAAACCAATGACCTCGGGCCCAAACCCGGGCCCAAACCCGCTCTCAAACGCGATCCCAACCTTGATCCCAAATCCGGGCTCCCCATTTTCATCTTGCATCGGCCAGGGCGTTGACGTACGCGGCGGCGAACCGCCTGAAACCACCATCCAAGCCGATGATTTTTCCCCGATTTCGCCGCGACGCGCGGAGCGACACCATTTCGAGCCTGTATGGCATGATCGTGGCGCAGGCGCGATTGCCGTGCTTTTACCAGGACTATGCCGTTCCCGACACCGTTAACGGCCGTTTCGACGTCATCGTCCTGCACCTGTCGGCGGTGCTTGAGCGGATTGCTACCGAGCCGACATTGCGCGCCGTGGGGCAGGGGCTTTTCGACCGCTTCTGGGAGGATATGGACCATAACCTGCGCGAGATGGGCACCGGCGACCTGGCTGTGCCCAAGCGCATGAAGGCGCTGGGTGAGGCCTATTACGGCCGCGCCGCGGCCTACCGGGCGGCCCTGGCGAATTCGGACCCCGCCGCGCTGGCCGAGGCGCTCAAGCGCAACGTCTATGTCGGGGCGGAGGCCGGTGCGCCCCGGCGGCTCGCCGCCTATATGCGGGCCATGGTGGGCACGCTGGCGGACCAGGACGCCGCCACCCTGGTGGCGGGCGGCGGCACCTTGCGTTTCCCCGATCCTCATGCGATTCCTGCGCCTGACGAGGTAAGAGGCTGATTATCGATGGATAATGCCGGCCATCCGTGGGCCGTGCCGGTAACCCTGGAAGAGATTCCGGACTCTGGCCTGCACATGGAGATCGAGGCGTCGCCGGAGACCCGGGCAGAGCTCGCCAAGCTCGCCGAGGTGCGCGATATCCCGCGGCTCGCCGCGGTGTTCGATCTCGTGCGCGCGGATGGCGGCGTCGACGTCAGCGGCCGGGTCCGGGCGCGGGTCGAACAAACCTGCGTGGTCACCCTGGAGCTGGTGGAGAACGCGGTCGACGAGCCGGTCGAGGTGGCGTTCCGGCCGGGCGTGGAGCCTGCCGCAATGTCCACCAACGTTTCTCAAGTTCTGGATGAAGATGAAGAGCCGCCCGAGCCGCTGGTTGGCGGCAAGGTCGATCTCGGGGCGCTCGCCACCGAATTTCTGTTGCTCGGCATAGAGCCCTATCCGCGCAAGCCGGGCGCCGAATTCGCCCCGCCGCACCCGGCGGAGCCGGGGGAGCATCCATTTGCCGGGTTGGGCGCCCTCAAGAAGCGCCTTGGCGGCGAATCCTAGCGCGGAACCAACCGGTGGAACGCCCCGACAACTGGCTTGTCTGCCGCGCCTCAGCGGCTATGGTCCGACCCGTGCATCGTTTTCGGGAGACCATGTCGCCGGCGCCGGCCTTCACAACGCCGCCAAGGTCATTCAATGCAGGATAAGGTTCGCATCGCATTGGACGCTATGGGCGGCGACCATGGCGCGTCGGTCGTGCTGCCGGGGGCGGACATCTCGCTCTCGCGCCACCCCGAGATCGAATACCTGTTGTTCGGCGACGAAGCCCAGATCGCGCCGCTGCTTGAGCGGCTGCCGCGCCTGAAGGCCAAGGCGCAGGTCGTCCACACCGACGTTGCCATCCGCATGGACGACAAGCCGAGCCAGGCGCTGCGCCACGGTCGCGGCAAGTCTTCGATGTGGCTGGCCCTCGACGCCGTGCGCCAGGGCGACGCCGACGTGGCGGTGTCCGCCGGCAATACCGGCGCGCTGATGGCGATGGCGCGTTTCACCTTGCGCATGCTCGAAGGCATCGAGCGCCCGGCGATCGCGGCGCTGTGGCCGACCGTGCGCGGCGAATCCGTGGTCTTGGACGTCGGCGCCACCATCGGCGCCGACGAGGAGCATCTCATCAACCTCGCCGGCATGGGCAGCGCCATGGCGCGCGTGCTGTTCGATGTCGAGCGGCCGACCGTCGGCCTGCTCAACGTCGGGGTCGAGGAGATCAAGGGCGTCGAACAGGTGCGCGAGGCCGGCCGCATGCTGCGCGAGGGCCATTACGCGCATTTCGAATATCACGGGTTCGTGGAGGGCGACGACATCGGCAAGGGTACGGTGGACGTGGTGGTCACTGAAGGCTTTGCCGGCAACATCGCGCTCAAGACCGCCGAGGGGACCGCGCGCCAGATCGCCGAATACCTGCGCGCGGCCATGAACCGCACCTGGATGGCGCGGCTCGGCTACCTGTGCGCGCGCGGCGCGTTCCGCACCCTGCGCGAAAAAATGGACCCGCGCCGCTCCAACGGCGGCGTGTTCCTCGGCCTCAACGGCATCGTCATCAAGAGCCACGGCGGCACGGACTCCGAAGGGTTCGCTGCGGCCATCGACATCGGGTACGACATGGTACGGTATGAACTGCTCGCCAAGATCGGCGAGGCGGTGGAACGCGATCGGCAGGCCAACGGCGAGGCCCGACTGGCGAGCGGAGCGGCCTCGTGACAGTGACGCGTTCGGTTGTGCTCGGCTGCGGTGCGTATCTGCCCAGCCGGATCCTCAGCAACGACGAGTTGGCGCGGGCGGTGGACACCACCGACGATTGGATCGTGCAGCGCACCGGCATCCGCGAGCGCCACGTCGCGGCCGCCGGCGAGCTCACCTCCGACCTCGCGGTGCATGCCGCGCGTGCGGCGCTCGCCCATGCCCAGGTCGAAGCGGACAGCATCGACCTCATCGTGCTCGCCACCTCGACGCCCGACCTGACCTTTCCGGCGACCGCGGTGATCGTGCAGGAAAAGCTCGGCATCACCGGCGGCGCCGCCTTCGACCTGCAGGCGGTGTGCTCCGGCTTCGTCTATGCGCTGTCGGTGGCCGACAGCCTGCTCAAGTCCGGCGGCCACAAGCGCGCGCTGGTAATCGGGGCGGAAACCTTCTCGCGCATCCTCGACTGGAACGACCGTACCACCTGCGTGCTGTTCGGCGACGGCGCCGGCGCCGTGGTGCTGGAGGCGCAGGAGCAGGAGGGTACAACCGAGGATCGCGGTATCCTCACCACGCACCTGCGCTCGGACGGCTGCCACAAGGGCAAGCTCTACGTCGACGGGGGCGTGTCCTCGACCCAGACCGTCGGCCACCTGCGCATGGAGGGCCGCGAGGTCTTCAAGCATGCCGTCGCCATGATCACCGATGTGATCTACGACGCCTTCAAGGCCACCGGCACCTCGGCCAACGACATCGACTGGTTCGTGCCGCATCAGGCCAACAAACGCATCATCGACGGCTCCGCCCACAAGCTCGGCATCGCGCCCGAGAAGGTGGTGATCACGGTGGATCGCCACGGCAACACCTCGGCGGCCTCGATCCCGCTGGCGCTGGTCGACGCGGTGGCCGACCGGCGCATCAAGCGTGGGCATTTGATCCTGCTGGAGGCGATGGGCGGAGGCTTTACCTGGGGCTCCGCGCTACTGCGCTGGTAGCGCGCGCGCCCTTGAGCGCGTGCCACCCTCGCTATGCCTCGGAATTCCCGTCACATTTTCCGTTACGCCCCGTTGACCAGTCTCCATCTAGCGAATATCGTTGATAATTCAGCGAGATATCTACGCTGGGGGCAGGGCAGGCGATGAGCGGCAAAACGGTGACACGGGCCGACCTCTGCGAGGCGGTATATCAGAAGGTTGGACTTTCGCGCACGGAGTCTGCCTCGCTTGTCGAGTTGGTGCTCAAGGAGATCACCGACTGTCTTGAGCGTGGCGAAACCGTGAAGCTCTCGTCGTTCGGCTCCTTCGTTGTGCGCAAGAAGGGCGAACGCATCGGGCGCAACCCCAAGACCGGTAAAGAGGTACCGATATCGCCGCGGCGGGTGATGGTGTTCAAGCCGTCGGCGATCCTCAAGCAGCGCATCAACGGCCACGGGGACGCCCACGATCAGGCCTGAAGCTCTTGATCCTCCTGGGGAAAACTAAGCTGAATCAGCGTATTAGGGGCCCAAGGGCTCCTTTTTGGTCTGGCTTTGCGGGCGCCCTTCTGTTCAAGTGACACATTAAGAGAGTCGGGATCGGGAGGCCGGTTTGGACGGCAAGGCGCCGGACGCATTCCGCACCATCAGCGAGGCGGCGGACGAGCTCGATCTGCCCCAGCACGTGCTGCGCTTCTGGGAAACGCGCTTTCGCGACGTCAAGCCGATGAAGCGCGGCGGCGGCCGGCGCTACTACCGGCCCGACGACATCGATCTGCTGCGCGGCATCCGCCATCTGCTTTACGGCGAGGGCTATACCATCCGCGGCGTGCAGCGGATCCTGCGCGAGCAAGGCGTGCGTTTTGTGCAGGCGGTCTGGCAGGAAGACGCGCCGCAGCCGCCTCATGGCGCGCCCGCCGACGAAGCGGAAGCCGAAGATCCGGAAGTCTATGAAGCGCTGCAGGAGCGGCGGGGCTTGCGAGGGCGTCTGGCCTCGCTGGTCGGCCGCGATCTCGGCGATCGCCAAGACGATGCAGCCGAGCGGGACGAGCCGCCGATGGAGAGCGTGCCGATGCCCCGCATCGAGGCGGACGACCGCGCCGCGCACGGTGGCGCGCCGGCAGTGGAGCCCCCGCGGGTCGCCCAGGCCGAGCCGGTCGCGCAGGCCAAGTCCCCCAAGTCCCCTTTGCCGCCCGAGCCTGCCGCGCCAGCGCCGTCGACAAAGCCCGCCGAATTTGCGCCGGACGATATCCGCAAGTTGCAAAGCGCGCTGCGGGAACTGGGCGCTTGCCGCCAGCTGATCGAAGCGGCGGTGGCGCGCACCGATTGATACACCGAGGTATCGCTTTGGTTTCCGGGAGCGTTTCCAGGCGAAGTGGGAACAACCGGTTCGCCGTCCGGAAACGCGACAAAGCAAGAAATTGAGCGTCCGAAAATGGTCGGGGCGGCGGGATTCGAACCCACGACCTCTTGTCCCCCAGACAAGCGCGCTAACCGGGCTGCGCCACGCCCCGACCGGAACGGCGCGGACTATAGGGATGCGCTTGTCGTAGCGCAACACTTGCGGGAAATGCGCGCTTAGGGGGCGCATTCGGTCGGGGGTAGCTGCCACGCGGACGGTGGTGTAGCCGGCGCAGTCGCCAGGGAGCGCCGGACTCGCACCCGAGGAGACAAGCTGCAGGTTGCTTTGTACGCGCTGGGCGGAGCCCGGCCCGTGCAACTGGAGTGTCAGCCTACCTGATTTGGGCCTAAGGCCGGGACCGCGTTTCGGGCGCAGGCGGGCTGCAAGGCGGCATCAGCGCCGCTGTGCACGGCGGCGCTCGATTGACGACAGGAAGTGCTCAGGAATTGTACGCGTTTGCGCTTGGTCGCTGCGTTGAGCCAGAGCGTCACGGGCTTCTCGAACAGCCAATAGAGCACGACCGCTGCCGATATCGCGATCGTCATGCCAATCGGAATGAACGTCCAGAGTGGCAGCAGACCGCCCAGCATCTTCGTCCACACCATGTGCAACGCACGCAGCAGAAACTCATGGGCTAGGTACAGGCTGTAGGAGGCGTCGCCGATCAGCAGGGCTGGCCACCAGAGCCATTTGCGTTCGTCGACCTGCGGACCCAGCGCGAACGACATCACGATCACGGCAGCGGGGATGGCGTTGGCGAGCCGCTGGAAAAGATTGTTTTTCGGCAGGTTCGGGAGTGTTGCATGGAATAGCGCGTAGAAGCCGATCGCCGTGAATGTCAGCGCCCAGATGCCAGACAGGCGCCAGCCTTTGACATAAGCGATGCCGATAGCTGCGCCGAACAGGAAGCCGAGCACAATTGGATCGCCCCAAAAATTTAGTGCGACCCCCGGCAGGATTCCGCTTACCTGCGCGGCCACCAGAAGGCCGAGTCCGCCGAACAGCACTGACAATCCAACGCGGCGCGGAAACAGCAGGGCCACCGTGAATACAACGTAGAACAGCATTTCGAGGTTGAGCGTCCAGCCCGGCGTTGCCAGCGGGCGGACATCGCCGCTCAAGCGCATATACGGGAAAAACAGATAGGAGGCCGCCACATAGAGATAGTCGCCATGCGGCCATTTCTTCATCAGCGCGGGCGCCACAAGAAAGACCGCGAGGGCGGCGGTTGTGACGAGCCAATAGACCGGAGCGATCCGGATAATGCGACGGCGCATGAAATCGAGAGTCGCCGTGCTCGAGCCGAACTTATTCGCACTCGTCGCCACCATGATGAAACCGCTGATCGCGAAAAACAGGGGGACGCCGGCGCCCCAGGAGCTCCCGTCGTACAGCGCGGCCTGTCCATGCGCGGCGGCGAGCCGCCCGGTTTCGATACCGCAATGGTCGATGACGATCATCAGCGCCGCACAGGCGCGAAGGACTTGGATGTTAGGGAGTCGTTTCACGCGGGCCTGCCCTTTTGCAATATCAAGGGTTGATCATAGCACCGCGGTCGCGTGAATTGACGTGTCGATGCGCGTTTACCTTGATTACAAACCCTAACGTCGAGGTCGTCAGTGGCTTTTGTACCGCAAGACGGGCGGAGGTCGTTTTGAATCGATTTTTCAGATCGATGCTGCGCGACGGCCGGTTGCGGCGCGGGACGATACGGATAGCCCTTAGCGCAGCGGTACAGTTATCGGGCCTGCCGGCGTACCAGCAGGTGCTGATCGGCTGACGCATCCCGCGTCAGCTCGCGCGAACAGCGGCCCATCCGGTAGGCGCCGTCGCGCTGCGAGATCGCTTGTAGCGGTAAGTCGCCGTAAACAGACCCCAGACCATGCCGAGCAATAAGAAGAAGTGTCGCCAATGGTCGCTGTCGATGATGAAGCTTTCCCCCACCTCACCGACGAAGGCGGCAAACGCGGTAATAACATAGGGCCGCCAGGGTGTCGCTACGAACACGGTGCGTAAGCCCACTGTCAGGGTGGTGAGTATGAGCAAGATATAGGACACCCCTCCGACCCAGCCGTAAACCAGGAAGGCCTGAAGATAAACGTTGTGCTGTTGCGACCCGTGCAAGCGCGCGAATTCGAACGGACCCATGCCGTTCGGAAATCGCAAGAGCGCCCCGAGTGCGATCTCCTGCAGACGGAAGCGGCCGCCTTGGCCGACGTCGTAGGACTGGATGAGATGTGCGCGCACCTCGAACAGTACGACTGCCACCGCACTCATCATGAAGATGCGCGTGCGCGTCGACACGTCGCGGGCCGTGAGGAACGACAGCGCGATCACCAGGATGGTCGACAAGGCGAAATGCGCCCAGGCGCCGCGCGAAAACGACAGCAGCAGCGCCCCGACAATGATGCCGAGCGTGCCGATATCGATAATGCTGATACGACGCACCAGCATGCGTTCCGTCAGCACCAGGGCGGGCCAGATCAGAAACGGCGCGAATACGTTGGGATCCTTGAACGCGCCGGTGGCGCGCTCGTTGTAGGTGAACAGGTGCCCAAGGCCAGCCACATTGAAATAGCCGAGGATGCCGCAGAAGGAGGCGAGCACGGCTGTGAAGATATAAGCCGAACGGATCGTGGCCATCCGCTGCAGGGTGTTGTCGGCGATGATGCACGCCCACATTGTCGCGGCGACCGCGAGATAGATTGAGGTGGCGGCGTATTGGATGGTCTTCTCGCGCTCCGGCACGTTCGTTAGCGTGAACAGTCCGCCGGCGTTCCAGAACAGCAGCAGCATGAACATCACCGCGATTCTGCGGTCGAAGCGAACGCCGGCGATGAGGCAGGCCACCGCCAGGAGGCCCATCAGCGCGTCATGAGGGGAGGGCTCGATAAAGGCGACCGAGCTTGCTAGCACGGTGATGTAAATGACGACCAGTAGGAGACGCTCGCGGAACAGCACCGCCTGGGTGCCGGGCGCAGGTGGGGCGTAAAGCGGTGAAGCGTAGAGCGGTGGCTCGCTGACGGCCTCGACACGCGCAGGCTGCGGCCGGGCCGAGGCGGCCCGCAGCGGCCGCGCCATGTCCGCGGAGGTAATCAATACGCATTCTCGGTCTTGAGCAACGCAAGCGGCGTGCGCGCCAGGATGGTAAGATCGAGCAGCACCGACCAGTTCTCGATGTAGTAGAGGTCGTGCTCGACGCGCTTCTGGATCTTCTCGTGGGTGTCGGTTTCGCCGCGCCAGCCGTTGATCTGCGCCCAGCCGGTAATGCCGGGCTTGACGCGATGGCGGGCGAAATAGCCGTCGACGGCCTCGTCATAAACCTGCGCCTCGGCCTTGGCGTTGACCGCGTGCGGGCGCGGGCCGACCAGCGACAGGTTGCCCTTGATGGCCACGTTGATGAGCTGCGGCAGCTCGTCGAGGCTTGCCTTGCGGATGAAACGGCCGACACGGGTGACGCGCGGGTCGTCCTTGGTGACGAGTTGGCTCGCGGTGGCGTCGGCTTTGTCGGTGTACATCGAGCGGAACTTATAGACCTCGATCAGGTCGTTGTTGAAGCCGTAGCGCTTCTGCTTGAAGAACACCGGGCCGCGGCTGTCGAGCTTGATAGCCAGCGCTATCAGCGCCATCGCCGGCGACAGGCAAATCAGGAGCAGCCCGCCGATGATGCGGTCGAACAGCCATTTCATCACCACGTCCCAGTCGGCGATAGGGCGGTCGAACACGTCGATCACCGGCACGCTGCCGATGTAGGAATAGGAGCGCGGGCGGAACTGCAGCCTGTTGGTGTGGGCGGCGAGCCGGATGTCGACCGGCAGCACCCACAGCTTCTTCAGCATCTGTAGGATGCGGCCTTCCGCAGCGATCGGCAGCGAGAAGATCACCAGATCGACGCGCGTGCGGCGCGCGAACTCGACCAGGTCGCCGACGGTGCCGAGCTTGCGTTCGCCGGCGCATTCGGCGCCGCCGCGGTCGTCGCTGCGGTCGTCAAAGAAGCCGACGATCTCGATGCCGGCATCTTTCTGCGCACGCAACTCCTCGATCACCTTTTGGCCGGGTTCGCCGCCACCGACGATCACGGTGCGGCGGGTGAGGCGGCCTTCGCGTGTCCACGCGCGGACGATGTAGAAGAGAATCTTGCGCGAGACGATGAGCGCGCAGAGGCCGGTGGCGTAGAAGGTGCCGAGCCAGACGCGCGAGAAGTCTTCGCCGGTCTTGGTGAAGAACGAGGCGCCGATGGCGAGGAGAAACACCACCGACCAGGCGGAGGCCAGCCGCATGTATTGCTTCTCGTAGCCGCGGAAGGCCTGCACCTGATAAATGTCGGCAATCTGGAAAGCGAGCGTCGACAGAACGGCGATGCCGAAAGTGGCGAGGAGATATTCCCAGATTACCCCCGGCATGCCGAGATAGATCGCAAAGATCGTCATGCCGACCAGCATCACCAGAGCAAATTCGGCCATGCGGACGAAGCCGGCGAGCACGATCGGTGAGATCGGCGGCGGGGTCGGGCGCTTCGTGACGGCGAGCGCCTCGGGCGATAGCGTGCGCTTCGCTTTAGTGGGCCTGCTGGCGCCGGCCTTCAGCCGCTCGAGCACGTCGGCGGCACCGGTCGCGGTTCGTGATGGACGCAGATCGATATCACTCATGGTGACGCCGTACGTTAAACCTGCGCGCATTCGAGCGCGCGAGACGCGGGGAACTTCTTTATTTCGGGAAAATCTTAGGGAATGAACGTCAAAAAAGGCTTAGCGTATTGTCGAAAATGCGGTTAACGGCGGTTTGATCTTTCCAGATTCCGCAGCGCTTCCGCGTAAGCCCCGAGCACGCCGTCGACCATGCTGGCGATCGAGAAATGTTCGGCCACCCGCGCGCGCATGGCCTGGGCGAAGTCGGCCGCGCCTTGCGGACCGTCGAGCGCCCGGGCAATGGCCTGCGCCAATGCGCTCACGTTTTCCTTGGCCACCAGACGATCGGCAAACGGCCCGAAGATCTCCGGGATGCCACCGGTGTCGGAAGCGATCAGCGGCTTGCCGGAGGCGGTGGCCTCCAGGACGATGTAGGGAAACGAGTCCAGCCGCGACGGTACCACCATGACGCGGCCGAAAGCTTGCGCCTGGCGTTGCGGCGTCGCCGGCTTGAAGCGGACGATATCGCCGAGCGAGAGCCGCTCGACCTGGGCCGCAAACTGGTCGCGGTCGGGGCCGTTGCCGACCAGCGTGGCGGTGACGGCGCGACCGTCGCGGCGCAATTGCGCGATGGCGTCGATCAGAATGTCGACGCCTTTCAGCATGCGCATATCGCCGATGAAGACGAGGTCGGTGGCGTCTGGCTCGGGCGTCACCGGCTCGAATTCCGATGGCGGCACGCCGTTGTGCACGATGCGGACGAGCCCGGCCGGTACCCCGATCTTGCGGCGGAACATGTCGGCGCTGTAGCCGCTCTCGAACAGGAACAGGTCGCCGCGCCGCATCAGGAAGCGCTCGGTGGCGAGATAGACCTTGCCGGCGAGCGTGTCGTGGGTGAACAGCAGGCTGCCACCGTGCGGGATATAGGCGCGCACGGCCTGCGGGCGATTGAAGATGAGCCGCGAATAGGCTCCGCCATAGGCGACGAGACCATGCACGATGTCGGCCTTGGCAGCGGCGACGCGGCCCATGACGTGGCGCAGGGTGAAGATGTCGCTCGGATGTGGCTGCCGGTGCATGGGATAGCGCGTCAATCCCAGCGCGAGCGCGGGCTCGAGCGCCGCCAGCACTTCCTCGGCGCGGGCGCCGCCGGTCTGACTATCGCAGATCAGGCCGACCCGGTGCCCGCGCTCGGCCTGCGCGCGGGCGAGGTCGAGCACATGGCGGAACAGTCCGCCAACCGGCGCCCGGAACACGTGCAGGATATTGTGTGGCGACATCGGTGGCGGCCGGAACTTCAGTCAGCAGGCTGGAGGCAATGGCAAATCCACCGCGCTAGTACAGCCTGTATCGGGGTGCGTAGTAGTTTGTGGGCTGCGCCTGCGGCGGCTGGTTATATGGCTGCGGCGGACGGTACTGCATGGTGGCCGGTTGCTGCTGGCGATACGGAGCGGCGGTGGGCCGCTGCGCATAAGGCTGTTGGTGCGGCGGCTGGTAGGAATAGGTCTGCGGCGTGTAGGCGTGCGATCCATAAGTCCGCCGCGGCTGCACGGCGTAGGTCGGCGCCGGTGTTTGCCGGCTGAACCAACTCGACCGGAAGACGTGAGAATTGAACAAACCTCGGTCGCTGTCGTCCTGCCGCTGCCGGGTGGCGTAGCTGTTGTATCCGCTGGTCTGCGGTTGCCCGGTCGCGACGCGCTGCCCGGTCCTGGCATCCGTCACGTAGTAGGCCGGCGGCTGGCGCGCGCAGGCAGCCACCGTGAGCGCGATGATAAGCGGCGGCAGCAGGCTGGCGTAGCGCATGGAATCGCCCCCGTAGCATACAAAGCAATAAGAGGATTAGGGTCGGGTATGGTTAACAAATCCTAACCAACATGGCTGGCCGCGGCGAATTAACGAGGGTGAAACCATAATGGTTTGTAATAGCGCCGTCAGCGCAGAGTCGGTCGCGTGGAGTGAAAATCGTGTTTGGTAGCAAGTCGAATGAGCCGGCGCAGCCCGCGCCGGTCGTTTCCGCCGTAAACGCCGACGGCGAGCCCGATCTGCGCGGCCTGGGCCGCCTGTTGTGGCAGAAGAAAACTAGATCCTCGGGTTTACGATCATCTGCGCGGCGGCGGCCTTCGTCGTCGTCAACGCCATGACGCCGCGCTACCACTCCGAGTCGCGGGTGTTGCTGGAGGCGCGGCAGAACGTTTTCCTGCGCGCCGACGCCGACAAGAACACCCAGCTCACCACCATCGATCCCGAAACGGTGGCGAGCCAGGTGCAGGTGCTGCTGTCGCGCGACCTCGCGCGCCAGGTGATCAAGAAGCTCGATCTCGCCAGCAAGCCCGAGTTCGAGCCGGCAGTCGCCGGCCGCACGCCGTGGCGCGTGCTGCTCAGCCTCGTCGGCATCGGCCGCAACCTCAACTCGATGACCGAGGAAGAGCGCACGCTGGAGGCCTATTACGACCGGCTCAACGTGCAGTCGGTGGCCAAATCGCGGGTCATCGTCGTCGGCTTCAACTCCGCCAACCCCCAGCTCGCCGCCGACGTCGCCAATACGGTGGCTTCGACATACTTGCGCATGCAGCAGGTCGACCAGCAGTCGCAGACCCGCGCCGCCGGCTCGTGGCTCGCCGGCGAGATCAAGAAGTTGCGCAAGAAAGTGGCGGAGTCGGAAGCCAAGGTCGAGCAGTACCGCGCCAACAAGAGCCTGTTCGTCGGCAGCAACAACACGCTGCTACCGGCGCAGCAGCTTTCCGACCTCAACACCCAGATCGCGGCCGCGCGTGCCCAGCAGGCGGATCTGCAGGCGAGGGCGCGCCAGTTGCGCGCCCAGTTGAAGGCCGGTCACTCCATCGAGTCGTCGGACCTCGCCAATTCCGAAACCATGCGCCGTCTGACCGAGCAGCGCATCGCGCTGCAGTCGCAACTTGCCGAGCAGTCGACGACGCTGCTGCCACGCCACCCGCGCATCCTTGAGCTTAAGGCGCAGATCGCCGAGACCGACCGCCAGATCAAGGCCGAAGGCTTGCGGTTGGCAAGCCAGCTCGACAACGACGCCAAGGTCGCCGGCGACCGGATCAAGGCGCTCACCACCACCTTCGACCAAGTAAAGAAGATGGTGTCGCAGTCGAACCAGCAGGATGTCCAGTTGCGCGCGTTGCAGCGCGAGGCCAGGACCGAGCGCGAACTGCTCGATTCCTATCTGCAGAAATACCGCGAAGCCAGCGCCCGCGACAGCATCAACGCGGCGCCGCCGGAAGCGCGCGTCATCTCGCGCGCCTCGCCCTCGCTGAACCCGGCCTTCCCGAAGAAGACGCCGACGGTGTTGATCGTGGCGTTCGCCGCCTTCGCGCTGTCGACCGGCTTCACGGTGACCGGCGCGCTGTTGTCGCCGCCGGCACCGGCGTCGTCCTACGCCTATCAGCAATACGCCGCAGCGCCTTACACCCCAGCGGGATACCAGCCGCAGCCGGTCGCCCCGCCATATTCGCCGCCGGGTCCACCGCAGCCCATGGTCTCACCGCAGATGGCCTCGCCGCAGATGTCATCAGCACAGACGATGTCGCCGCCGCTGGCGCCGGCCGCGCCCGCCAACATGGGCTGGGCGCCGCAGCCGGGCTACGCCCAACACCACCAAGATTACCCGATGCCGCCGAGCCTCGACGACGGCGCGGAGATGGGCGCGCCCGCGCTGCATGCGGCCAATGTCGATGTCGCGCCCGACGCGCCCCTCATGCCCGCGCCGCCGCTGCACGCCAGCAGCATCGAGGAGATCGCCGGCGCCGCCAAGATCGCGGCCCGGCTCGGCGGCGAGGATGCCCGCAGCATCGCGGTCGTCGGCACCGCGCGCAATGTCGGCACTACGTATTCCGCCATCACGCTGGCGCGTTCGCTGGCCGAGGATGACGCCTCGGTGGTGCTGGTCGATCTTGCCTTCGGCGCGCCCAACCTGTCGATCATTTCCACGGAACCTGACGCCCCCGGCATCGCCGACCTGGTGCGTGGCACGGCCGCTTCGTTCGGCGACGTCATCACCCGCGATCAGTATTCCAACGTGCAACTGGTGGCGGCGGGGCAGGTCGGCGACGACGCCGCGGCGTTGGCGGCCTCACCCATGGTGGCGACGGTGGTCGAGGCGCTGGCGCAAAGCTACGACCACGTGGTGCTGGACCTCGGTTCCGCCACCGATCAGCCGATCGAGGCGTTCGCTGGTCTTGCCACGCGCGCCGTGCTGGTGACCGGCGATCCCGCGCAAGCCGCAACCCACGCCGCGCGCGACCGCCTGCAGGCGGCGGGCTTCGGCAATGTCAGCGTGTGCGCGGGCGGCGCCCAGATGGCGGCGGCGTGAACGGGAGCGTTTCCAGGCGAAGTGGGAACCGGTTCGCCGTCCGGAAACGCGACCACGAAAAACTGAGACACGGTTGCCGCGTCCGTGAAAAGGTGAAAGTGTCTAGGGGCCGCCCGACAGCCGCCCGCGCAGGCGGCGCGTCATTTTCACCGCCGCCCACAACGACGGGTGCTGCTTGACGGCCCGCTTCACCGCGGCGCTAAGCCGATAGGCAAGAGCCGGCAGCCAGCCGGCGGCGTTCAGGCTCAGGAAGCTGTCGAACAGCGGTTCGGCATCGCCGCAGAACAGGTTCTTGTAGCGCGCGCCGCCGACGCCGAGATCGAAGGTGTCGAGCCCGCGTTCGCAGCATTGCCGCACCAAGCGCACGATGAGCTGTTCGCCGGGGCTTTCGGCCGCGTAGCGGCCGCCGGCGATGGAATTGAACATGGCGCAGAAACGGCCGCGCCCGACGATGCCGCCCATGGTGGCCACGATCATGTCGTCGACCGAGAGCGTGTAGAGCTCGATCAGCGGCTCGCCGCCGGGGCGCTTGGCGGTGGCCCCGTCCTCGACGAAGCGGCGCACGTTGGGACCGGCGAAGGCGTCGCTCAGGCCCTGCGCGCGCATGCGGGCGCTCTTCTGCTTGAAGAACGTGTCGAGGGCGGCGCGGATGTCGTGGACGCTCTCGGCGCGCGCGAAGGTGACCGCGCCGAAGCCGGCGAGGGCGCGTTCCTTCTTGCGCATCTTCTTGCGCGCGGCGGCATTGGTGCGCGCGCGTAGCAGCGCGTCGAAGTCCGGGATCAGCCCGCCGCTGAAGGCCGCGTTGGCGGCGCGCTGGTGCGGCAGCAGTGCGAAGGGATTGGTGGCGCCGGCCCAGGTCAGCGGCTGGCTGACGAGGCGGATGAGATCGGCCTCGTGGCGCAGGCCGCTCAGCACGGCCTTGACGTCGCTGGCGGTGAGCTGGGCGGCGACGTCGCTGCGCCACAGCGCCATGTTAAAGTTGGCGTGCTTGCCCCCCAGGAACTCGGCGACCTTGAGGCCAGCGACGTGACGCAGGCCGAGCGGCAGCAGGAACAGCGGCGTGCCGAACGGGTTGAAGCCGACCACGATGAAGGGCGTTACCCCGACGTGCGCGCCCATGTGGCGCTGCCACACCGTGAGGAAGTCGAATTGCTGGTAGGGGGTTGCCAGGACGCAAGTAGGTTGGCAAAGAAATATCAACAAACAGTTGGAATAATCCCCTCTAATCTACGTAGAAAATGAGGATTTTGGGGGCCTTTTGAAAAAGACCATTATCCGCAGCGGGCTCGAGACGCTCTATTTTACCGGCGCACACCATGTGCTGCGGCCGGCGCTCGGCGGCGTCGGCGTCATTTTGACGCTGCATCACGTGCGCCCGGCGCGGTCCGACGCTTTCCAGCCTAACAAGCTCCTGGAGATCACGCCGAAATTCTTTGAGGGGGTGCTGCGCGTGCTCAAGCGCATGCGCGTCGACGTCATCTCGATCGACGAGATGCATCGCCGCATGGTGGCCGGCGACTTCAAGCGCCGCTTCGTCGTCATCACCATCGACGACGGCTATAAGGACATCAAGGAATTCGCCTATCCGCTGCTCAAGAAATACGACATGCCGTTCACGGTCCATATTCCCACCAGCTTTCCCGACAATCTCGGTGAGCTGTGGTGGTTGGGGTTGGAGGCGGTGATCGCGCGCAACACGTGCATCAGCCTGCCGGTGAACGGCGAATACCGCCATTTCGACTGCGCCACCGTCGCGCAGAAGCGCGAGATTGGAGAGGAGGTCTATCGTTATCTGCGCAGCCTGAAGACCGAGAAGGAGTTGCGCGAGGTCGTGCGCGAGATGTGCGCGCGCTACAAGGTCGACTTGCCGGCGTTCTGCCGCGATCTGTCCATGACCTGGGGCGAGATCGCCGAGATGGCCGAGGATCCGCTGGTGACCATCGGGGCGCACACGGTCAGCCATTCGATGCTGAAGAAGCTACCCGATGAAGCCGACGTGCGCGCCGAGATGGAGCAGAGCCGCTCGGTACTGGAGGCCGCGCTCGGCAAACGGCCCGAGCATCTCGCCTATCCGGTGGGCGATCCGACCTCCGCCGGCCCGCGCGAATTCCGCATCGCCGCCGAACTCGGATTCAAGACCGCGGTCACGACACGGCCCGGCGTGCTGTTCAAGGCGCACCGCGACCATCTGATGGCGCTGCCGCGCGTCTCGGTCAACGGCGAGTTCCAGCGCTCGCGTTATTTCAAGGTGCTGATGTCCGGCGCCGCCACCGCCATGTGGAACGGCTTCCGGCAGGTAAACGCGGCGTAATCTCCGTCACCCTGAGGTGCACGGCGTAGCCGCGCCTCGAAGGGTGACAGCCCGTGAGTCCGTGGCCGCCATCCTTCGAGGCTCGCGCGTTCCGCGCTTCGCACCTCAGGATGACGGGTCGGGGTCACGCCTCCGGCGCGTCCAGCGGCGCCTTCCATGTCACCAGCGCCATGGCGGTACGACGCCTTGAGGGCCGTCGGTGGCCTTGTCTCCGATTGCCAAGAAATGCGATGTAAAATCAAGTCGATAGACGATTTTCCGCCAGAGATTTTGCAGGGGTTTTCAACGCCAAGATTTCTGATTATAAATGACCGACTGGTCGGTCATTATGGATGAGGAAAATGGTCCGTGTCGTAGACGTCGAGGCTAAGAGGTCGCACCTGCTGGAAGCGGCGGCCGCGTGCTTTGCCCGCTCGGGGTACGACGGCACCTCGATGAACGACGTGGCGGCGGCCGCCAAGGTCAGCAAAGGCTCCGTGTACGATTACTTCAAGAGCAAGGAAGACTTGTTCTACGGTGTCTTCGCCTCAGCTCATGCAGTCGCTGCTCGCGGAGATGGGCACGTCCGCCTCGGCGCAGGAGCGGATCGTCCGTTCGGTGGATGCCGCCGTTGCCGGCCTGGTCCAGCATATCTCGCTGTATCCGGTATCGCTCGAGGTATGGGCCGCGGCGGCGCGAACGCAGACGCGCGATCGCTTCGCCCATGCCATGCAGCAGACCTATACGGACTACCGCCGGGAAATTGTCGAGCTCGTCCGATCGGCGCAGAGCGCCGGCGAGCTCAAAGCGAACGTCGATGCGGAGAGCCTTGCCATGGTTCTCGTCGGCGCCGTTGACGGCTTGATGCTGCAGTATTGGCTCGATCCAAGCATCGACCCGCATCGCGTGGTCCGAAATTTTTTCACGGCGCTGTTTGAAGGGATCGGTCAGCCATGAGCACGATCGGCAACGCTCATATGACGCCACGCGCCGCAACCATCGCCGTTCTCGCGGCCGTCATGGGTATCCTGGCAGCGACGTCGGTCGTCGCCGGTCAGGAGAGTGGCGGGAGGGCCGCGACGAAGGACGCCAAGCCGACCGCGTCGTTCGGCCAAACGGCCGTACCCGCGCGCGTTTCCGCCTTCGCGCGCATCCGGCCGCGCAACGGCGTGCTGGTCCTTGCCGGCCCGACGAC
>JARRQH010000076.1:0-10782 GCA_037381985.1 Pseudolabrys sp.
GGAAACCCGCGTCATCCGCAACGCCGAGCGCAAGGCGCTCGATACGCTCGGCCTCGATATCGACGCCACGGCGGTCGAGGTGAAGACGCGCTTCAAGGAACTGGTGAAGCGCCACCACCCGGATTCCAACGGCGGCGACCGCTCCACCGAGGACAAGTTGGTGGAAATCATCCAGTCGTACAACTACCTGAAATCCGTGGGTTTTAGCTGACACTCCGACCCCGTCCGTTTCGGGGGAGGGACAAAATGGCGAAGTCGGGGCTGACCCGTCTTTCGTGCAACCCTCGGCGGTCCTATCTTATTGATATCTTTGATGGTGCCATTCGTGCTGCCTGGGTTTTTCGCCCCGCGGCGGTCTGCTAAGTTGCCGCCATATCAGCCGGACCGTTGAGAAATGGGACCGTATCGGGCTTCGGGAGGCCGAAGCCATGGAGGATCAATGACTGCCGCAACTGAAGAAGTCGCCGGTCTGCCGGACATGAAGGTGTCGGTCCGGCAAGTGTTCGGCATCGATAGCGACATGGAAGTGCCGGCCTATTCTGAGGCCGATGAGCATGTGCCCGACGTCGATCCCGATTACCGCTTCGACCGTCCGACCACGCTCGCCATTCTCGCCGGCTTCGCCAAGAACCGCCGCGTCATGGTCACCGGCTATCACGGCACCGGCAAGTCGACGCACATCGAGCAGGTGGCGGCGCGGCTGAACTGGCCGATGGTGCGCGTCAACCTCGACAGCCACATCAGCCGTATCGACCTGATCGGCAAGGACGCCATCGTCATCAAGGACGGCCAGCAGGTCACCGAATTCCGCGACGGCATCCTGCCGTGGGCCTATCAGCACAACGTCGCGATCTGCTTCGACGAGTATGACGCCGGCCGCCCGGACGTGATGTTCGTCATCCAGCGTGTGCTGGAGTCCTCGGGCCGCCTGACGCTGCTCGACCAGAGCCGCGTGATCAAGCCGCATCCGGCCTTCCGCCTGTTCGCCACCGCCAACACGGTGGGCTTGGGCGATACCTCGGGCCTCTATCACGGCACCCAGCAGATCAACCAGGCGCAGATGGATCGCTGGTCGATCGTCGCCTCGCTGAACTATCTGCCGCACGACAACGAGGTCGAGATCGTGCTGGCCAAGGCCAAGCACTACCAGAACGAAGAGGGCCGTGACATCGTCGGCAAGATGGTGCGCGTCGCCGACCTCACGCGCAACGGCTTCATGAACGGCGACATCTCCACCGTCATGAGCCCGCGCACGGTGATCACCTGGGCGGAGAACGCCGAGATCTTCAACGACGTCGGCTTCGCCTTCCGGCTCACCTTCCTGAACAAGTGCGACGAGCTGGAGCGCCCGATCGTGGCCGAGTTCTATCAGCGCTGCTTCGGCCAGGAGCTGCCGGAGTCGGCGGTCAACGTGGCGCTGAGCTGATGTAAAGGCCGTCGCCCTTCGAGGCTCGACCTTCGGCCGAGCACCTCAGGGTGACGGTATAGAGTTGCGGCGATCATCTCTCGCCGTCATCCTGAGGTGGCCGCGCAAGCGGCCCTCGAAGGATGACGGGCACAACGTGAAAACCATGGCGTCCAACAGCAAGCCCAAGACCCCGGCCAAGGAATCCCCCACCGAGCCGTTCAAGCGCGCGCTCGGCGGCTGCCTGCGCGCCATCGCCCGCAACAGCGAGCTGGAGGTGTCCTTCGCCGCCGAACGTCCGGGCATCGCCGGCGACAAGGTCCGGTTGCCGGAGCCGCCGCGCAAGCTCGGCAAGCGCGAGGCGGCTATCGTGCGCGGCAACGCCGACTCCATCGCGCTCAAGCTCGCCTGCCACAACGCGGCCGTCCATCGCCGCCTGCAGCCGGTCGGCCAGCAGGCGCGGGCGGTGTTCGAGGCGGTCGAGCAGGCGCGTGTGGAAGCCATCGGCGCCCGCCGCATGGCCGGCGTGGCGCAGAACCTCGGCGCCATGCTCGACGAGCGCTACAGCCGCGGCAAGTTCGACCAGATCACCGAGCGCGCCGACGCGCCCATCGAGGAAGCGCTGGCGCTGATGGTGCGCGAGCGCCTGACCGGCGCCCCGCCGCCGCCGGCCGCGCGCAACATGGTCGACCTCTGGCGCCCGCTGATCGAAGAGCGCGCCGGCCGCGATCTCGACCGGCTGGACGACCTGCTCGAGGACCAGCGTCTGTTCGGCGACGCGGTGCACGACCTGCTCGACTCGCTCGAAATGGGCGACGACCGTTCGACCGACAACGACGAGGAAGAGCAGGAGGGCGAGGACGACCGCAGCCCACAGCAGTCCGGCGAGGAGGGCGAGTCGGCCGACTCCGAGGACATGCAGCAGGCCAGCATGGAGGATACGGAAGTCTCCGCCGAGGACCTGCCTGACGCGTCCGCCGAGGCGGTGGAAGCGCCGACCTCCGACATGGCCGACGACAGCGAGATGGGCGATGCCGAGACACCCGGCGAGCCGCAGCGGCCGCGCCAGTACGGCAACGAGCCGCGCGGGCCGGACTACCGCGCCTTCACGCTCAAGTTCGACGAGACCATCGCGGCGGAAGACCTGTGCGAGCCGGAAGAGCTCGAGCGCCTGCGCGGCTATCTCGACAAGCAGCTCTCGAGCCTGCAGGGCGTGGTGGCGCGGCTCGCCAACCGCCTGCAGCGCCGCCTGATGGCGCAGCAGAACCGCTCCTGGGAGTTCGACCTGGAAGAGGGCCTGCTCGATCCGGCGCGGCTGTCGCGCATCGTCATCGATCCCATGCATCCGCTCTCGTTCAAATGGGAGAAGGACACCAAGTTCCGCGACACCGTGGTGACGCTGCTGCTCGACAATTCGGGCTCCATGCGCGGCCGGCCGATCACGGTTGCCGCCACTTGTGCCGACATCCTGGCGCGCACGCTGGAGCGCTGCGGCGTCAAGGTCGAGATCCTCGGCTTCACCACCCGCGCCTGGAAGGGCGGCCAGTCGCGCGAGCACTGGCTTTCCGCCGGCAAGCCGGCCAATCCGGGCCGGCTCAACGACCTGCGTCACATCATCTACAAGTCGGCGGATGCGCCCTGGCGGCGCGCGCGCAAGAACCTCGGGCTGATGATGCGCGAGGGGCTCTTGAAGGAGAATATCGACGGCGAGGCGCTCGACTGGGCGCATAAGCGATTGTTGGGGCGCACCGAGCAGCGCAAGATCCTGATGATGATCTCCGACGGCGCGCCGGTCGACGACTCCACGCTGTCGGTCAATCCGGGCAATTATCTCGAGCGTCATCTGCGCTGGGTGATCGAGGAGATCGAGAACCGTTCGCCGGTCGAGCTCATCGCCATCGGCATCGGTCACGACGTCACGCGCTATTACAAGCGTGCCGTCACCATCGTCGACGCCGAGGAACTCGGCGGCGCCATGACCGAGAAGCTCGCCGAATTGTTCGAGGAGCAGCAGGCCGCCGACGCGCGGCCGGCACCCCGCATGCGCAGGCGCGTTGCTTGATTCCTATCCGCTCGTCCCCGCGAAAGCGGGGACCCAGCGCAAGAACATGAAGAACTGGGTTCCCGCTTGCGCGGGAACGAACGGGGATTGAGTTGGCGCCCTTGCGATCATTCCTGGTCCGTAGCCGCTGGCTGATTGCGGGAGTATTGTTCGCGGCATGTCTGGCCGCGGCGGTGCCCCTCGCGCTCGCCGCCAAACACTATCCGGCCAAGCCCGTCCGCATTGCCGTCGACGCCAAGCCGATCGCGGCCTTCGACGCCGACCACCCGGCGCGCACGCGCTTCGGCGCGCTGGAATTCGTTGGCGGGCTCGTGCTCACCTCGAAGAACCCGAGCTTCGGCGGCATCTCCGCCCTGCAGGCGGCCGACGGCAGCCGCTTCCTCGCGCTCAGCGACCGCGGCGCCTGGCTGAAGGCGCGCATCGTCTATCGTGACGGCCGTCCGGCCGGCATCGCCGACGCCGAGATGGCGCCGGCGCTGGCCTGGGACGGCAGGCCGCTGGCCAAGCACGGCTGGTACGACACCGAGTCGCTGGCCGAAGACGGTGCCGGTCACGCCTATGTCGGCATCGAGCGTGTCCAGCGCATCGTGCGGTTCGATCTGAAGAAGGGCGTGCGGGCGCGCGGGCATCCGATTCCGGTGCCGGATGACTTCAAGACGCTCGGTAACAACAAGAGCCTGGAGTGCCTGGCGGTGGCGCCGAAAGGCTCACCGCTCGCCGGACAATTGATCGCGGTTACCGAGCGCAGCCTGGACAAGTCCGGCAATCACCGCGCGTTTCTGTTGAAGGGCAAGCAGGTTGGCCGCTTCAGCGTCAAGCGCAGCGACGGTTTCGACGTCAGCGGCTGCGCCATCCTGCCGCCAGGCGACCTGCTGCTGCTGGAGCGCAGCTATTCGCCGCTTGCCGGCGTCGCCATGCGCATCCGCCGCATTCCGCTTCAAAGCATCAAGCCGGGCGCGCTGGTCGACGGCGCGAAGCTGATTGCCGCCAACATGGCCTATCAGATCGACAACATGGAAGGCATCGGCGTCTCGCGCGACGCGCAAGGCCGCACCATCCTGACGCTGGTGTCGGACGACAATTTCTCGGCATTTCAGCGCACGCTGCTGCTGCAGTTCAGGCTGGTCGATAGATAACCCGCTCTCGCTTCTCTCCGTCATCCTGAGGTGCGCGCCTCGAAGGATGGCGGGCATCGAGTCACGGGTCGCCGCCCTTCGAGGCTCGGCGCTTTGCGCCGAGCACCTCAGGGTGACGGAGAGAGTGTCGCGCCTATGGCGGCTGCGATAAGCTGCCAGTATGGGCGCTTTCGTCTACATGCTGCGATGTGCCGACGGCTCGTATTACGTCGGAACCGCAACGGGCGGCGACGTCACGAAGCGTATCGCTGAACACCAGTCGGGCGTCTATCCCGGCTACACGTGGTCGCGCCGTCCAGTGACGTTGGTTTGGTCGGAGCACTTTGACCGCATAACCGATGCGATTGCGGTTGAGCGGAAGCTGAAGGGCTGGAGCCGGGCCAAGAAGGAAGCGCTGATTGGCGGAGACTGGGCGCCGGTCCAGCGGCTTTCCCGCCGTCGCGCCGGTCGTGCAAGGTCCAAACCGTCATCGTGAAGACGGAACTTGCACCGTCATCCTGAGGTGCGAACGCAGCGAGTCTCGAAGGATGGCGGTCAAAGAATCACGGGCCGTCGCCCTTCGAGGGCCGCGCTTTGCGCGGCCACCTCAGGGTGACGGATCAATGCTTTCGGGTGTCGCTTAAATGCCTCCGCTCGGGAGGCGCCTTAACTCGCCGCGGCCAGCTTCTTGGCGATCTCGCGCTTGAGAATGCGCATCTTCGGCGCCAGCTCTTCCGCCTTGGCCTTCATCAGGAAGGCATCGAGTCCGCCGCGATGGTCGACCGTGCGCAGGGCATTGGCCGAAACCCGCGCCTTCACCGAGCGGTCGAGCGCGTCGGAGCGCAGGGTCACGTTCACCAGGTTCGGCATGAACCGGCGCTTGGTCTTGATGTTGGAATGGCTCACTTTGTGGCCGACCAGGGGGCCCTTGCCGGTCAGCTCGCAACGCCAGGACATGGCTAAATCCTCGAAAAAAGCGCCGTCGCACGCACTTACGCGCCGGTCCGCATCATCTCTCATGCATGATTGGCGGCACGTATAGAGAGCGCGGAAAGAGGCGTCAAGCCGCGGATCGGGAGCCGGAATCCGGCCTCTCGCCGCGCCCCCTTCCGCACCCTTTTCAATACCCTTGGCGGCGCGCAGGCGGTCAAAAGGACCACAGATTCGACCAACTCATCGCCGACCAGGGGCGCGGGCGGCGGATTGTGCCGATTCCGGGGGATTTCCGCCTTCCCGGGTCGGCGCCCCTTGCGCCGCCGGTTCCGCTGTCCATCTAATGCGGCGAACCGGGGCGGAATACCGCCCCAGGCCGGCGCAGGAGATACGGTTGGTGCTGTCGCTAGAGCAAACCGCTCGCTGCATGCCGCTGACCGCCGCGAGCCTGGCGCTGGCGGTCACCGTGCTGGCGGCCCCGGCGCGGGCGCAGGGCAAGCTGGAAGCCCGCTATACAGCTTCGATCGCCGGCATCCCCATCGGCAAGGGCAATTGGGTGATCGACATCGGCGACACCCACTACAGCGCGGCGGCGAGCGGCAGGACCTTGGGCCTGCTGCGGCTCTTCATCGGGGGCGAGGGCACCAGCGCCGCCCACGGCACCTTCGGCCGCAAGGATAAGTTCGCCTCGTCGATCTACGCCGCCACCATCTCCACCCGCGACCGGACCACCGAGGCGCGTGTCGCCATCACGGACGGTGACCTCGCCACCGTGAAGCTCGATCCGCCGCGCGAGAAGAATCCGAAGCGCGTGCCCATCACCAAGGCCCACGAGCACGGCATTTTCGATCCGATGACCGGCTCGCTCCTGCGGGTGCCCGGCAAAGGCCGCCTGCTGACGCCCGCCGCCTGCGACCACACGGTGGCGGTCTTCGACGGCCGGCTGCGCTACGACCTCAAGCTTACCTACAAGCGCATGGAGAAGGTGCACGCGGACAAGGGCTATGCCGGCCCGGTGGTGGTCTGCACCGTCCAGTTCCTGCCGGTCGCCGGCTTCGATCCCACCCGCACCGCCATCAGGTACATCAAGAATCAGCGCGACATGGAGGTGTGGCTGGCGCCGATCGCCGGCACCCGCGTGCTGGTGCCGTTCCGGGCCCAGACCCCGACCCCGATCGGCGAGGCGATCCTGGAGGCCGATCAGTTCGTCTCCACCCCGGGCCCGAGCCGGGCATCGCTCGAGCGCGGGCGTAACTGAATAGCGTTTCCAGGCGAAGTGGGTACCGGTTCGCCGTCCGGAAACGCGACAAGACAAAAGCGCGTTTCCAGGCGAAGTGGGCACCGGTTCGCCGTCCGGAAACGCGACAGAGAAAAACATCGCGGACGCCGGACGATCTCTTTCGTTTGCCGACTCTTCACTTGACTCTTCACGGCAGGCCGACTCTGCTCCCGGTTAAGGTTTGCCAGGGAATTTAACCCGCTTGAATCAGCGATTCCTACATTATCTGGTGGCGGACGACGTTCCGCCCTCCAGATATCGCCGTGAACGAATCCGAACTGCGCGAGAGTCAGCGATTCGGGCCGCTTTCGTTCCAGAGTCGTTCCAGCCCTTAGCGCCGGCCCGCAACCCCGTCGCATTGTGATACAAAGAAGCGGCTGTGCACGCCTTTGGCGCGCCGCCAGTCTGGACGCGTAATGACCCTTTCCTTTTCTCCGCAAGCCTCCCGCGCCGCCGCGCATGCCCGTGGCGTCGGCGTCACCGCCGTGCTCGGCCCCACCAACACCGGCAAGACCCACCTCGCCATCGAGCGGATGCTGGCGCACTCGTCCGGCATGATCGGGCTGCCGCTGCGGCTCTTGGCGCGCGAGGTCTACAACAAGGTCGTCGACCGGGTCGGCGCTGAAAGCGTCGCGCTGATCACCGGCGAGGAGAAGATCAAGCCGCCCAACCCGCGCTTCTGGGTGTCGACGGTCGAGGCGATGCCGCGCGATCTCGACGTCGCCTTCGTGGCGGTCGACGAGATCCAGCTCGGCGCCGACCTCGACCGCGGCCACGTCTTCACCGACCGCATGCTCAACCGCCGCGGCCGCGACGAGACCCTGGTGCTGGGCGCGGCCACCATGCGGCCCATGGTCGAGAAGCTCTTGCCCGGCGCCCACATCGTCAGCCGCCCGCGGCTGTCGATGCTGACCTATTCGGGCGAAAAGAAGCTCACCCGCCTGCCGCGCCGCTCGGCGGTGGTCGCGTTCTCGGCGGAGGAAGTCTACGCCGTCGCCGAGCTGATCCGCCGCCAGCGCGGCGGCGCCGCGGTGGTGCTGGGCGCGCTCTCGCCCCGCACGCGCAACGCCCAGGTTGCGCTCTACCAGAACGGCGACGTGGATTATTTGGTCGCCACCGACGCCATCGGCATGGGCCTCAACCTCGACGTCGACCACGTCGCGTTCGCCAGCGACCGCAAGTTCGACGGCTATCAATTCCGCCGGCTCAATCCCGCCGAGCTTGCCCAGATTGCCGGCCGTGCCGGCCGTGCCACCCGCGACGGTACCTTCGGCACCACCGGCCGCTGCGATCCGTTCGAGCCCGAGCTGGTGCAGGCGCTGGAGAGCCACAACTTCGAGCCGATCCGGATGCTGCAGTGGCGCAACGCCAAGCTCGATTTTGCATCGCTCGGCGCGCTGCAGGCGTCGCTCGCCATGGTGCCGGGCGAAGCGGGCCTCACCCGCGCACCCATCGGCGAGGATATCCTGGTGCTGGAGCACGCCGCGCGCGACGAGGACGTGCGCGGGCTCGCCCGCGATGCGGCCGCCATCGAGCGGCTGTGGGACGCCTGCCAGGTCCCGGACTACCGCAAGATCGCCCCGGCCACGCACGCCGAATTGGTGGTGACCCTCTATGGTTTCCTGATGCGAGAGGGTAACATCCCCACCGATTGGTTCGATCGCCAGCTCAAGCAGGCCGACCGGACCGAGGGCGACATCGACACTCTCTCCAACCGGATCGCGCATGTCAGAACGTGGACTTTCGTTGCCAACCGGCCTGACTGGCTCGCCGATCCCGAGCATTGGCAGGGAGTCACCCGCGCGATCGAGGACAAGCTCTCCGACGCGCTGCACGAACGTCTCGCTGAACGCTTCGTGGACCGTCGCACTAGCGTTTTGATGCGGCGGCTGCGAGAGAACGCGATGCTGGATACTGAAATCGGAAAAACTGGCGAAGTCGTCGTCGAGGGCCATGCCATCGGCCGTCTCGACGGATTCATGTTCGCGCCCGACGCCTCCGCCAGCGCCGGCTCGGAAGCGAAGGCCCTGAACGCCGCCGCGCAGAAGGCCTTGTCCGGCGAGATCGAGGCCCGCGCCACGCGGCTGTCGCAGTGCGCCAACGAGCAGATCGTGCTGGCGAACGATGGCGTCGTGCGCTGGATGGGTGACGCTGTCGGCAAGCTGGTGGCCGGCGACGACGCGCTGCGCCCGCGCCTGCGCGTTCTCGCCGACGAGCATCTCACCGGTCCCTCGCGTGAGCTGGTGCAGACGCGGCTCGATCTCTGGCTCAAGACCTATATCGAGAAGCAACTGGCGCCGCTGTTTTCGCTCAATGCTGCCGAGGACATCACCGGCATGGCGCGCGGCGTTGCCTTCCAACTGGTCGAGGGGCTCGGCGTTCTGGAGCGGCAGAAGGTTTCCGACGAGGTGAAGGGCCTCGACCAACCGGCGCGCGCCACCTTGCGCAAATACGGTGTGCGCTTCGGCGCCTATCACATTTATCTGCCGGCGCTGTTGAAGCCGGCGCCACGGGCGCTCGCCACGCAACTGTGGGCGCTGAAGAACGAAGCGCCGGATGCCAAGGGCGTCGCCGATCTCTTGCATCTCGCCGCCAGCGGCCGCACGTCGATCCCGGTCGAGAAGGAAACGCCGAAGCCCCTCTATCGTACCGCCGGTTATCGCGTGTGCGGCGACCGCGCCGTGCGCGTCGATATCCTGGAGCGGCTGGCCGATCTCATCCGCCCGGCCCTGTCGTGGCGCGAGCATGCCGCCGGGCCGAAGCCGGACGGCGCGGTCGATGGCCGTACCTTCACCGTCACTGGCGCCATGACGTCGCTGACCGGCGCCTCGGGCGAGGATTTCGCCTCCATCCTGCGCGCGCTCGGCTATCGCATGGAGCGGCGGCCCAAACCGCCGGAGGCCGAGATGCCGGCGGAGCCGGAGAAACCGGCGGAGGCCGCAAGCGAAGGCGAAAACAAGAGCAAGGCTACGGAAGAGCCAGTGACCGCCGAAGCGTCGGCCGAGACCGCCTCGATCGACGATGTCGTCGGGGTCTTGCCCGAAGCCGAGCTGATGCCGATGTCGGTCGATGCTGCCGCGCCGGAAGCTCCGGCCGAAGCGCCCGCTGCCGAAGAAGCGGCCGCGGCCGCGTCTGCCGAAAGCGAAGAGGCCGAGCCACAAGAAACCGCGGCCGAAGAGACCCCTGCCGAAGCGTCTACCGAAGCGTCCGCTGAAGTGCCGGAAGCCGAAGCGACGGTTGCGGCCGAAGCCGCGCCCGCCGAAGAGGCCGCTCAAGCCGCAGCCGGCGAAGAAGCCGCCCAAGATGCCCAACCCGCCCAAGACGCCCAAAACAGCGATGAGCCGGAGATGATCGAGGTCTGGCGACCCGGTGGGCGCTCCGAGCGCCGTCCGCACCAGCGGCCGCGCCGGCCTCATCGCGGCCAGCAGGCTGCGGCACCGGCCGCGTCCGGCGAAGCGCCGGCACCGGCCGAAGGCGAGCTGTCACGGCGTCATCGCCATCGCCGCTCTGACGGCGCCGAGCTCCAAGGGCGTGAGGGCCAAGGGCGTGAGGGTCGCGAAGGCCGACAGGACCGTCAGCCGCGCAAGGACCGCGGTGAGCGGCAAGGGCGCGGTGAGAGGGGCGACCGGCCGCGCCGGCCGCGCCGCGACGGTGGCGGCGTCGACCGCGCCGAGCGCGAGAAGTACTTCGCCAAGCCCCATGGTGGCGGTCGCGGCAACCAGCGGCGCGACAAAGAGCCGGACCCGAACTCGCCCTTCGCCAAGCTCGCCGCGCTCAAGCAGCAGCTCGAGCAGGACGGCAAAGAGGGGTCTTGAGCCGCTCGGCCTCACGCCGTCACCCTGAGGCGCTCGGCGCAATGCGCCGCGCCAAGGCAAGTCGGGTTAACCCGACTTGCGAAGATGAAATCGGATGTCGGGTGAATCCGACATCCGGGGGTGACAAGCCAAGGTGCGAAAGAATTTGGCCGTTCATCCTTGGAGGCGCGGCT
>JARRQH010000077.1:0-19201 GCA_037381985.1 Pseudolabrys sp.
CCACAGACGGCGTCATTCCAGAACGCCGTCTACAGCGGCAATTCCGGCTCCGCTTCGCGGTCCGCCCGCCCGCCCGGCTCCGAGCGCGGGGTGTGGCGGAACAGCCAGCGCACCTTGCCGCGCTCGCGGGCGCGGCCGTAGATCACGATCTGCGTGGTGCGTCGGGGGCCGTCGGCGGCGGACAGAAAGACGCTTTCCTCGATCTGGACCGGGTCGCCGAAGCTGCTGAAGGTCCACACCTCGCGGTCGGGCAGCATCAGGATGACGCCGTAGCCGTCGGACAGCCGGCTGGCCTTCAGCGCCGGGTGCAGGTGGAAGCGCACGGCGAATTCGTCAGCCGTCCGCGGCGGCAGCGGCTTGCCGTCGGGCCCGGCGAAGCTGTCCTCGCCGTCGAGGCTGCGCCCGTCGGTACCGAGCCGCACCACGCGGGTGTGCACCACGCCGCATTCCGGCACGTAGCCGTCGTGCGCGGCGCGCAGCCACTCGCCCTGGTTCTGCATGCCGCGCTCGATGCGCACGTCATGCGGGCCGCTGATGATGGGAACGCCGAACAGCAACTTGCGCAAGCCCACGGCCTCCAGGAAGCGGCACGAGGAGGTGTCGTTGAACGTCACCGTCGAATGCGCCGCCGTGGCGCGCGCCACCTGGCGCCAGTTCTCCCTGTTCACCGCCGGTAGGCCGCAGTTGATCACCAGCCGCTGCTGGCGCCACGACAGTTCGAACGACAGGCAGCCGGCGTGCGCCTCTTGGCTCACCGACAGGGGCGGCGGCCGGCCGGTGTCCATGATGAGTGCGCTGTCGCCGGCGTCCATGCGCTGGTAGCCGGAATGCGGTGCGTTCGACACCGGCGTGCCGCGCGCGTCATCATAGGCGAGTACGGTGGCGAGCAGGTCGACCGGCGTCGGCCCCATGCCGTTGAACTGGGCGAAATTGCCGTCGGCGTGTCGGAAGAAACGCAGCATCGGCATCATGCGGTCGATGGCGTTGTTCATCGCCTGCGGCGGCTGCAGGTGGCGCGCGGAAAACAGTTGCCGCAGCGGCAGCAGGTCGGCGAGCAGCTCGATGATGACGCCGGGATTGCGGCTGATATGGCCGCCGTCCGGCAATATCTGGCGGTTGAGCTCCTCGCTCAGGCGCCGCATGTTGCCGCGCACCTGCCCCGACAGGCCCTGGATGCTGAGCGACGCGCAGGTCAGCGCCATCAGCGCCTGCAGGCGCGGCAGGCCGTCACGCGTTTCGTTCAGCGTCTTGCGCAGGTAGCGCACCTGCCGCGACAGGCTGCGGATGTAGCGGCGGTAGAAACGCGCGTCGGCGTCCTGCAGCACGAACGGCGCCTGGTTCAGCCAGCATATGACGCGGCGTGACAGGATGTCGGGCCGCCAGCCGAGCGGATGCCAGCCGCCCTGCAGGTTGATCCATTCGTCGATCAGCGCGCGCGCGTTGGCGCGGGTGATGGCGGAGTCGGCGGCGCGCAAGTGACGCAGCCAGGAAAAGCTCAGCATCACCACCGCCCACTCGTCGGACGGCGGCATGACCTCGAATGGCGAGCGGCGCTCGGGCACCACGACCTTGCCGGCAAACGAAAAACGGCCGGCATAGATCTCGCTGGCGTAGGTGGCGTCGGCGGTGCGCAAATCCTGCGGCGCGATCACCACGCGGTCGGTTTTGGCCTGGCCGAAACGCCAACGCATGAGCGGGTGCGCATTGATGCGGCCGAGCAGGCTGCGGAATGCGCGGCGCCCAATGAGCGCGGAGAGCCTGGCTCGCTCCGCGACCGAAACCCGCATCGTCAATGTGCCCGTTCCCTGCGCCCGGGCGCGAATCCCAGGCGCCTGTCGCACAGTACCGAAGGGCTGCCGAAGGGCCAATATGCAAGGTCCAAGAGGGGATTAAGAGGGGATCAGGAGTGGATTAGTCGGCGGCCCGGACGAGGCGGGCGGCGTAGAAGCCGTCGAGCCCGCCCCAGCGCGGGTCGGGATCGGGCCAGGCGTGCGGCAGCGTGCGCAGGTCGCCGCTGGCCGTCAGCAACTCGCCGCAGCCGCCGACCTCGGCCGCGGCAACGGGATGGCGCTTGACGCGGGGCTCGCGCGCCAGCAGCGCCTCGACCTGGCGCTCGCCTTCCTCGGGTTCCAGCGAGCAGACGCAGTAGACCAGCGTGCCGCCGGGCCGGATCAGCGTCACGGCCTTGTCGAGCAGCCGTTGCTGCAGCGAGGTCAGCACGGTGATGTCGGCTTCGCTCTTCAGCCACGGGATGTCGGGATGGCGGCGGATGGTGCCGGTCGCCGAACAGGGCGCATCGAGCAGGATGGCGTCAAAAACGCCGCCATCGGCAGAATCCGGCTGCCATTCGAGCGCGTCGGCGACGACCGTGTCGGCGGTGAGCGACAGCCGCTTGAGGTTGTCGCGCAGGCGTCCGAGCCGGGCCGGCGAGCGGTCGATCGCGGTGATATGGGCGCCGGCATTGGCCAATTGCGCGGTCTTGCCGCCCGGCGCCGCGCACAGGTCGGCTACTGAACGACCCTTGATGTCGCCGACCAGCCGGGCGGGGATGGCGGCGGCGGCGTCCTGCACCCACCAGGCGCCTTCCTGGAAGCCGGGCAGGAGGGTGATGGAGCCCTGCGCCAGGGTGCGCACGGTGCCGGTCGGTAATACCCGGCCGTGCAGATGTTCGGCCCAGGCGGCGGCGTCGTCCTTGGGTGTCAGGTCGAGCGCGGGCTCGTGGCCGTTGGCCTTGGCGATGGCCTGCGCGGTGTCGGCGCCATAGGCGGCGGTCCAGCGCGCGAGCAGCCAGTCCGGTGTGTCGCGCGGCGTCTCGTCCGCCAGCAGCGCCTCGCGGTTCTGCGCCACGCGCCGCAGCACGGCGTTGACCAGCCCGGCATGGCGCGCCGCCCGCCGGTCGCCCTGCACCAGCCGCACCGACAGATCGACCGCGGCATGGTCCGGTACGTCGAGCCAGAGGATCTGCGCGGCGCCGACCAGCAGCACGGTCTCGCAGCGTGGCGCATCGGTCGGGAAACCGCGTTCCATGAAGGTGCCGAGCAGATGCCGCAGCGTGCCCAGTCGCCGCAACACCGTGGCGGTGAGCCGTCGCATCAGCGCGCGGTCGCGGTCGGTGAGGGTGGCGATGCCGGGATGGGCGGATTTGCCGGCCAGCAGCTCGTCGAGGGCCAGCCGCCGGCGCAGAACGCCGTCGAGGATATCGGTGGTAATCCGGCGGGCGGCGAGGCCTGGGACTTCCGGTTGGGGGGAGGTGCGAGCGCGCGCCATTGCCGGACTCTTGCCACGAATTGTGGCCCTGTCACGAAACTGGAGGAGAAAAGTCGTCTGGACTCACAGGTTTAGGAGCCGTGACGACGGTCTCATCCGATTGCAGGTCTGACAACGACAATCATAGCCCGCGTTCGCACGAACCGCGCTTGCTCGATATTCCTAGGGTCATGTTCGTGGCGACAAGATCATTCACCGCTTTCCGCCGGTGCAGTCAGCTTTTGCCGGTGAGGGCCGACTTTGCCGTGGGCTCGAGTGCGGGCGCTGATCGCGGCGGAAGGCGCCAGAGTTGGTGCGGCTAGGTCAGCGCTTCACCGCAACACATACACATCCGTGCCGAGACGCGCCCGGCGATACAGGTCGCGGATGTCGCGGTTGTGCATGCGGATGCAGCCGTGCGAGACGAACTTGCCGATCGACGACGGATTATTGGTGCCGTGGATGGCGTAGTTGCCGCGGTCGAGGCCGAGCACGGCGGCGCCCATGGGATTGCGCGGCGAACCGCCGGGAATGACCGGCGCGTGGCGCTGGATCGACGGCGGCGCCTGCCACGCCGGCCGCACCAGTTTGCGGTCGACCCAGGCGTGGCCATGCCAGGCCATGCCGCGCCGGCCGACGCCGACGGGATAGCGGATCGCGCGGCCGTGGCCGAGCACGTAATAGAGCTCGCGGCGGTGGGTGACCATGACGATCGAGCCGCGCTGATAGCCGCTGCGGAACGGTACCACTTGCCCCGCAAGCGCCGGCAGCATCGTCGCGACGAGCAGAGCGGCGGCGGCGAACGCCGTTCGGCACCCGGGCACGCGCGACTCCGTCATCGCTCCACGAACACCGGCGTGCCGACGCGCACCATGGAGAAGAGCCGAACGACGTCGCGATTATACATACGGATGCAGCCGTGAGAGATGAAGCGGCCGACCGACGACGGCCGGTTGGTACCATGGATGGCGTATTCGCCGCCGCGCAGCGTCATCGCGCGCGCGCCCATGGGATTGTGCAGTGAGCCGCCGGGAATGACACGCGGCAAGCGCGGGTTCTCGCGCCGGATCATCGGTGGCGCCGCCCAGGCCGGCCAGACGTATTTGCCGTCGACGTGCGCGAGCCCCGTCCATTGCATACCGCGCCGGCCGACGCCGACGGGAAAGCGCAACGCGCGATAGGGATCGAGCACGAAATAGAGATGCCGCTCGTGGGTCTTCACCACGATGGTGCCGGGCGCATAACCCCGGAACGGCACGACCGCCGGATCGGGCGCGGCAGCCTGTGCCAGCGTGGCTGCCAGCAGCACCCACGCCGTAACGATCGCGATAAAGATGGCGGTTCGCTTGAGTACGAGTACCACGACAAAAACGCCCCAGTCTGTTAACCGGAGCGATTATAACGCATGGCGCTCAACGTTTCCGGGAAACTGGCGGTAATGTAAACGGGGGCTAAAGAAGCGCTCTTTCCCTCTCCCCGCAAGCGGGGAGAGGGAAGCCACATCCTCACGCCCCGGCGCCGGCCCGTTTGTTCTGCCGGTTGTCGACTAGGTCGTTGACCACGGCCGGATCGGCGAGAGTCGAGGTGTCGCCGAGATTGCCGTACTCGTCCTCGGCGATCTTACGCAGGATGCGGCGCATGATCTTACCGGAACGGGTCTTCGGCAGGCCCGGCGCGAACTGGATCAGGTCCGGCGAGGCGATCGGGCCGATCTCCTTGCGCACCCAGGCAACCAGTTCCTTGCGCAGCTCCTCGCTCGGCTGCACGCCGGCCATAAGGGTGACGTAGGCGTAAATGCCCTGGCCCTTGATGTCGTGCGGGTAGCCGACCACGGCGGCTTCCGAGACCTTCTCGTGCGCGACCAGCGCGCTTTCGATCTCGGCGGTGCCCATGCGGTGGCCGGCGACGTTGATGACGTCGTCGACGCGGCCGGTGATCCAGTAATAGCCGTCCTCGTCGCGGCGGCAGCCGTCGCCGGTGAAGTAGCGGCCGATGTAGGTCGAGAAGTAGGTCTGCACGAAACGGTCGTGGTCGCCGTAGACCGTGCGCATCTGGCCCGGCCACGAATCGGCGATGCACAGGTTGCCGGAGCAGGCGCCTTGCAGGGCGTTGCCTTCGGCATCGACGATCTCCGGCTGCACGCCGAAGAACGGGCGTGTCGCCGAGCCGGGCTTGAGCTTGGTCGCGCCCGGCAGCGGCGTGATCAGGATGCCGCCGGTCTCGGTCTGCCACCAGGTGTCGACGATTGGGCAGCGGTCTTCGCCGACTACGTGGTAGTACCACTCCCACGCTTCCGGATTGATCGGCTCGCCGACGGTGCCGAGCAGGCGCAACGACTTGCGCGAGGTCTTCTTAACCGGGTCGTCGCCGCCCTGCATCAGCGCGCGGATGGCGGTGGGCGCGGTGTAACAGATGTTGACCTTGTGTTTGTCGCACACTTCCCAGAAGCGCGAGGTAGTCGGATAGTTCGGCACGCCCTCGAACATCAGACTGACGGCGCCGTTCGACAGCGGGCCGTAGACGATGTAGCTGTGGCCGGTGACCCAGCCGACGTCGGCGGTGCACCAGTAGATGTCGCCGTCGTGATAGTCGAACACGTATTGGTGCGTGATCGAGGTGTAGACCATGTAGCCGCCGGTGGTGTGCAGCACGCCCTTCGGCTTGCCGGTCGAACCCGAGGTGTAGAGGATGAACAGCGGATCCTCCGCGCTCATCTCCTCGCACGGGCAGTCGGCCGGCACGCTCTTGGCGGCCTCGTCGTAGTAGATGTCGCGGCCGTCCTTCATGTTCACGTTGGCGCCGGTGCGGCGCACGACCACCACGGTCTTCACCATGCCGTTGGCGATGTCGCAGGCGGCGTCGGTGTTGGCCTTGAGCGGAATCTTGCGGCCGCCGCGGATGCCCTCGTCGGCGGTGATGATGCAGTCCGACGTGCAGTCGGTGATGCGGCCGGCGAGCGAATCCGGCGAGAAGCCGCCGAACACGACCGAGTGGATGGCGCCGATGCGGGCGCAGGCCAGCATGGCGACTGCCGCCTCCAGGATCATCGGCATGTAGATGGTGACGCGGTCGCCCTTCTTGACGCCGCGCGCCTTCAAGACGTTGGCGAACTTGCAGACTTCCGCGTGCAGCTCCTTATAGGAGAGCTTCTTGTCGTCGTTCGGGTCGTCACCTTCCCACAACAGCGCCGTCTGGTCACCGCGCTTGTCGAGATGACGGTCGACGCAGTTGTAGCTGGCGTTGAGCGTGCCGTCCTCGAACCATTTGATCGAGACGTTGTGCGGGTCGTAGGAGGTGTTCTTCACCTTGGTGAAGGGCTTCGTCCAGGTGATGCGCTTGGCCTGCTCGCCCCAGAAGGCGGCCGGGTCCTTCACCGAGGCCGCGTACATTTCCTTGTATTTGGCGTCGTCCGCGTAGGCGCGTTTCTGCCACTCGGCGGGCACGTCATAGACTTTATCGGACATCGAATACTCCTCCCTCTTCACGCGACATGCTGCGCGGGCCATCTCTTTGTTACCAGGACCATACAACGCGCGCGGTGCTCGGCGGTCAATCCGTTGGGCGATCGTCTTCACCCGGCCGAAGCCGGGCAAGGTGCCGCCCCGCCTGCCTTTTTAGCAGGCGGGGACAGCGGGGAATACGCCGGCGAGAAAACGCCGCAGCGCGGCATCCTCAGGCGGTCTTATGCTGGCCGACAGGCTCGGGCGCGGCCCGCGCCCCGATCGGCAGCACGGTGTGGCCGTGCGTTTCGTTGATCACTTCGGCGGCCGCCAGATAGAAGGCCAGCGCCGCGGTCAGCAGCCCGGCATAGCCACCCGCCACGTGCAGCATGCTGCTGCCGGTCCACTCGCCGACGCCGAGCAGGAAGAAGGTAATCGTCAACGCTAGGAAGATCGCCTGCAGCGTGCGATTGAGCGCCAGGCTGCCGATCCACATGTAGAAGGTGAACACGCCCCACATCACCAGCCACCAGCCGACGAAATCGCCGGGCACCTTGTGCGAGAAGAACTGCACGAACAACGCGAAGCACCACCAGAACGCGCCGTACGAGCAGAAAGCGACGAAACCGAATGTGTTGCCGCGCGGCATTTCCATGATGCCGGCCACGAACTGCGCGGTGCCGCCGTAGGCGAACGCGCAGGCCAGCACGAGCGGCACGCCGGCGCCCGTGTACCAGCCGGCGTTCACCATGCTCAGCATCCATGTCGTGAGGGCGAAGCCGGTCAGCCCGAGGGGGGCCGGGTTTGCAAATTTCATGATTGCTTCCTCCGGGGGTGCCTCAGCACGGACGCGAGAAAATGCTCCGCTAGCCGCCGTGGCTGAGGGTCGTTCTTTATTATCGTCGCCCCCGCCGCCCCGCTTGTTTCTATAGTAAGAATGCCGCTCTCATTAAATGATACTATGTGCGTAGCGTGCCTTCCGGTTGTGTGCAGCGCAGCGACGACAGCCTGTCATGCCGCGCGAACATCCCGGCAACACGACGGGTGATCCGCATCGAACATGATGGTGCGTTTTGCAGCGCGGGATCGGCTGCGTGCCTACAGCCCGCCCATCTTGCAGACGAGCTTCCATTCGGCGTCTGTCACCGGCTGCACCGACAGCCGCGACAGCTTGAGTAGCGCCATCTCCTTGAGCTTGGGCTCGGCCTTGACGGCAGCCAGCGTCACCGGGTTGGGCATGGGCTGAACCGCTTTCACGTCCACCACCACCCACGGCGTGCCTTCGTCGGCGGTGGGATCGTGATAGTGCTCGCGGATGATCTCCACGATGCCGACGACCTCCTTGCCGATGTTGGAGTGATAGAAGAAGCTGCGGTCGCCCTTCTTCATCTTCATCAGATTGAGCTTGGCGGAATGGTTGCGCACGCCGGTCCACGGCTCGCCCTTTGCGCCCTTCTTGACCTGCTGGTCCCACGACCAGGCATCGGGCTCCGATTTCATCAGCCAGTAGGCCACGTCTTGCTTCCCCTTCGTTACTCCGCCTTGAACGGCCGCGTCATCAGCGATTCGATCGCCTGGTCCACGCTCAGTTCCTGCGATAGCACCGCGGCGATCGCCGCCGAGATCGGCATCTCCACATCCTTCTCGCGCGCCATCTCGAGCAGCACCGGCGCGGTGAACACGCCTTCCGCCAGCTTGCCGGGCGGCGGCTCGCCTTTGCCGAGCGCGACGCCGTAGGAGAAATTGCGCGACTGCGGCGTCGAGCAGGTGAGGATGAGATCGCCTAAGCCGGAAAGGCCCATCATGGTCTCCGCGCGCGCGCCATAGGCACGGCCGAAGCGGGTGAGCTCGGCGAAGCCGCGCGTGGTTAGCGCGGCGAGCGCGCTCGCGCCCAGGCCGCGTCCCGCGACGATGCCGGCGGCGATCGCCAGCACGTTCTTGGCGGCGCCGCCGAGCTCGACGCCGCGCACGTCGGTGGAGTGATTGGGCCGGAAGTGGCCGGACCCGAGGGCGTGGGCGAGCGCGGTCGCCGTCGTCTCGTCGGTCGCGGCGATGGTGACCGCTGTCGGCAGGCCGCGCGCCACGTCGGCTGCAAAGCTCGGACCGGAGAGGATCGCCGGCACCGCGTTGCGCCGGCACCACCAGCAGGATGGCGTCGGCCTTGGCGGCTTGCGTCAGATCGCGTGTCACTTGGATGGCGTCGTCGAGCTTCACGTCCGGCAGGAACCGGCTCTCGCGTTCGGTTTCGAGATGCTCGGCATTGCCGGCGTCGTGCTCCCACAAGGTCACAGCGCGGCCGGCGCGCGCGGCGGTCAGCGCCAGCGCCGTTCCCCAGGCACCACCACCGAGCACGGAAATGTTCTGAATCGTCATGGCCATGCGTTCATTTATACGCCGCCGTGCGCTGAAGCGCGCCCTTGGCGGCGGCGATTTCGTCCAGCGGCCAGCGCGCCCGCGGCGCCACGTCGAGGGTGTCGGTCAAGCCCAGCGCCAGCCGCTCGGCGCCGGCCCAGGCGATCATGGCGCCGTTGTCGGTGCACAGCTCCATGGGCGGCGCCACCAGCGCGGTGCCGGCTTCCGTCGCCAGCCGCTGCAGCACGGCGCGGATCGCCTGGTTGGCGGCGACGCCGCCGGCGGCAACCAGCGCATTGGGCATACCGAAGCGGCTGCGGAAAATCTTGAGGCCCGCCCGTAGCCGGTCCAGCACCACGTCAACGGTCGCCTGCTGAAACGACGCGCAAAGGTCGGCGACGTCCTGATCCGACAGCGGCGCGATGGCTTCGGCTTCGAGCCGCAGCGCGGTCTTGAGGCCCGAGAGCGAGAAGTCGGGCTCTTTCCGCCCATGCATCGGCCGCGGCAGCGGGAAGCGGCGGGGGTCGCCGTGCAGTGCGTGCTGCTCCACCAGCGGTCCGCCCGGATAGCCGAGCCCCAGAAGCTTGGCTGTCTTGTCGAAGGCTTCGCCGATAGCGTCGTCGTGGGTGGTGGCGATGCGCACGTAATCGCCGACCCCACGCACGGCGAGGATCTGGGTGTGGCCGCCCGAAGCCAGGAACAGCAGATAGGGAAACGGCGTGGCGTCGGTCAGCCGCGCGGTGAGCGCGTGCGCTTCCAGATGATTGACCGCGACTAGCGGCTTGTTCTCGACCAGCGCGATCGCCTTGGCGGTAGTCAGTCCGACGATGACGCCGCCGATCAGCCCGGGCCCTGCGGCGGCGGCGACGCCGTCGATCCGGTCGAAGCCGATCCCAGCCTCCTGCATGGCCTGCGCGATGATGCCGTCCAGCACCTCCACGTGCGCGCGTGCGGCGATCTCCGGCACGACACCGCCGAAGGCCGCGTGCTCCTCGATCTGCGACAGCACTACGTTCGACAGGATGCGCCCGCGGCTGTCGTCGCTGCGCTCCACCACCGCCGCCGCGGTCTCGTCGCAGGTGGTTTCGATGCCGAGGACGATCATTCAGGTTCCTATGGCGCCGTCATTCGGGGCGCGCGCTGCCTCGGAATGACGAAAACGCGACCTTCCCTTTACCGATAAGAGTGGCCTACAAGGTGCCGTAGCATCGAGAGGTTATATGGCGCAATCCACTCCCACTTTGCGGATCGGCACGCGCGGTAGCCCGCTGGCGCTGGTGCAGGCGCGCGCCGTGCGTGCGCAACTGGCGGCTGCCGCGGGCGTCGACGAAGAGGCCATCGAGATCGTGGTCATCCGCACGTCCGGCGACACCATCCAGGACCGACCGCTGTCGGCGGAAGGCGGCAAGGGGCTGTTCACCAAGGAGATCGAGGAGGCGCTGCTCGATCGCCGCATCGACCTCGCCGTGCATTCGGCCAAGGACATGCCGACGTTTTCGCAACCGGGTCTGGCGCTCGCCGCCTGCCTCGAACGCGAGGATCCGCGCGACGTGTTCATCAGCCGTAACGCGCCGACGCTCGCCGAGCTGCCGCAGGGCGCGACGCTTGGCACCGCGTCGCTGCGCCGGCAGGCGATCGCAAAACGCGCGCGGCCCGATCTCAACGTCGCGCTGCTGCGCGGCAATGTGCAGACGCGGCTGCGCAAGCTTGACGAAGGCCAGGTTGATGCGACGTTGCTGGCACTCGCCGGTATGAAACGGCTCGGTCTCGAAGCGCACGCGACCCACGTCATGAGCGTTGCAGAATTTCTGCCGGCGGTGGGGCAGGGCGCCATCGGCATCGAGGCGCCCGCGGATGACGCGCGGGTGCGCGACTGGTTGGCCCGCATCAATCACGACGACACCCTCACAGCGATCACATGCGAGCGCGCGTTCCTCGCCGCGCTCGACGGTTCCTGCAAGACGCCGATTGCCGGCCATGCGGTGGTGAGCGGCGATTCAATCGAACTGCGCGGGCTGATCGCGCGCCCCGACGGTGTCGGCGCCCACGACATCGACGCCACCGGTCATCGCGGCGACGCGGAGAAGATCGGCGCCGAAGCCGGCCATGCGCTCAAGTGCACGGCCGGGCCCAACTTCTTCGATTAGCCGATGAGATTGGTTGTCACCCGCCCGCAAGCCGATGGCGAACGTACCGCCGCCACTTTGCGCGCGCAAGGGCATGACGTGCTTGTGGCGCCGTTGATGCGGGTCGAAGCGTTGCCCGCCGATCTCGCCGGTGATTGGGGCGCGGTGGTCATCACCAGTGGCAATGCGCCGGTCGCGCTTGCGGATAATCCGGCGCGCGACGCGCTTGTGAAGTTGCCTCTCTATGCGGTCGGGCGCCGCAGCGCCGAGGCCGCGCGCACGGCCGGCTTCACGGACGTAACATCCGCCGGCGGGGACGTGCACGATCTGGTCACGCTCGTTGCCGAGCGCCACGCCGATGCCAACACGCCGCTGCTTTATCTCGCCGGCGGGGACCGCGCCGCCGACCTGCCGGCCGAGCTGGCGCGGCAGGGCATCGCCGCCGAAATGCGCGTCGTCTACTGCGCCGTCACCGCGCCTTATCCGCAGGCGTTGATCGCGGCACTCAATGAAGGCACGGTCGACGGCGTGCTGCATTTCTCCCGGCGCAGCGCCGAGAACTATGTCGCCGGCGCCTATGCTGCCGGCCTCACGGGGCCGGCGCTGAAGGTGCGGCACTATTGTCTGTCGTCCCAGGTTGCCGCGCCGTTGGCCGAGGCCGGTGCGGCGTATTTCTCTGTCGCGGCGCATCCGTCGGAGACGGGGCTTATCGAGCTCTTGACGCCATCGGCGGGTTGATTTGGCGCAAGACCGGACTTTGCGCTATCTCATAGAAGATCAATTCGAATTCGAGGGATTTTGATGGCAGACAAGCGCAAACCGCCGGAATTGGGCGGCGGCCCCAGCCGCAAACGCGCTGCGCCCACAATTGACCTCAAGGCCACCGAAGTGCCGCCGGATCCGGTGGAAGAGGCGCCGGTTGCTGCGGCGGCGCCTGCGGCGCCGCCGGAAGAGCCGGTAAAGCCCGAACCCGAATCCGAGCCGAAGCGCGCGGCCCCGCCCCCGCCCCCGCCACTGCGCAGCGGGCTGGGTGCCGGGGTGGTCGGCGGCGTCATCGGCGCGGTCATCGTGGCCGCCATCGGCGGCGGCCTCTGGTTTGCCGGTTACATGCCGTCGTCCTCGACGCAGCCGAGCGATCTGCCGAGACGGCTCGCCACGCTTGAGAAGCAGGTGCAGGCGCCGCAGAATCGTCTCGCGTCCAAGGTCGACACAGCAGCGCTCGACAAGACCATGGCCACGCTGTCGCAGCGTGTGAGCAAGCTCGAAGGCGAGATCGGCAACCTGCCGCCCGGCGACAAGGCCGCCACGCAGAAGCTGGCCGCGCTCGAAGCCACCGTGAAATCGTTGAACGATACGGTGAGTGCGCTCGGCAAGCGCGCGGACACGATTGCCGCCACCGCCAAGCAAGCCCAACAGGATGCGGCGGCGGCACAGAAAGACATCGGCACCCTGAAGCAGAGCGTGCAAAGCGTCGCCAGCGCGCAGGGGCAGACGACTTCGGTCGCCGCCGGCGCGTTCGATGCCTTGCGGAAGAAAGTCGCGGCGCTCGAAACCGTGCTTGATGTTGCGCGCGGTAAGCTCGGCGACGAGATAAAGAACGTGCGCGGCGATGTGACGAACACGCAGAAGCAAGTTGCGCAAGCTACGGCGGGCGAGCGTGCGACGCGCCTTGCCTTGAGTGCGACAGCGCTGCGCAACGCGGTGATGAGCGGCGCGCCCTATGCCGCGGAGTTGGCGCAGGCGAAAGTGCTCGGCGCCGATGCCAAAGCGCTGGCGCCGCTGGCGCGCTTCGCGTCAAGCGGCTTGCCGAGCCGGAACGAACTGGCGAACGAATTGATCAAGCTCGTCCCGACCATGCGCAAGATTGGCGGCGCCAAGAAGCCCTCCGGCGATTTCCTTGCGCGCCTGCAGGCCAATGCCGAAAAGCTGGTGCGCATCACGCCGGTCGAGGCGCCGTCGGGCAACGACCCGTCCGACGTGCTGGCACGTATCGAAGCCGGGGCGGCACACGCCGACATTGCCAATGCGCTGAGCGATCTCGCCAAGCTGCCGGACGATGTCCGCACGCCCGCCAAGGGCTGGATCGCCAAGGCCAAGGCGCGGCAGGCCGCGCTCGCCGCCGCGCGCAACGTCGCCGCGCATGCTGCGCGCGCGCTCGGCAAGGGGTGAGGGCGTCATGATCCGCGTGGTCTTCTTCCTCATCGTGCTGGCGGCGGCCGCGCTCGGCGCCTCGTGGATGGCCGATCGTCCCGGCGACATTGCCGTCACTTGGCTCGGCTATCACATCGAAACTTCGGTTACGGTGGCGGCGGTCGCGCTTGTCGTCCTCGTGCTCGTGCTGATGTTGGTGTTCTGGCTAGTGCGCATGCTGCTGCGCTCGCCCGGACAAATGTCGATGTTCATGCACCGCCGCCGCGTCATGAAGGGCTATCAGGCGGTCAGCCGCGGCCTCATCGCCATCGGCGCCGGCGATCAGAAGCTGGCCCGTCGCTCGGCCGACGATGCGGTGCGGCTGACGCCGGGCGAGCCGCTGACATTGTTGCTCAGCGCGCAATCAGCGCAGATGGCCGGCGACCGGCCGGCCGCCGAACGCGCCTTCCGCGCCATGACGCAGCACGAGGAGACGAAGCTCTTGGGGCTGCGCGGTCTCTATGTCGAAGCGCAGCGCCGCGGCGATACCGACGGCGCGCGCCGCGCCGCCGAGCAGGCGGCGAAGGTGGCACCGGCGCTTGGCTGGGCCGGACAGGCCGTGCTCGACGACCGCTGCGGCGTCGACGATTGGGCCGGCGCGCTTACCGCGCTCGAGCGCATGAAGGGCGGCATGGCGAAGGAGGAGTATCGCCGTAAGCGCGCGGTGCTGCTTACCGCCCGCGCCCAGAGGCTGCCCGACAGCGAGCGCGATACGGCGCGCAATCTGGCGCTCGAAGCGGTCAAGCTCGCGCCCGGCCTGGTGCCGGCGGCGGCCATGGCCGGGCGACGGCTGGTGGAGGCCGGCGAACTGCGCCGCGCCCGCCGCATTCTGGAGGCGGCCTGGAGAGCCAACCCGCATCCCGACATTGCCGATGCCTACGCCGACCTCAGGCTGGGCGACTCGGCGCGCGACCGGCTGAACCGCACGCAGAAGCTTGCCGCGCTGGTGCCGGGCCAGCTCGAGGGCGCGCTGGCGGTCGCCCGCGCCGCGCTCGATGCCGGCGAATTCGCCACCGCCCGATCGGCACTTGAGCCCTACGTCTCGGTGCCGACCCGCCGCGTCGCGACGTTGATGGCCGAGATCGAGGAGGCCGAACACGGCGATACCGGCCGGGTGCGCGAGTGGATGGCCCGCGCCATGCGCGCCGCCGGCGACCCGGTGTGGACGGCGGACGGGGTGGTGTCGGACCGCTGGCTGCCGGTGTCGCCCAATGGCCGACTGGACGGCTTCGAATGGCGGGTGCCGCTGGCCGAGATCGGCGTCAGCCGGCCGGTGATCGAGATGCCGCTGGAGCCGCCGCGCGAGCCCGCGGCGGAGCCGGCCGAGATTGCCGCCCCGGAAGCGACCGCCCAGCCTGCGCCGGAGCCGGAGGTCAAACCCGAGCCCGAAGCGGAGCCGGAACCGGCGCCGCCCCCCGCGTCCAAGCCCGAATCGACGTCGGACGCCGAGCCAGAGCCCAAACCCGAGCCGGCGGCCGTCGCCGCATCCGAGAAGCCCGCCGAGCCGGCCCCTCCGCCCAAACCTCGGGCCAAACCGGCCAGCAAGCCGGCCGAGCCGGTCATTCCGCTGGTCCATGCGCCCGACGATCCGGGGATCGGGGGTGAAACCGACGTGGAGACCGGCGAGCCGGCGCGGCAAGCCGCCGACGGCCGCGACGCCTGGTCCCGCTTCCGGCAGCTGTTTCGGTGATTCCGCGGGGTCATTGCGGCTGCCTTGCCATCGCCGTCCCGCGCTTATAGTAGTGGCCAGCACCTGAGCGTTTCCAGGCGAAGTGGGAACCGGTTCGCCGTCCGGAAACGCGATGAAATAAGCGCTTAGCCGGCGTAGCTCAGCGGTAGAGCATCCGCTTCGTAAGCGGGTGGTCGGGGGTTCAAATCCCTCCGCCGGCACCAACCTTCGCGGCCTTCAGCCGCTTCGGTTGGCAAGCCAGTTTTCGATCCGCGAAGGTTGCCCGCCGAAGCTTCAGCGAAGGCGGGCTTTGTTTGGCCCGGCTCCGGTTCCAGCCGCGCCGGCGGCGGCAACGCCTGCTATAACGTCTCCATGCCGCCGCTCATGCTGTCCAGGCGCTTCGCGCCGCTGTTCTGGTGCCAGTTCTTCGCGGCGTTCAACGATAATTTCCTCAAGACCGCGCTGGTCTTCCTCATCCTGTTCCAGGTGGGTTCGGCCAACGCGCCGGCGCTGATCACGCTGGCGAGCGCAGTGTTCATCGCGCCGTTCTTCTTCCTCTCCGGTCTCGGCGGAGAACTGGCCGACGGTCATGACAAGGCGCGGGTGGCGCAAGGCGTGAAGCTCGCCGAGATGGCGATCGCCGGCCTGTCGGTCTACGGCTACGAGCACCAGTCGATCACGGTGATGTTCGTCGCGCTCGGCGGCTTCGGCGCGATGTCGATGCTGTTCGGCCCGGTCAAATACGGTATCCTGCCCGACCATCTGCCGCGCGAAAAACTGCCGGCGGCCAACGCGCTGATCGAAGGCGCGACCTTCATCGCCATCCTCACCGGCACCATCAGCGCCGGCCTCGCCGCGCCGCACCTGAAGGTGCGCGCCAATATCGCTTCGTCCACTGTCGCCATGTTCACGCATCTGCGCGCCGGCCGCCGGCTGTGGTGGGGCGCGATGGTGACGAGCTGGTTCTGGGTGGTCGGCATCGGCTCCGGCATTACCGCGAAGATTTCGCACGGCCGCATCGTGCTGACGTCGGGCCTTGGCCTGCGCGTGGCCGTCGATCTGTTCGGCATGGCGGTGGCCGGGGGCTTGTTCATCGTGCCGGCCTTTGCCGCGGTGCAGGCGTGGTCGGACGTCGCTTACCGCACTCGCACCATCGCCGCCATCAACGTGCTCGACGCCGCCTTCATGACGGCCGACACCCTGCTGGTGTCGGTGCTGCAAAAATTCGGCGCCACGGTGCCGCAGCTTTTTCTGCTGATCGGCGTGGCCTGCGTGGCTGTCGCGCTGGCGATCTGGAAGACGATGCCGAAGGCGACGTAACCGTCGTCCCGGCCGAGCAAAGCGAGGGCCGGGACCCATACTCCGCAGCTTATCGATAGGACATGGCGTATGGGTCCGCTTTCGCGGGGACGACAGCATCAATCTTTCTGCTTTGCCAGCACCCGGTCCACCATCTCGCCGGCGACACCGAGATAGTTCGCCGGATCGATCATCGCTTCAAGCGCCTTGCGGTCGGCGTGTTTCTTGATCTCTTCGTTCTCCGCCAGCAGGTCGATCAGCGGCCGCCCGGTCTTCACCACCTCGCGGCAGACGTCGTAAACGACATCATGGGCGTAGTTGCGGCCCATCTTGTCGCCGAGGCCCATCATCACCGCTTCCGACATCAGCAGGCCCTTGGTGATGAACAGGTTGTCTCGCATCTTCTGCTCGTTCACTTGCAGTCCTTCGACCACGAAACGCGTCTGCGCCAGCGCGCCGGCGGCAAGCAGGAAGATTTCCGGCAGTGCAATCCATTCGATCTCCCACGGGCCGGTGGAGCGCTCGTGGTCCTCGATCTGCGCTTCCAGAAGCGCGGCGACGAGCTGCTTCACCATCGCGGTCTGCGCGGTGATGTAAACGGACGAGATCGGGTTGCGCTTCTGCGGCATGGTCGAGGACGAGCCGCGGCCCTGGTGGAACGGCTCCTGCACTTCCTCGACTTCGGTCTGCATCAGGAGTTTGACGTCGAAGGCGATCTTGCCGCACGAGCCGGTGACGAGGCCGAGGAAACAACCAACTTCCGCGATGCGGTCGCGTACCGTGTGCCAGGAGATATCCGGCTGGCCGAGGTCGAGCTCCTTCATCAGCGCTTCCTGGCAGCGCAAGCCGTCCTTGCCGAGTGACGACAAGGTGCCGGCGGCGCCGCCGAACTCGCCGACCAGCACGCGCGGCTTCAATTCGTTCAAACGCTCTTTGTGGCGCTGGAACGCCGCCAGCATGGTCGCCATCTTGTAACCGAAGGTGATCGGCACCGCCTGCTGCAGGTTCGAGCGACCTGCCATCGGCGTGTCGCGATACTTCTTGGCGAGCGCAGCCAGCGCGTCGCAGATGCCGTCGATGTCCTTTTCGACCAGCGCCAGCGCCTGCTTGATCTGCAGGACGGTGGCGGTGTCGGTGATATCCTGGGTGGTGGCGCCCCAGTGAGACCACTCGCCGAGCTTGTCCTTACACAGGCCGACGAGCTGCTGCACCACCGGCAGCACCGGGTAGCCGATGCGCTCGGTCGCCTCCTTCAGCTTCGCCATGTCGTATTCCTTGGCGTCGCAATGCTTGACGATCTCGTCGGCGGCGTCCTGCGGGATGATCTTCAGCTTCGCCTGCGCCCGCGCCAGTCCTGCCTCGAAATCGAGATATTTCTGCACCCGGTTCTCGTCGGACCACACTTCCCGCATGGCCTCGGTGGTGAAAACGTTGCGAAACACGTGGGAATCGAAAATGGTGGCGGCCATGAAGCCCTCCTGATGCGCCGGGTCGGCGGGCGGACCATACCCATTTCATAGGGGCTATCAACATGGCCCGCTGACCCCGACGAACGCCGGCGGTAGAAGACGCGGAAGAGGATCTGGTGTCCACTTGCGCCAGCACCAGTGGCCGACGTGGCGCCTCTTCTTCCCATCCGGATACGAAGCGTTAGGCTCAACGATCCGTCAACGCGTCCGGCAACAGGTTGCGCGCGATCAAAGGCAATCTTTCGTAAACATGCGCAGTTTCGATAACTCCTTTCCAGTATAGAGAATAAGTGTTCTTGCGGCGTTAGTAATTGAATACAGGGTGCGCCCCTAGTCTCGTTCCACAGAAAGGTCGCGGGAAAAACGCGGCCGGCGTCAAACGAGGCAGAAGCCGTGCGTGCCAGTGCTCTAGTAATGATCGGATTCGCCGTCGTTTTCGGCGTGGTTGTCGTCTTCATCGGCGCCGTCATGTTCATGCATAAGCTGCTGCACACGATCCTGGCGGCGGTGTTCGCCGGCGTGGTGTTGCCGTTTCTGGTGTTGCGGTTCCTGCGGTCACGCCGGCAGAAGAAGCTTTCCGCGCGGTTCCCCGACGCCAACGACGTCATCACCCGTTCGCTACGCGCCGGCCATCCGACGCCGGTGGCGATTCTGAACGATCAGGGCTACTCCTACATGCTGCGCGGCGACACCAAGCGCGCCCGCGCCACGCTGCTCAAGGCCAAGCGCAAGGACCCGCAGAACAAATTCGTCGCCAATAATTTGCGGCTTCTGGCGAAGAGCGCCAGGCTCGGCAAGGCGATCGAGGAGGGGCGGAGCGGCATATTTCACAGTATCCGTCATGCCCGGTCACAGCCGTCCAAAGGACGGCGTGTTTCGCACGCCTATGCCCGAACCACGGCGACGGAGAGGCCCTTCCAACCGGCTAATTTCGTCCATAAATAGGGGGCATCCTCGCCGGGAGCGACGCCGGGGCCATCCGGGACCATCATTGAATTAAGGAACGAAACGCGCCCATGTTCGAAGCATTTCGCAGATTGATTTCCGACGTCGGCGAAGGCGCCAAGCCCACCAGCCATTTCGATGAGAATGACTACCGGCTCGCCGCCACGGCGCTGCTGGTGCACGCTGCGCGCATCGACGGCCAGTTCGCCGACAGCGAGCGCGCCAAGCTCAGCACCATCATCAAGAGCCGTTTCGATCTCGACGACGCCACCGCCGGCGAACTGATTGCCGAGGCCACCGAGCTCGAGCGCGAGGCCATCGATCTCTATCAGTTCACCTCCCAGCTCAATCGCGAGCTCGACGAGAAAGGCCGCGCCCGCCTGGTGGAGATGATGTGGCAGGTCGCCTATGCCGACGGCGTCGTCAGCGAATTCGAGGACAACCTGATCTGGCGGGCAGCGGACC
>JARRQH010000078.1:0-10664 GCA_037381985.1 Pseudolabrys sp.
GAGTCCTTCAGCATGGTGGGCTTATGCGCGCGCGATGCGGCGGCCTGTGACATTTCAGGACACTCCCGAGCTTTGGTTCCGGCGCCCAGCGGACGGCCACTGGGCTTTCTCAGGCTCATTATAGACGGGGATGGGAGGCGGCAAGAGTGGGCGGCTGGGCAGCGTCCGGATCGTGGACGCCCCTCACCGCACATGCCCGTACTCGAGGGCAGCCTCCGGCCGGACCCGACTCCGGGGACGAATGCCCCGTTGGTGGCGCCCGTTAGCTCACCACCGCAAGCTGCAGCTTGTCGATCGCCCGCAGCACGCGGTCGAGTTCGTGCCCGCGGCGCACGATCAGACCGGTCGCCGAAATCACGCTGTAGGCGCCCTGGCGGCGCTCCAGCTTCGGATTTTTTTCGATGCGGTAGATCGGCACTTCCGACGCCCGGCGGAACACCGAGAAAACGGCGCGGTCTTTGAGAAAATCGATGGCGTAATCCCGCCACTCGCCGGCGGCGACCATGCGGCCGTAAAGGTCGAGAATGCGGTTGAGCTCGCGGCGGTTGAAGGTGACCCGGTTGAGGGCGGTGGGCGCGCTGCGCGCGCTCGTACCGCCCTCGGCGGTCGCGCTGGGATCGGCTTCGCCGGGACCGAACGTCATGCGGCGCCTCCTTTGCGTTAATGTGACAATGATCGCCCCGCTTGGCGCCGACGGCAAGAGGCACTTTGGGCCAAATAGTCGTCCGGACCCCATCGAAACCGGCCTATTCGATCACGAACACGTCAATAAGCACCACCAAAAGGCCCAAATTCGGTCAATCGCCCGACATGGTGGGGTGGGAAAAGGTCATCGTTGCCTCAAGGCCCGGCCGATCTGAGCGCCGGATTCCTCAGCCCCCCAGCCCCCCGGGGCTCGGTTGGCCGGGCCGTTTGAGGCTCCGCGTACGATTCAATCCCCTAAGTACCCTTCGGGCCGGCGCGTCTTTGCCGGCCCGATTTTTATTTGTGGGCCTCCCGATCCGTCATCCTGAGGCGCGAGCGTGCACAAGCACGCGAGCCTCGAAGGATGCACGGCCGACATCCTTCGAGGCGCTCCTTGCGGCGCGCACCTCAGGATGACAGATCGATGTTCGTGCTGAGGAAAGCGCGTCTCATCGCACCGCCGCGGCCGGAACACTCGTCATGGCGGCGCCGAGGATCATGCCGGGCCGCTGCGCGCTGCCGCTTTGCAGCAGCACCGCGGCGCGGTCGATGTCGGCGATCGAGAAGCGGGCGTCGGGCAGCGTCGCGAGCTTGACGCGGAACGTCTCCGCCTTGCCATGCCAGGCGCCAAGCTTCACCCAGCGCCGCACCACGTTGTGGTAGACGACGGTGCGGCCGCGGTTCTCGCCGCGGCCAATCGACACCCGCGCCTTGGCGGTGACCGGGCACAGCCACACCTCACCGCTGGTATGCTCCCCGGTCGCGGCCGGCACGGCGACAGTGATGGTGCCGTCGTCCACCTTTACACTCACCGGCAGGCTGAGCGGATCGCTCTCGCGGCGCGTCTTCACAATGGCGTCCTCGATGGCGTCCTTGTTGCTGCCGAGCGCGTGCACCATGCCGTTGATCACGACCTGTGGCGTGTAGACTTCGCGATCGCCGCGGGCGACGGCATAATCGCGCTGGCGCACGGAATCGACCGGCAGAGCCAGGGTGTCCTTCCAGCCGAGATAGTCCCAGTAATCGACCGGCACGCTGAGCGCGATCAGTGAGGGATCCTGCGCAAGCTGCCCGAGCAGGCGGTCGGCCGGCGGACAGGACGAGCAGCCCTGGCTGGTGAACAGCTCGATCACAGCGCGCGGCCCGGCGGCAAGCGCCGACGTCGCGCCCGCGCCGAATGCACCGGTGGCAACCGCTGCCGCAACGAGAATGGAACGAATCTTCACGCCGGTCATGCCCGCATCCCGCTCAAGGAGCACCCCTGCCCAGCAGGCATATAAGGTCCACAAACGCTCACTGGCCACTCACTTCACAGTGAGCGGCCAGTGAAGGGAAGTCGCACCGGCGATTGGCGTCAGTTCGCGAGTTGCCGCAGCACGTACTGCAGAATGCCGCCGTTCTTGAAGTAATCGAGCTCGTCGACGGTGTCGATGCGGCACAGGAGCGGAACCCGCTTGAGCGTGCCGTCGCCCATGACGATCTCGGCGATCAGCCGCTGGCGCGGCTTCACCTCGCCGGTGAGGCCGCGAATGGTGACCTGCTCGTCGCCCTTGAGGCCGAGCGAGGTCCAGGACGTGCCTTCCTCGAACACCAGCGGCATGACGCCCATGCCGATCAGGTTGGAGCGATGGATGCGCTCGAACGACTCGGCGATGACCGCGCGCACGCCGAGCAGCACGGTACCCTTGGCCGCCCAGTCGCGCGAGGAGCCGGTGCCGTATTCCTTGCCGGCGAAGATGACGAGCGGCACGTTCTCTTCTTTGTACTTCATCGCCGCGTCGTACATGGTCATCTGCTGCTTCGACGGATAGTGGATCGTGAAGCCGCCTTCCACGCCCGGCACCATCTGGTTCTTGAGCCGGATGTTGGCGAAGGTTCCGCGCATCATCACCTGATGATTGCCGCGGCGCGTGCCGTACTGGTTGAAGTCCTTCGGCCGCACCTGGTGGTCGCGCAGGTATTCGCCCGCCGGGCTGTCCTGCTTGATCGAACCCGCCGGCGAGATGTGGTCGGTGGTGATCGAGTCGGCCAGCAGCGCCAGCACGCGCGCCTCGACGATGTCCTCGAGCGGCTTCTGGCGCTTTTCCATACCCTCGAAATAGGGCGGGTTCTGCACGTAGGTGGAACGGTCGTCCCAATCGTAGGTCAGGCCGCCCTTCACCGAAATCTTGCGCCAGTTGGTGTCGCCCTTGAACACGTCGGCGTACTTCTTGGCAAAGATCGACTTGGTGACGTTCTTGGCGACGAAGGCCCCGATCTCCTTGTTGGACGGCCAGATGTCCTTGAGGAACACCTTCTTGCCCTTGTCGTCGACGCCGAGCGGGTCCTTGGCGAGGTCGACGTTCATGTTGCCGGCGATGGCGTAGGCCACCACCAGCGGCGGCGACGCCAGATAGTTGGCGCGCACATCGGCGTTGACGCGGCCTTCGAAGTTGCGGTTGCCGGACAGCACGGCCGCCGCCACCAGATCGTTCTTGTTGATCGAATCCGAGATTTCCTCCGGCAGCGGACCGGAATTGCCGATGCAGGTGGTGCAGCCGAAACCGACCAGATTGAAGCCGAGCTTGTCGAGGTCTTTCTGCAGGCCGGCCTTCTCGAGATACTCGCCCACCACCTGCGAGCCGGGCGCCAGCGAGGTCTTGACCCACGGCTTGGAGGAGAGGCCCTTGGCCGCCGCCTTGCGCGCAAGCAGGCCGGCGCCGATCATCACGTTCGGATTCGAGGTGTTGGTGCAAGAGGTGATGGCCGCGATTACCACGTCGCCGTTGCCGAGGTCGAAGTTCTTGCCCTCGACCGGCGCGCGTTTCGCCATCTCGTCGGCCTTGTGGAATTCCTTGTCCATCGACGCGGCGAAGCCGGGCTTCACGTCCTTGAGCGCGATACGGTCCTGCGGACGCTTGGGGCCGGCGAGCGACGGCTCGACGGTGGAAAGATCGAGCTTGAGCACGTCGGTGAAATGCGGGTCCGGCGTCTTGGGCGTACGGAACATGCCCTGCGCCTTGGCATAGACCTCAACAAGCTTGATAATCTCGGTCGGGCGGCCCGTGGTCTTGAGATAGGCCAGGGTGTCATCGTCGACCGGCGAGAAGCCACAGGTGGCGCCGTATTCCGGCGCCATGTTGCCGAGCGTCGCACGGTCGGCGAGCGTCAGATGGGTGAGGCCGGGGCCGAAGAACTCGACGAACTTGCCGACCACGCCGCGCTTGCGCAGCATCTCGGTGGCGGTGAGCACCAGGTCGGTGGCGGTAACGCCTTCCTTCATGCGCCCGGTGAGCTTGAAGCCGATCACCTCGGGCAGCACCATCGACAGCGGCTGGCCCAGCATGGCCGCTTCCGCCTCGATGCCACCGACGCCCCAGCCGAGCACCGACAGGCCGTTGACCATGGTGGTGTGCGAATCGGTGCCGACCAGCGTGTCGGGATAGGCCACTTCCAGGACCTGCTCCTTGCCGTCGCCGTTCTTGGGATCGGGCTTGACCTTGTCCTTCTTAGACCAGACGACGCGCGACAGGTACTCGAGGTTGACTTGGTGGCAGATGCCGGTGCCGGGCGGCACCACGCGGAAATTGTTGAACGAGCGCTGCGCCCACTTCAGGAACTTGTAGCGCTCCTGGTTCTGCCGGTACTCCTCCTCGACGTTCTTCTTGAAAGCCTGGTTGTTGCCGAAGAAGTTGACCACCACCGAATGGTCGATGACGAGGTCGACCGGAATGAGCGGGTTGATCTTCTTGGGGTCGCCGCCGAACTGAACCATGGCGTCGCGCATGGCGGCGAGATCGACCACCGCCGGCACGCCGGTGAAATCCTGCATCAGCACGCGCGCGGGGCGGAAGGCGATCTCGTGGGTCGACGACTTGGTCTTCATCCACTCGGCGACCGCCTTGATGTCGTCCTTGGTGACCGTGCGTCCGTCTTCGTTGCGCAGCAGGTTCTCCAGAAGCACCTTCATCGAGAACGGTAGACGCGAGATGCCCTTGAGGCCGTTCTTCTCGGCGACCGGAAGGCTGTAATAGGCGTAGGTCTTGCCGCCGGCCTTGAGCGTCTTACAGCAGCGAAAACTGTCGAGCGAAGTCATGATCGGATGTTCCATTTCCCGCGCGGGTGGATTGCCGCGGTCTCCCCTAAGTCACTGGCGCTACTTAATTTTTCTCGCCGGGCGAGACACGCGCGCGAATTCGATTTAGGTAACGCCGCCGGTCCGGGCTTATAAGGTCTTTTGGCCGCCAACGCCACATTTCTTGGGATTGTTCCAGCTATGCACTGCGGTTTGGGCTTTTCAGGCGCTGAAATTCTTCGCGGGCCCGCGTCGGGGACGCGCGAGGCCTGATGCAGCTTTCCGGTAACAATCTGGCCTGCATTCGCGGCGGCCGCATCGTCTTCAGGCAGCTCGACTTCAGCGTGGCGGATGGCGAGGCCCTGCTGATCACCGGGCGCAACGGCGCCGGCAAGTCGTCGCTGCTGCGTGTGATCGCAGGACTTGTGCGGCTCGCCGACGGCAAGCTCAACCTGGAGGGCGGCGACCCGGAAGCGACAATCGCCGAGCAGGTCCACTATCTGGGTCACCAGGACGCGCTCAAGCCCGCGCTGTCGGTCGCCGAGAACCTGCGCTTCTGGGCGGCCTATCTCGGCAACGCGGTGGGCGATGTCGAGCGGGCGCTGGAAGCGGTGGCATTGGCGCCGCTCGCCGGGCTGCCGGCGGCCTATCTGTCCGCCGGGCAGCGGCGGCGGCTGTCGATCGCGCGGCTGGTCGCGGTGAAGCGCCCGATCTGGCTGTTGGACGAGCCGACCTCGGCGCTCGACGTGGCCTCGCAGGAACGCCTCGCCGGGCTGATGCGCGATCATCTCAGCGGCGGCGGCATGATCGTCGTCGCCACCCACGGACCGATCGGGCTCGAAGCGCCGCGGGAAATGCGGATGGGGCCGGCATGACCGCCTTCACCGCCCTCCTCGCCCGCGACGTCCGGCTCGCGATGCGCCACGGCGGCGGCGCGCTGATGGGCGCGCTGTTCTTCCTGATCGTGGTGGTGATGGTGCCGTTCGCCGTCGGACCCGACCTGAAGCTGCTCACCCAGATCGGCCCGGCGATCCTGTGGGTGGGGGCGCTGCTGGCGAGCCTGCTGGCGCTCGACCGGCTGTTCGCCATGGACCACGACGACGGTTCGCTCGATCTGCTGATGACCGGGCCGGTACCGCTGGAACTCAGCGTTGCCGCCAAGGCCATCGCGCACTGGCTGACCACCGGCCTGCCGCTGGTGCTGGTGACGCCGGTGCTGGGCCTTCTGCTCAATGTCGAGCCGCGCGCCGTGGGCCCGCTGATGCTGACGCTGCTGGTGGGAACCCCGGCGCTCACCTTCATCGGCCTAGTCGGCGCGGCGCTGTCGGTGGCGCTGCGCCGCGGCGGGCTGCTCCTGGCCGTGCTGGTGCTGCCGCTGACCATTCCGGTGCTGATTTTCGGCGTTTCGGCGGCCAACGCGGCCATCGACGCTATCACTCCCTTCGGCCCTCCTTTTACCATCCTTTGCGCGTTGACCTTGATGAGCCTGGTGCTGGGGCCGGTGGCGGCGGCTGCCGCATTGCGGCATGGTCTGGAATGATGGGGCGCAAAACCTACGGGAGACACCGGGCGTTGCCCGGACCCTCGCCTGAGACTAAGAAACCGCAATGGCCCTGATTGATCTCGCCAATCCGACGCGTTTTCTGCGCTTGGTCCACCGCGTGCTGCCGTGGCTGATCGCCATCACGGTGGTGCTGCTGTCGGTCGGGCTCTACGGCAGCATCAACGCGCCCGACGACTACCAGCAGGGCGCGACCGTCAAGATCATGTACCTGCACGTGCCGGCCGCCTGGCTCGGCATGATGGGCTGGATGGTGATGAGCGTCGCCGCCCTCGGCACGCTGGTGTGGCGGCATCCGCTCGCCGACGTCGCCGGCAAATCGGCCGCGCCCATCGGCGCTGCCTTCACCTTCATCTGCCTCGTTACCGGCTCGCTGTGGGGCCGCCCGACCTGGGGCACCTACTGGGTATGGGACGCGCGACTGACCTCGATGCTGGTGCTGCTGCTGCTGTATCTGGGGGTGATGGCGCTGTATTGGACCGCAGAAGATCCCGGCCGCGGCTCGCGCGCGGCGGCGATCCTGTCGCTGGTCGGCGCCATCAACCTGCCGATCATCAAGTTCTCGGTCGACTGGTGGAACACGCTGCATCAGGGCGCGTCGATCTTCCGCGCCGGCGGCCCGGCCATCGCGCCGTCCATGCTATGGCCGCTGTTGGTGATGGCGGTCGGCTGCACCTTCCTGTTCTTCACGCTGCATTTCGCCGCCATGCGCAACGAGATCCTGCGCCGGCGCATCCGCACCATGCAGTTGATGCAGGCGCAGGATTTTGCGGAGGCGGGCGCATGATCCCGAAAAAGCCTGTCCCCGACTTGATCGGCAATGGGAACCGGTTTTCCGACAAGATCACGCGCAAAGGAAAAAGCGCATGACGATGACGTTTGCACAAGAGGCCGGCTTCATCGTCGCGGCCTACGCGGTGACAGCGTTCGTGATCGCCATGCTGATCGCCTGGGTGGTGCTCGACTATTCGGCGCAGCGGCGCATTCTCGGCGATCTCGAAGCGCGCGGCGTCGGCCGGCGCTCACAGCGCACGACGGACGAATCATGAGCGAGACGACACAAGACGAACGGCGGCCGAGCAATCTGCGGCGCGGCATCCTGGTGCTGCTGCCGCTGGTCATCTTTCTCGCCCTGGCGGCGCTGTTCTACGTCGGCCTGCATTCGGGCGATCCCTCACTGCTGCCGTCGACGCTCATCGGCAAGCCCATGCCAAAGACCGACCTGCCGCCGGTCGCCGGCCTGAAGCGCGACGACAAGCCGGTGGCGGGGCTCTCCGACGCGACCTTCAAAGGCAAGGTGACGCTAGTAAACGTGTGGGCATCATGGTGCGTGCCCTGCCACCAGGAGGTGCCGTTCCTGGCGCAGCTTTCCCACGACAAGCGCTTCCAGCTCGTCGGCATCAACTACAAGGACGCGGCCGACGACGCGCGCCGCTTCCTCGGCCGCTACGGCAATCCTTACGCCGCCGTCGGCGCCGACCGCAGCGGGCGGGAGTCGATCAACTGGGGCGTCTACGGCGTGCCCGAGACCTATGTGATCGATCGGTCGGGCACCGTCATCTACAAGCTGGTGGGCCCGCTGATGCCGGAGAACTTGCAAGGCACGGTGATGCCGGCGATCGAGAAGGCGCTGGCAGAGAAGTAGCCGCGCGCGACAACACCAGGTACTCACTCGTCATGTTCGGCCCTATGCCGGACGCCCACGTCTTTTCCCTTATGCCGCCGCCGAGCACTAGATCGAATCCGGATAGTCTCCTGCCACATCTCAGCATATTGGCTGCCAAGCTCGTGACCAATTATATCAATGCAATGCTGCCGAGCCTCTTCCGGCGTTCGCGTTGTCATTAATGCCTCCTATGATTTTCACTCCTTTTCAGTTGTGCTGTACTTCATCAGCAGCGGATACTGCAGCGCGCCGAACAGGAAGGTAAGCGGCACCACGCCGAACAGCTTGAAGCTCACCCAGACGTCGGTCGAGAAATTGCGCCAGACGATCTCGTTCACGACGGCGAGAAAGAAGAAGAAGGCGATCCAGCGCCATGTGAGCTTGCGCCAGCCTTCCTCGGTCAGGTCGAACACCGAGTCGAACAAGATGCCGAGCCAGAGCTTGTCGAACAGCAGCCCGCCGAGCAGCGTGCCGCCGAACAGCACGTAGATGATGGTCGGCTTGAGCTTGATGAATTCGTCGTTGTGCAGGAACAGCGTCAGCCCGCCGAAGATGACGACGATGATGGCGGTGACCAGCGGCATGATCTCGATACGCCGCGTTTTCACGTAAGCGAAGGCGAGCGCCGCCAGTACCGCCACCATGAAGGCACCGGTGGCGGTGAAGATGCCGAACTTGGCGTTGGCGGCGAAGAACAGCACCAGCGGCCCGATATCGAGCACGAGCTTGAGGGTCGGGTTGAGCTTTTGTTTTTCGGCCATGACGCGCTTGCTACTCCAATCCCACCACCGCGCGGGCATACTCCCGCGCCGTGAAGGGCGACAAATCCTCCACCCCCTCGCCGACGCCGATGAAGTGCACCGGCAGGCCGAACTTCGACGCGATCGCCACCAGGATGCCGCCACGCGCCGTACCGTCGAGCTTGGTCATCACCAAGCCGGTAACGCCGGCGGTCTTCTGAAAAATTTCGACCTGGCTGAGGGCGTTTTGTCCCACCGTGGCGTCGAGCACCAGCAGCACCGCGTGCGGTGCGTCGGGCTCCACCTTGCGGATGACGCGCACGATCTTTTCCAGCTCATTCATCAGCTCGGCGCGATTCTGCAGGCGGCCGGCGGTGTCCATCAGCACCACGTCGACGCCCTGCGTCTTAGCGGCGGCGATGGCGTCGAACGCCAAGCCGGCCGCGTCGGCGCCCTGCTGGCGCGCTTCGACAACAGCGCCGGTGCGTTCGCCCCATATCTTGAGCTGCTCGGTGGCGGCGGCGCGGAAGGTGTCGCCGGCGACGAGCATCACCGACTTACCCTCGGCGCGGAAGCGGGCGGCGAGCTTGCCGATGGTGGTGGTCTTGCCGGAGCCGTTGACGCCGGCAACCAGCACCACAAACGGCTTGGCGGTGACCTCGAGCGGCTGCGCCACCGGCGCCATCACCTTCTCGATCTCGGCGGCGAGCAAATTCTGCAGTTCCTCGGGTGCGATGCCCTTTTCGTAGCGGCCCGAGCGCAGCGTCTCGACGATACGATCGGCGACATCGATGCCGAAATCGGCGCGGATCAGCTCGTTTTCGAGCTCTTCAAGCGTGGAGGCGTCGAGCTTGCGCTTGCTGACCAGGCCGGTGATGGCGGCGCCGAGCGACGACGAGGTGCGCTTGAGACCCCCGCTCAGGCGCTTCCACCAACTCGTTTTCTGTGTCGTTTCGTCCATGCTAGGTCCTTGGCCGCGCCCCTGATACCCGTTTCGGGGCTATTTGGTAACTGATTATGACAGCGGAAGAGATGCTGGCCCGTCTGCTCTACCGCGACGGGCTGATGCTGGTGGTCGACAAGCCGGCCGGCCTTGCCGTGCACCGGGGGCCGCAAAGTGGCGATAGAGGCGGCGAGGCGTTCGAGGATTATTTCGGCGCCCTGCGCTTCGGGCTGCCGCGCTCTCCTGCGCTTGCTCACCGCCTCGACCGCGACACTTCCGGCTGTCTGGTGCTCGGCCGTCACCGCAAGGCGCTCGCTCTCCTCGGCAAGCTGTTCAAGAACGGCAAGGTCGGCAAGACCTACTGGGCGGTGGTGGAAGGCGGACCCGAAGCCGACGAAGGCCGCATCGACATCGGGCTGTCGAAGCGCGACGAAACCCGCGGCTGGTGGATGAAGGCCGACCCGCACGGCATGCCATCATCGACGACCTGGAAGGTGATGGGGCGCGACGGGAATGGTCACACCTGGCTGGCGCTGGAACCCCTCACCGGGCGTACGCACCAACTGCGCGTGCACTGCGCCGAGATGGGCTTTCCAATTGTCGGCGACATAGTTTACGGCAACACGCCCCGCGATGGCGGGCCACCGCTGCATCTTCACGCACGCGACGTGACGGTGCCGATCTCCAAGAACAAGCCGCCGGTGACTGTCACCGCGCCGGTGCCGGAACACATGCGGGAACTCTTGCGCGCGTGCGGGTGGAAGGACGACTGACCTCACCGTTCGTCCCCGCGAAAGCGGGCACCCAGTGCGACAAACTCCAATTCGTCAGCTGTATATCTGGATTCCCGCTTGCGCGGGAACGAACGGAGTATGCAGCGACGGGAGAGTAAACCTAACTAGTGTTCTGTCCCGGAAATTCGCTGACAAAGTCGCGCGAGTTTCTGGAGGATGGAGTCGGCGGTAGCGGTCCAGACGAAGGGGCGTGAATTTGCATTGTGGGTGCGGATGAAGCGG
>JARRQH010000079.1:0-10530 GCA_037381985.1 Pseudolabrys sp.
CCCGCGCATCCATGATGAGGCGCCGTAAGCGCAAGCTTCGCGCAGCCTGAATTCGTTGGGATGCCTCATGGATTGGCGGGTCATAGGCGTTCTGAAAGAACGCCGTTCTTCGAACGGCAATGCCCGGCAATGACTGCGGAGAGGTAGCGCCGGAGCGCCTACACCGCCACCTTGGCGAGGAAGTCTTCCACCTCGCGCCGCAGGTTAACCACCGCCTGCTCCACCGACGCCGAGGCGTCGCGCACCACGTCCGCCGAGCCGCGGGTTTCGGTGGCCGCGTTCGCGACCTCGCCGAGCACGGCGACCGCCTGGCCGGTGCCGGTGGCCGCGCCGGTGACGTTGTGGGAGATTTCGCCGGTCGCCGCGTTCTGCTCCTCGACCGCCGCCGCGACCGCGGCCGTGTATTCGTTGATCTCCTGCATGCGCGCGGCGATCTGGCGGATGGCGTCGACCGCGCCGGAGGTCGAATCCTGCACCGCCCGAATGTGGCTGGCGATGTCTTCGGTCGCCTTGGCGGTCTGCACCGCCAGCGACTTTACTTCCGAGGCTACCACCGCGAAGCCCTTGCCGGATTCGCCGGCGCGCGCGGCCTCGATGGTGGCGTTAAGCGCGAGCAGGTTGGTCTGCTCGGCGATGTCGCGGATCAGTTTCACCACGTCGCCGATCTTCCGCGCGCCTTCGGACAGCCCGACGATCTCGGCGTCGGTGGTGCGTGCCTCGTCGGTGGCGAGCCCGACGATGTTGCTAGTGCGGGTGAGCTGGCGGCTGATCTCGGCGATCGAATGCGACAGCTCGTCGGCGGCCACCGCCGCGGTCGCCACGTTGGCGGAAGCGGCGTTGAACGCCTCCACCGCGCTCTCGGCGCGCTGGCTGGTCCGCTCGGAGGAACCGAACAAGGTGGCCGCGGTCGCGCTCATGGCGGTGGCGCTGTCGCTGACGCTTCCCAGCAGCGCCTCGACCTGCGGGCGGAACGCCGCGATCGCCAGGTCGATCGCGGCGCGCCGTTGCTCCTGGTTGCGGTTGGCGGCGCACTCTTCCTCGGCGCGGCGCTGCTCGGTGACGTCTTCGTGGGTCGAGACCCAGCCGCCGCCGACGAGCGGCTCGTTCTTGGCGAGCACGACGCTGCCGTCGCTGGCTTGGACATGGAATGCCGTGTTGTCGCCCTTGGCGACGGAATCCATGATCTGCTGGCAATAGGGCTCCACCTCGCCGGCGAACAGCCCGGTGTCCTTGCGATGCTGGATCAGCTGTTGCAGCGCGCAGCCCGGCTTCACGATCTCGGGCGACAGCTTGTACATCTCGACGTAGCGCCGGTTGACCAGGGTGATCCGCCCCTGGGCGTCGAACATCAACAGACCTTGCGACATGTTGTCGATGGCGCCGACCAGGCGGCGGTTCCGCAGGCGCAGGCGCTGATAGACGACGACGACAATCCCAAGAGCGACGACTGCCAGGCCGATGAGCAGGCCAAGGGTGCCCCCGTCGGTCGATGGAAGGTTCAAGGGAAGCATGCCGGCTCGTTGTTCGAAAACGCCGAGATTTTGGGTGGCAGCCATTTCCAGATGGTTAACAACTGTAACAATTTACCGGACGTCGCCGGGTGATCGTCGTTTCCATCTCAATCGTTGGGTGTTGAACGGTCTGCCGTTGCGGGCTGCGCCCCGATTTGGCGGCGCGATCCGGTCGGCGAAACGGCCGATGTCAACGGTGGCCCCTTAAGACCTTCGCAAGGTTAACCGGCTCATAAGAAAACCTGTCGCATTCTAGCAACGGCTAATGGGCGTTGTGTGCATCGTCGTTGGGTCGCGTAGGGCGTGCGGTTTAGAGGGTCCCATAAGAAACATCGGCGAGGACTGACGCGGATCGGCTTGATCGCGTTGGTCATGGTCGCGTTTCCGAAGCAGGCCGCTTTCGGCGACCTGGGCGCGCTGCTCGCGCGCGAGCCCGGCGTCAGCGCGCGCGTGCATCGCTACGTGCTGGGCCGGCCGTTCGTCGGCGCCCTCCATGCCGCGACCTTCAGCCTGCCGCGACCGATCGGCACCGGCATTCCGCATCCGCCGATTTATGCGCTCGCCAATTTCGACCCGCGTGACATCACCCGCTCGATCGGCTCGGTGTTCCTGGGCGATCCCAGCGGCCCGGTGCAATTCCCCACGGTCAACCGCAAGGACAAAGGTGACCGGTTGCGGCCGCGCGCACGCGCGCCGCTGCCGCCCATGCCGCCGATGTTGTCGGTGCCGCCGTTGCCGAAGACCGCGGCCGATGCGCCGTTCGCGCACGAGGACATGCCGGGCGTGGCTGACGATCTCGCGCCGATCAGGCCCGCCGAAACGCACGCGGTGCCGACCAACCGCCTGCTCGGCCAGGATACCGCGCGCATCTACTTTGCCACCGCGCCGCTGGTCAGCCGGCAGCAGGAGATCCAGCCCTGGGCGCCCGGCTATGCACCGGTCGTGACCGGCCCCGACACCGGCGGTGAGACCATCGCCAACAAGGGCGAGGTCACCGGCGTCGACCGCCGGCCGCAGTCGCCGGCCGAGCGGCTCAAGCTTGCCGGGAAGGGTCGCGCCAAGGCGGAAAAGTGCCTCGCCAACGCCGTCTATTTCGAGGCGCGCGGCGAGCCGGTGGTCGGGCAGATCGCCGTCGCGCAGGTGGTGATGAACCGGGTGTTCTCGCCGTTCTATCCCAACAAGGTTTGCGGCGTGGTCTACCAGAACGCCAATCGCCACAACGCCTGCCAGTTCACCTTCGCCTGCGACGGCGTTCCCGACGTGGTCACCGAGCCGGACGCTTGGAAGCGCGCCAAGCGCATCGCGCACGACATGCTTGGCGGCAAGCTGTGGCTGCCGCAAATCGCCAAGTCCACCCATTATCACGCTTACTGGGTGCACCCGAGCTGGGTCCACGAGATGCGCAAGATCGACAAGATCGGCGTGCACACGTTCTATCGGCCGCGCGCCTGGGGCAACGGCGCCGACGAGCCGAGCTGGAGCGACCCCAAGACCACGGCGCGCGAGACCAAGCTGATCAAGGCGATGTAGCGGCTTGTGCCGCTTGCTCCGGTCATTCCGGGGCGCGGCCTTCAGGCCGCGAGCCCGGAATCCAGGGCGATGTACTCATGCCTGGCTCTGGATTCCGGGTCCGGCCTTATCGGGCCGTCCCGGAATGACGGGAGTATGAGTTGGCGCCCCGCAAGCCATGCACGCCGCAAATGGCATCGATCAGCAATATTCGTTTCACATGGGCGGCAGGGTCACTATTGTCCGGTCCTCGTCAGCGGCTCTCAGTGGCGCCGCGGCGTCGCAACCGGGGGGCGACCCGATGACAGAGACCACGGTCGGCAAGCCGGCTGTTGCCGGCTGGCGCACACCCATGGTGATCCTGGTGTGCGGCTGCTTGGTTGGCGCCATCGGCTTCGGCCCGCGCGCCGCGCTCGGCCTGTTCCTGACGCCGATGTCGGCCGCCAACGGCTGGAGTCGCGAGGTGTTCTCGCTGGCGCTGGCGATCCAGGTCATCGTCTGGGGCACGGCGCAGCCCTTCGCCGGCGTCATCGCCGACCGCTTCGGCACCGTGCGCGTGTTCCTGGTCGGCGCGGTGCTCTATGCCGCCGGGCTGATGCTGATGGCGTATTCGTCGACGCCCGGCGTGCTCGATCTTTCCGCCGGCCTGCTCATGGGCCTCGGCATCGCCGGCACCTCGTTCACGCTCGTCATCGCCGCCTTCAGCAAGCTGATGCCGGCGGAGATGCGCTCGCTCGCCTTCGGGGCCGGCACCGCCGCCGGTTCGTTCGGCCAGTTCCTGTTCTCGCCGCTCGCCATCGGCTTCATCGAAAAGCTCGGCTGGCAGCACGCGCTGGTCGCCTTCGGCATCATCACGCTGAGCATCGTCCCACTCGCCACTGCGCTACGCACCGCGCCGATGAGCCATGCCAAGACCGATGGGGTAAGCGAGCAGACGCTGCGTCACGCCATGATCGAGGCCTTCGGCCACCGCTCCTACATCCTGCTGGTGCTCGGCTTCTTCACCTGCGGCTTCCAGCTCCTGTTCATCACCGTGCACCTGCCGGCCTATCTGGTCGATCGCGGGCTGTCGGTCGAGGTCGGCGCCTGGGCGCTCGGCGTCATCGGCCTGTTCAACATCATCGGCTCGGTGCTGTCCGGTTGGCTCGGCGACCGCATGCCCAAGCGTTACCTGTTGTCGATCATCTATACGCTGCGCTCGATCGCGGTGATCGCCTTCATCACCCTGCCGGTCACTACGGTCTCGACCCTGACCTTCGCCGGCGTCATGGGCCTGTTGTGGCTGTCGACGGTGCCGCCGACGTCAGGGCTGGTGGCGCTGATGTTCGGCACGCGCTGGATGGCGACCCTGTTCGGCTTCGCCTTCTTCAGCCACCAGGTCGGCGGCTTCCTCGGCGTCTGGCTCGGTGGGCTGCTCTACACCGTCACCGGCTCCTACAACGTGGTGTGGTGGCTGTCGGTGGTGCTTGGCGTGATCTCCGCGATCATCAATCTGCCGATCATCGAAAAGCCCATCGAGCGGCTGGCGCCGATCCCGGCGGAGTAGGGGATCCGGGCCCCTTCGAAAATGGCGCGGTCGGTTCGAAAATGGCGCGGCCGGGCTTGTCCTGGCCGCTCACGGCTTTAGAACGGTCCCGAAACGCCAGCCGAGGGAGCAGCACGCTGTGGGTACGTTCAAGGCGATCGTGATCGAGAAGGCGGGCGAGAAGGCCACCAAGGCCGCGCTCACGGACTTCGATGAAGCCAATCTGATGGACGGCGACGTCACCGTCCGCGTCGAATATTCCACCGTCAACTACAAGGATGGGCTCGCCGTCACCGGCAAGGCGCCGGTGGTGCGCCGTTTCCCGATGATCGCCGGCATCGATTTCGCCGGCACCGTGGAGGCCTCCAGCCATCCAGCCTGGAAGCCGGGCGACAAGGTCATCGGCAACGGCTGGGGCATGGGCGAGACCCACCTCGGCGCCTTTGCCGAGAAGGCACGGGTCAAGGGCGACTGGCTGGTGGCGCTGCCGGCGGGGCTTTCCGCCCGCGAGGCCATGGCCATCGGCACCGCCGGCTACACCGCCGCGCTTTGCGTGCTGGCGCTCGATCGCCACGGCCTCACCCCCGATGGCGGCCCGATCGCCATTACCGGCGCCGCCGGCGGCGTGGGGTCGGTGGCGACCGCGCTGCTCGCCAAGCGCGGTTTCGCGGTTCACGCCGTCACTGGCCGCCCGCAGGAGGCCGACTACCTCAAGGGTCTGGGCGCGTCGGAAATCGTCGAGCGGGCCGAACTCACCGGCGCGGTCAGGCCGCTCGGCAAGGAGCGCTGGGCCGGCGGGGTAGACGTCGTCGGTTCCACCATGCTCGCCAATCTCCTCTCGATGACCCGCTACGGCGGGGCGGTAGCGGCGTGCGGCTTGGCTGGCGGTATGGACCTGCCGACCTCGGTGGCGCCGTTCATTCTTCGCGGGGTGTGTCTTTACGGCATCGATTCCGTGATGTGCCCGCTGGAGCGCCGCAAAAAGGCGTGGAAATGTCTGGAAAACGACCTCGATCGCCAGAAACTGGCCGCGATAACCACGGAAATCCCGCTTTCCGAGGTTCTGGAGAAGGCCCCGGCCATCCTTTCCGGCCAGGTCCGTGGGCGGATCGTGGTCAAGGTCGGGTAAACGCGTTCAGACTTTATCGACGAAAACGTGGGATAAATTGTTAGGCTTAACAATCGGGCCGGTGTTTCGGTGTGCCGAAACGTGTCAGTCTGTGTGGCGTCAGTTGGAGTCGCGGGAATGTTACGTGCTGTTGCGGTGTTGATCGGCCTGTCGGTCGCCGTCCCGGCCATGGCCGGAGAAATGTCAGCCCAAGAGGCCCGGCACTTCGTCATCGGCAAGGTCTTCAGCTACTCATGCTTCGAGGGCACGCGCGGCCAGGGCCGGGTGTTCTCCAATGGCGCGGTGGTCGGCTCGGTTCAGTTCCAGGGAGGGGGCCGCGTCCGTTATGCGGCATTGCCGGCCGGCACGCTGCGGGTCGAGGGTGAGAAGGTCTGCGCTCACTTGCGCGGTCTGCCGTTCCAGCCCTGCTTCAACCTGGAAAAGACCAGCGGCGAGTCCTTCGTCGGTTCGATTTCGGGCCTCGGCTTTGCGTCGTGCACCTTCACGCGCCGGCGAGGGCACGCGCGCGAGGCGCACAACCGCCCGCACGCGCCCGTGGCGCTGCGGCCTTCGCTGACGGCCGAGAATAATTAAGGCGCTGTCGACGACCCCGCTCAGTCCCGCGCAAGCGGGAATCCAGCTTTCGCTTTCGTATCGATAAATAACCCAGGGTCCCCGCTGGAGCCTGCCGCCGCGAAAGTGACGGGCGGGGACGAAAGGTCGTGGGCTCAGCTCTGCGCGCCGACGTCGCCGGCCGGCAGGTCGCCCACGGGGCCGAGCGCGTCGCGGTCGCGGCTGAACAGCGGGTTGCTCTGCATGTAGAGCGCCAGCAAACGCGCCAGCGCGAACAGCGACTGCTCGTGCGCGCGCTCCCAGCCGTGGCTGGCGTCGAGGCCGAAGCACACCAGCGCGGCGCGGATATCGTTGCCGGCTTCCATCGCCGAGGCCGCGTCCGAGCGGTAATAGCGGAACACGTCGCGGGTATGCTCGATGTTGTAGCTGGCGGCGAGCCCGAGCAGCGCCCGCGTCAGGTGCCAGTCGAAGGGCCCGGACGAATCCTGCATGGCGATGGTGACGCCGTAGGGCGAGGTGTTCTGCCCCGGCGCGATGGTGCCGTTGTCCACCGACACCAGCTCGGCGACATCGCCGTGCAGCACCGCACTGGCGCCGACGCCGACCTCTTCCGACAGCGTGAACAGCAGGTGGCAGTCGATCGGCAGCGTCAGGTTTTCCTTGCGGATCGCGCGCGCCGCCGCCAGCACGCTGGCGACGCCGGCCTTGTCGTCGAGATGGCGCGAATTGATGAAGCCGTTGGGCCCGAACTCGGGCTGCGGATCGATGGAGACGGTGTCGCCGATGGCGATGCCGAGAGCCTGCGTTTCCTTCGCCGACGCGGTCTGCGCGTCGAGCCGTACTTCGAGATTGCTCCAGGCCGTCGGCTGGGTGTCCACCTCTTCGTTGTAGACGTGGCCTGAGGCCTTCAGCGGCAGGATGGTGCCGCGGAAGTGCATGTGGTCGCTATGCACGGTGGCGCGCGCGCCTTGGGCAAAGCGCGCCGACCAGGTGCCGATCGGCACCAGCTCCAGCCGGCCGTTGTCGTAGACATTCTTCACCATCGCGCCGAGGGTATCGAGATGGCTGACGATGGCGCGGTCGGGCGCCGACGCCGTGCCGTCGAGCGTGGCGCGGATGGCGCCGCGGCGCGTCAGCTCGAACGGGATGTCGAGCACTTCCAGTTCGCCGCAAACGATCGCGATGGCAGCGTCGGTCATGCCGGTCGGACTGGGCGTGTCCAGCAGGCGCTTGAGGACGTCAAGCAGATAGGCGTCCTCGATGGAAGGGTCGTGCATCTGAGTTCCGGCTCTTGATGTTGCGTCAGGCGGGCGTACGGCTATGCGGGAACAGGAAGTCGACGAAACGCTCGACGGTCGGCTGCGGTTCGTGGTTGGCGAGCCCGGGCCGCTCGTTGGCTTCGATAATGACATAGTCCGGTTCGGCAACGTCGGGAACCAGGAAATCGAATCCGACCAGGGGAATGTCAAGCACCTTGGCGCCGGCGATGGCGGCCTCGACGAGTTCGGGATGCAGATCGTCGGTAACGTCGTGGATGGTGCCGCCGGTGTGCAGGTTGGCGGTCTTGCGCACGGCAAGGCATTCGCCTTCCGGCAGCACGTCGTCGAGCGTCCGGCCGTTCATGCGCACCGCGCGGTCGGTCTCGGCGTCGAGCGGGATGCGGCTTTCGCCGTCGGTGGCGGCGGCGCGGCGCCGGCTCTGGGTCTCGATCAGTTCGAGGATCGAGTGTTTGCCGTCGCCCATCACGGTCGCGGGCTTGCGCACGGCGGCGGCCACCACCTCGCCGTCGATGACGATGATGCGCAGGTCCTGCCCCGTGACGTATTCCTCCACCAGCACCTCGTCCGAGATCTGACGCGCCTGCTCGATGGCGCGCGTCACCTCGTCCTCGGTCGACAGATCCACGAACACCGCGCGGCCCTGCTCTCCGCGCGCCGGCTTGACCACGACCCGGCCGTGGCGCTCGAGGAACGCCGAGACCTCGTGCGCGCGGCTGACGCTGAGCTGCTCGGGCACGCGCAGCTCGGCCTTCTTCAAGAGCCGGCGGGTGAGCGCTTTGTCGTCGCAGCGCGACAGCGCCACCGCGCTGGTCATGTCGGAGAGCGATTCCCGGCAGGACACCGCCCGCCCGCCGTAGCTGAGCCTGAACAGGCCGGCCTCGTCGTCCTCGACCTCAACCGTGATGCCGCGCCGGCGCGCCTCGTCGACGATGATCTTGGCGTAGATGTTGAGCTCGTGCTCGGGCGCGGGGCCGACGAACAGCGCCTCGTTCACGGCGTTCTTGCGTTTGACGCAGAACACCGGCACGCGCACGAAGCCGAGCTTCTCGTAGAGCGCGATGGCCTGTTCGTTGTTGTGCATCACCGACAGGTCCATGAAGGCGCGGCCGTGCCCGCGGAAGCGCTCGGCCAGCGCCAGCACCAGCGCGGTGCCGACGCCCGGCATCTGCGCCTGCGGATCGACCGCGAGCGCCCATAAACTGGAACCATTGTCGGGATCGTTGATGGCGACGCGATGATCGATGCCGATGACCACGCCGGCGAGCCGGCCTTCGGTGCCTTCCGCCACCAGCACGGTGACGCAATCAGGATGGCCGTCTTCGTCGAGATAGCCCTCGCGTAGCGGCACCATGCCGCGCGACAGATAAAGCCGGTTCACGTCCGCCGCGTCGTCGGCGCTCGCCTCGCGGATGGCGATCGTGCGCGGCGCGATCTGCGCGCGCGGCCCGGTGAGATAGTGGCGGAAGGTGTGCGAGGGGTCGAGGAACAGCGCCTGCGGCGCCTCCGACAGCACCACCTGCGGCTCGTGCACGTAGAGCGCGACGTCGCGCTCGCCGCTGGTTTCCTCGTCGAGCGTGGCGGCGAGCGCCGCCGGCTCCTGGAAGGTCTGGCCGAAAATCAGGCGGCCCCAGCCGCAATCGATCGTGACCTCCTGCGGGATGCCGCTGTATTCCGGCCGCTCGCCCCAGCTCTTGAGCGAGAGCATGTCCTCGGCGGCCTCACGGATGCGTGGTTTCGTCTGCATGTCAGCGCCTCCGGTTATATGTGATGCGCTTGCAGCCAAAGCTCGAGCAGGGCCACCTGCCATAGTTTCGAGCCCCTGAGCCGCGTGATGTGCTCCTTGGGGGCAGCCAGCAGGGTATCGATATATTCGCGCTTGACCAACCCGCGTTGCCGCGCGGCCGGCGCGTCGAGCGCGTTGCGCACGAAATCCAGCACCGGGCCCTCGATATATTTGAGCGCCGGAACCGGGAAATAGCCTTTCGGCCGGTCGATCACCTCGGACGGGATGATCTGCCGCCCAACGTCCTTCAAGACGCCCTTGCCGCCGTCCTTGATCTTTTCCGTCGCCGGAACCTTGGCCGCGAGTTCCACGAGATCGTGGTCGAGGAACGGCACGCGCGCCTCCAGCCCCCAGGCCATGGTCATGTTGTCGACGCGCTTGACCGGATCGTCCACCAGCATGACGGTCGAATCGATGCGGAGCGCCTTGTCGATGGCGTCGTCGGCGCCGCGCTGCTCGAAATGCGCGCGCACGAAGTCGAGCGCGTGGTCGCCGTCGACCACACCCGGCTCCATGATCTTGGCGTATTCGGCGTGATCGCGGTCGAAGAAGTGCGCGGCGTAGTCGTTGAGGGGATCGTTGGAATCCATCATCGGCGGATACCAGTGATAGCCGGCGAACACCTCGTCGGCGCCCTGGCCGGACTGCACCACCTTGACGTGGCGCGCCACTTCCTTCGACAGCAGATAGAAGCCGACATTGTCGTACGAGACCATCGGTTCGGACATGGCCCGGATGGTTTCCGGCAGGCTGGCGATCAGCTTGTCCGACTCGATGAACAGCTTGTGATGCTCGGTATCGAAATGCTTGGCGATGATGTCGGAGTACTGAAACTCGTCGCCCTGCTCGCCGGCGACCGACTCGAAGCCGATGGAAAACGTCTTCAGGTGCTGCTGACCGCCTTCCGCCAGCAGGCCGACGATCAGGCTGGAATCGAGGCCGCCCGACAGCAGCACGCCCACCGGCACGTCGGCGACCATGCGGCGGTCGACGGCGGTGCGCAGCGCCGCGTGCACCGCGTCGCGCCATTCCTCGCTCGATCGCCGGGCTTCTTCCGAGGTGCGCGCGAACGACAGCGACCAGAACCTGCTGGTCGACCGGCGGCCGTCCGGCTCGAACACGGTGACGGTGCCGGGCTCGATCTTGCGCACGCCCTTGATGATGGTGCAGGGCGGCGGCACCACCGCGTGGAACGTCATGTAGTAGTGCAGCGCGACCGGATCGATCGACGTATCGACGTC
>JARRQH010000080.1:0-10485 GCA_037381985.1 Pseudolabrys sp.
CTGACGTCGAGATCCATGTCCGGCCCTCCCCAGGGTCCGATTCCGGCATGTGCCGCCCGTTGTCGCAAGCCCCGGAGCGCATGTCGAACTCAAAGAACGTCGCCGAACTATCTGATTCTAGTGTAACTATTAGTCTAGTTGCGACACGTGGCCCGCGACACGGGATCAGGTGTCAAATTCGCTACACTAGGCGACACATTCGTTTTGTGTGATATATTTCGGCATAATTCAACATGCCTGCCGCCACCCGCCGCATTGCCGTTCCGGTGCGCCCACGGGGTAGCGGAGAACGATGTTGGCACCATGCGACAGCTGATGAAATTTTCTTCTCTGCTCGCCCTCATCGGCGTGATGATTTTCGCGTTGACGCCACCGCCGGCGCGCGCCGCCGAGCTGGTGATGTTCGAGCAGGCCGGCTGTCCGTGGTGCGCGCGATTCGATCGCGACATCGCGCCGATCTACAAGAAGACCGAAGAAGGCCGGCGTGCGCCTTTGCGCCGAATCGATATCGACAAGCCGCTTCCCCCCGATCTTGCATTCGTTCAGGTGGAGCGGGTAACGCCGCTATTCGTGCTCGTCGATAAAGGCCGTGAAATAGGGCGTATTCGGGGTTATCCGGGCGAAGAAAGCTTCTGGATGCAGCTTGCCGTGCTGTTCCAGAAGCTCGACGCGGCCGGAACGGGCGAGAAACGCGCCGGACATTCCGAAAAACCCATGCGTTCGACGTATTAATCGTCTATATGGTGGTTACGGCCCAACGAAACATCTGGTGCTCCGATGGAATTGAACCTGTCTCGTCCCGAGACGCGCAGCCAACCGAGCGAGCTTGAGCGCATGGCCGACAACGCCAAACGCGCCAGCGCGTTTCTCAAGGCGCTCGCGCACGAGAGCCGGCTGATGATCCTGTGCATCCTTGCCGACGGCGAGAAGTCGGTGAGCGAGCTCGAGCAGGAACTGGACTTGCGTCAACCGACGGTCTCGCAGCAACTCGCGCGTCTGCGCGCCGACGGCTTGGTCTCCACCCGCCGCAACGGCAAGGTGATCAATTACAGCCTGGCGAGCGAGGAAGCCCGCGTCGTCATCGGCGCCGTCTACGAGGTGTTCTGCGCCAAGCCGCAACGCAAGCGGTAAGGCGCCAGTTGCGCCGCGCCCGACGCAACGCCGACACCCGCGGATCAGAACGATGTTGGCAATCGAAACCGAACGGGAAACGGATGACCGTTGGATAGCCGAAGTCGCAGCGCTGCCGGGCGTCATGGCTTACGGTGAAACCGAGCCGGAAGCGCGCGACAAGATCAAGGCGCTGGCGCTACGCATCATTGCCGACCGCCTCGAGCACGGTGAACCGCTGCCGCCCGAACTGACCGGCCTTTTCGAGACGGCATGAGTCGTTGGCCGACCACCAAAGCACAGCGCGTATTGGCCGCGCTGTTGCGGCTCGGTTGGACGATCAAACGGCAATCCGGCTCACATCGCACGCTTCAGCGACCCGACGCGCCGGACTTCGTCTTTGCCTTCCATGACGGCGAAGAGATCGGGCCCCGCGTATGCTCACACGCATCGCAAAGCACACCGGGCTTCGGCCAGAGGACCTCTGACCTCCCTCGCCTCTTGCCCGACGCCTCAACCGAGCGGCCAGCCCCTTTCATCCTCCTCGGCCCGGCGGCGCAGTTGCGCGACCAGGCCCGCTTCGTAGCCGAGCGCGCCGCGATGCACCGACGCGTTGTCGCCATTGGCGCGCGCGGGGCGGGCCGGCGCCGCGGCAGCGGACGCACCGTTGCGCGCCGTCGCGTCCGATGGCGCGCCAAGTTCGCCGCTCAGGTCGGCCACTTCGCGTGCCAGGCGCTCGTCGGCCTGACGCGCGGCGTCGAGCGTTTTCTCGATATCGCGCGGCCGCTCGTCCCGGAGTGACGCGACCAGGTCTTCCACCTGCTTGTCGGGCTTGGCGTGCGGGGGTTGCGCCCGATCCGTGCGGTCGCTCAGCAGCGCCATATTCTCGGCCGCGCTCGCCAGCGCCATCTCGCGCGATTTAAGATTGAGCGCCCGCAGGTATTCCGACAGCGCGGTGCGCGTCTCGTTCGGATCCTCGTCGGTCCGGCCGCGCAGCCCCCGCTCCACCTGCAGCGACGCCAGCCGCCGCTCGGCGGTGGCGCGCGCCATGGTGGCTTCCGCCGCCTTGCAGATGAACGCGCGCGCTTCTTCGGTGCGCTCGATAAGCCGGCGCCGCATCTCGCCCATTTGCCGGTCGGCGGCGGCGGCGCGCGCTTCCAGTGCTTCGATCCGCTGGTTGAAGCCCTGTCGCTCGGCCCGTTGCTGCGCATGCAGTTCGTCCACGGCATCGGCCAGCCGGTTTCGCTCGGCGCAGGCCTCGACGCGGCGGGCCTCGAGCTTGACGAGCTCGGTGCGAACGGCACTCAACTCACCCTCGCCTTCCGCCAGACGCCGGTTCAAACGCTCGACATCTTCGCGCGCCTGCTCGGCCGAGCGCCACAGCACGCGCTTGTCGTCCTTAAGCGCCTCGCACCGTCGCTCGGCCTCCGCCAGATTGTCCTGCAGCTCGCTCACACGCCGTTCGGCCTCAAGTGTCTCTTCCTGCAGAATGCGGCAGTTTTCGCCGAAGCAGCGCCGCTGCAAGGCCTCATCTTCGAGCTGGCGCTCGAGCGCGGCGATGGCCTCGTCGCGCCGCTTGATCTCGCCAGCGAGCAGCAGGCGGGCGTTTTCCGTCGCGCGGCTGGTCTCTCGCGCGCGATCGAGCGCCTCGCGCAGGTTTTCCGCCTCGGTGGCCAGCCACTGCGCCTTGTTCTCGGCGTGCTGCAACGCGTCACGCAGTTTGTCCGAAGCGGCAGCTTTTTCGTTCAATTGACGAACGAGACGCGCCGACAACGCCCGCTCATCCTCGAGCGCGCGCATGGCGCCGCGGAACGGCAGCACCATCTCGTCGAGGGTGCCTTTCAGCGTGTCGAGGTCGTCGAACTTGCGGCGGGTGTCGACCAGCAACCGATGCAGCGCTTCGCTTTCGTCGCTGCGATGCAATTCGCTTTCAACCGGCTCGCTTTCGGCAGGGTTGGCTAATCCGGCTGGCGCTTCCGGTTCGGGTGGCGGCCGTTGGTCGCCGCCGACCTGCAAGGCGTCTGCGCCGGCCATCGCATGACCGGCGCCGTTCACCCGCGCGGCGGGACGCGGCATGGAAACGACAACGCCGTCGCTCACGAGATCCTGGCCGAACGCCTGCGCGATCTCTTGCGCAAGTTCCTGGCTTCTCGGCCTAAAGATATCCGCCAGTTTCGACATTTGCACGGCCACGCGACGGAACGAACGCTACCAGGGTAATGCAGCAACATGCTTGTCACATTGCAAGCAAAGGTGGTGGTTGCATGACACTTATCCACCAGTTGCTGGCGTTGAACACACGCGCCGTCAAAAACGCCTTGCACCGCAACGCGCATTGAACATGACCTTGGAGGCGGCGCAGACGGCCGCGTATCACGCCGGCGCCACGTCGCTCAGCCGCAACTGCACGCGCGCCTCGCCTTGCCAGCGGTCGAGCACGAGATGGCCGGCGGCGTGCACGGGACGGCCGCGGCTGTCCAGCAGCGCCTTGCCGAGCGGTTGGCCGGCCGCGCGGAAGGCGATGCCGTTGATCTGCTTGCCGTCGCGCGAACGCAGGCGCACGCGCAGGTGATTTTCGCCAACGGGATCGACATAGGCCAGCGTGTGCGACGGCAGCGCCAGCAACGGTTCGGGATTACCCGCGCCGTAGGGGCCGGCGCGCGCCAGTAGCTCGACCAGTTCGCGGTTGGCGCCGCCGGCGCTGACCGCGCCGTCGATCTTGAGCGCGCGCTCGCGACGCGCCTGTTCCACACTGTCGCCGAGCGCGTCCTCAAGGAAGGCACGGAAGGCGCCGAGGCGGTCCTTCTTCAGCGTCACGCCGGCCGCCATGGCATGGCCGCCGCCCTTGACCAGCAGACCTTCGGCAACCGCGCGCCGCACCGCGCGACCGAGATCGACCCCGGGAATGGAACGGCCGGAGCCGGTGCCGATACCGCCGGGCCCGATCGCAATCGCGAAGGCGGGGCGGCCGTAGCGCTCCTTCAGCCGCGCCGCCACCAGGCCGACCACGCCGGCGTGCCAGCCTTCGGCGGCGGTCACCACCACCGCGCCCTTTTCTTCCAGGCCGAGCGACGCCAACGCTTCGGCTTCCGCCTGTTCCAGGGTCGCCTGCTCGATGGCGCGACGCTCCTGGTTGAGCCGGTCAAGCTCGCCGGCGATGCGTGCCGCCTCGGAGACGTCTTCCGCCAGCAGCAACTGCACGCCGAGATCGGCGCGGCCGATGCGGCCGCCGGCATTGATGCGCGGCCCCAGCAGGAAGCCGAGATGCCACGGCTCGGGCGGGCCTGAGAGCCGCGACACGTCCATCAGCGCGGTGAGGCCGAGATGCTCGCGCCGGCGCATGGCGAGGAGGCCCTTGGCGACGAAGGCGCGGTTCAAGCCGGTGAGCGGCACCACGTCGGCCACGGTGCCAAGCGCGACCAGGTGCAGCATGGACAAGAGGTCGGGTTCCGCCCGGCTGCCGGACCAGAAGCCGCGCTGGCGCAAGGTGCGCGTCACCGCCACCAGGGTCATGAACACGAGCCCCACCGCAGCCAGATGGCCGAGTCCGGAGAGATCGTCGGCGCGGTTCGGATTGACGATGGCGACCGCCTCGGGGAGTTCCTCGTCGGCTTGATGATGATCGATCACCAGTACGTCCATGCCGAGCCGGTTGGCCTCGGCAAGCGTCTCCTGGCTGGTGGTGCCGCAGTCGACGGTGACCAGCAGCCGCGTCTTGCGATCGGCAAAAGACCTGATGGCATCGACATTTGGGCCGTAACCTTCAAAGATACGGTCAGGAATGTGGACGATCGGGTCGAGCCCGCAATCGCGCAGGTAGCGGGTCAGCAGCGCCGCCGACGTTGCGCCGTCGACGTCGTAGTCGCCGAACACGGCGACAGCCTCGCCCTTCTCCACGGCGTCGGCCAGACGCCCCGCCGCCGCCTCCATGTCGGTGAGCTGGTGCGGATCGGGCATCAGCCGGCGGATCGACGGGTCGAGGAAAGTCTCGACATCGTCTAGGCTTACACCGCGGCCCGCAAGTACCCTGGCAAGAAGCTCGGGCAAGCCATAGTGCTGGGCGATGGCGAGCGCGTTGGCCTGGCCGCGGGCGTCGAGCCGGTCGCGCCAGAGGCGCCCGGTCGCCGAGCGCCCGACGCCAAGGAACCCGCGCTCGTCCACCTTCTCCGCCGTTGCCGGAAATGCCGCCATCACTCACCCACCGCTGACCCGCCGGCCGACGCGAATCATGCGCCGAAGTTGTCAGCCAAGACGGGCATATTGAAGGAGGCCGGCGGGGCACGCCAGCGGACGGCCGCGCGGCGCCCATGAACAGCGTGGACAAAGTGGCCGCCCGGCTCCGGGGCGCGGGCATGGCCAGGATGCGAAGGCGGCGCGATCAGTCGAGAAAGAACTTGTCGAGCTGGCGGTGCTCGGCGAACACCCGGCGCACGGTGCCGGTGGTCGAGCGCATCACCACCGTCTCGGTCTCGATGGTGTCGCCCTTGTATTTGACGCCCTCGAGCATCGGGCCGGTGGTGACGCCGGTGGCGGAGAACAGGCAGTCGCCCTTCACCATGTCCTCGATCTCGTATTTCTTCTTGGGATCCTTGATGCCCATTTTCTCGGTGCGGGTGCGCAACTCGTCGGTGTCGATGATCAGCCGGGTCTGCATCTGGCCGCCGATGCAGCGCAACGCCGCCGCCGACAGCACGCCCTCCGGCGCGCCGCCGATGCCGAGGTAGATGTCGATGCCGGTCTTGGCCGGCTCGGCGCAGTGGATGACGCCGGCAACGTCACCGTCGGTGATCAGCGACACGGCCGCTCCGAGCTTGCGGATCGCCGCGATCATGTCGGCATGGCGCGGGCGGTCGAGCAGGATGGCCGTGATCTCCGACGGCTTGACGCCCTTGGCCTTGGCAAGGCTCACGATATTGTCTTCCACTGAGGCGTCTAGATCGACGGTGCCCTTGGGATAGCCGGGGCCGATGGCGATCTTGTCCATGTAGCAGTCGGGGGCGTGCAGCAGCGTGCCACCGTCGGCCATGGCAATGGTGGCAATCGCCCCGGGCATGTTTTTGGCGCAAAGCGTCGTGCCTTCGAGCGGATCGACCGCGATGTCGACCTTCGGGCCGGTCTTGTTGCCGACCTGCTCGCCGATATAGAGCATCGGCGCCTCATCGATCTCGCCCTCGCCGATCACCACGGTGCCATCGATGGGCAGCCGGTTGAGCTCGCGGCGCATGGCGTCGACGGCGGCCTGGTCGGAGGCCTTCTCCTGGCCGCGCCCGCGCAGGCGCGCCGCCGAAACCGCCGCGCGCTCGGTCACGCGCACGATCTCCAGGGTGAGAATTCGCTCCAGCACGAGTTCTGGCTGGACGGTGATAGACGCCATCTTAACGCTCCCCTCACATGATCGGGCGGTACCCGGCCTTCCGGCGGCCCCTCTGTCCGCCGCCGCACTCGTCAGTTCTTCTCGATCCGGATCACCTGTGGCCGGCCCGAGATCACTCTATCTTTACCCACCGCCGCAAGGGCCTTGCGCACGGCATCCTCGGTCGTCGCATAGGTCACGAGAATAACCGGCACCGAGCGGCCCTTGCCGTCGCTCGTTGGCACCGCCTGATGGTGGCGCTGCATGATCGATTCAAGCGAAATGTCCTGGTCGGCCAGGCGCTGGGCGATGGTCGCCGCGGTGCCCGGCTTGTCGCGCGCCAGCAGGCGGATGTAGTAGCCGCCCTCGTGGCGCTGCATTGGCGCCTTCGTGACGCTGGCAAGCCCCTCGGCTGGCCGGCCGAACGGGACCGAACAGACGCCGCAGGCGATGTCGGCAAGGTCGGATAAGACCGCCGAGGCCGTGGCGAGCCCCCCCGCCCCCGGACCGATGAAGGTGAGCGGGTCGAGGCCGTCGGTATCGATGGTGACCGCATTGGTCACGCCCATCACCTGGGCGATAGCGGAGTCCTTGCGCACCATGGTGGGATGGACGCGCTGCTCGATGCCGTTGGGCGTACGCACCGCCACGCCCAGGAGCTTCACCCGGTAGCCGAGATCGTCGGCGGCGGAGAGGTCCGCCGGCGTGATCGAGGAGATGCCTTCGACATAGATCGCGCTCTCGTCGACCTTGGTGCCGAAGGCGAGGCTCGCCAGGATCGCCAGCTTCTGCGCGGTGTCATGGCCCTCGATGTCGAAGGTCGGATCGGCTTCCGCATAGCCGAGCCGCTGGGCGTCGGCGAGACAGTCCTCGAATGACAGGTTCTCCTGCTCCATGCGCGAGAGGATGTAATTGCAGGTGCCGTTGAGGATGCCGTAGAGGCGATGGATGGAGCTGCCGGCGAGCCCCTCGCGCAGCGCCTTCACCACCGGAATGGCGGCGGCGGCCGCGGCCTCGTAGTTGAGCGCGGCGCCCTGCTTTTCGGCGAGCGTCGCCAGCGCCACGCCGTGCTTGGCGAGCAGCGCCTTGTTGGCGGTAACAACCGCCTTGCCGGCCTTCAGCGCGGTCTCGACCGCGGCCTTGGCCGGATTGCCGGCGCCGCCGATCAATTCGACAAACACGTCGATATCCGGCGACTTGGCGAGCTCAACGGGATCGCTGAACCATTGCATTTTCTTCAGATCGACGCCGCGGTCCTTGTTGCGCGAGCGCGCGCACACGGCGACGACCTCGACGTGACGGCCGCAACGGGCCGTAATCGCCTCGCGCCGGCGCGCGACCTGGGCGACCAGGGCCGCGCCGACCGTGCCCAAACCGGCGACGCCTACTTTCAGGGGAGCTGACATGGAAGGTACTTGAATCCGAAAAATAGTTAGCGCCGGTTGGCGAGCGGAACCACGTTGTGCAGTTGCTCGGGCGCGTTTTCAAGGAAACGCCGCACATTGCGCGCGGCCTGACGAATGCGCTGCTCGTTCTCGACCAGGGCGATACGCACGAAACCCTCGCCGTATTCGCCGAAACCGATGCCCGGCGAGACCGCAACGTCGGCCTTCTCGACCAGCAGCTTGGAGAACTCGACGCTGCCGAGTTCCCTGAACGTCTCGGGAATCGGCGCCCAGGCGAACATCGACGCGCGCGGGCTCGGCACGTGCCAGCCGGCGCGGCCGAAGCTTTCCACCATGACGTCGCGGCGGCGCTTGTAGACCTCTCGCATCTCCTTGACGCAGTTGTCGGGACCGTTGAGCGCGGCGGTCGCCGCCACCTGCACCGGCGTGAAGGCGCCGTAGTCGAGATAGGACTTCACCCGCGCCAGAGCCGCGATGATGCGCTCGTTGCCGACCGCGAAGCCCATGCGCCAGCCCGGCATCGAATAGGTCTTCGACATCGAGGTGAACTCGACGGTGACGTCCATGGCGCCCGGCACCTGCAGCAGCGAGGGCGGCGGGTCGTCGAAATAGACCTCGGCATAGGCAAGATCGGACAAGAGCAGCAGCTCGTGCTTCTTCGCGAACGCAACGAGGTCCTTGTAGAAATCGAGGCTCGCGATATAGGCGGTCGGATTGGCCGGATAGCACACCACCAGCACGGTCGGCTTCGGGATCGAATGCAGCACCGCGCGCTCGAGGGTGTGGAAGAAGTTCGGGGTCGGCTCCGACGGCATCGAGCGGATGGCGGCGCCCGCCATCAGGAAGCCGAAGGCGTGGATCGGGTAACTCGGGTTGGGCACCAGGATGATGTCGCCCGGCGCGGTGATTGCCTGCGCCACGTTGGCGAAGCCCTCTTTCGAGCCGAGCGTGGCGACGACCTGGGTCTCGGGGTCGAGCTTCACGCCGAAGCGGCGCTCGTAATAGGCAGCCTGCGCCCGGCGCAGGCCCACGATGCCGCGCGACGCCGAATAGCGGTCGGTGCGCGGCTTGCCCAACGTCTCCTTGAGCTTGTCGATCACGTGGGCGGGGGCCGGCAGGTCCGGATTGCCCATGCCCAGATCAATGATGTCCGCGCCCGCGTTGCGGGCCTTGGCCTTGGCCCGGTTCACTTCTTCGAACACGTAGGGCGGCAGGCGGCGGATTCGGTAGAATTCTTCCATTGTCTCGGACATCGTCTCGGACCTTCAAGTCGGCCCTCCGTAACCCTCTCTCGGTTAGCCTGGACCCCGGCTGGCTTTTATCACGGCCTGCTGGCGGCGCCAGCTTTGTCGCTCATTTTGAGCCCCCGTCGCCGCCGAGCGGCGCCTTCTCCATCCCGGCGGCCTCGCCTTGCTGCTTCTTGCGGGCCTTTTGCAGCTGTTTTTCCAGCTCGAGCTGCTGTTCGTCGGTCAGCGGGGCCGCGGCGCGCGGCGGCGGCGTATCGTGCACGGCCGGGTAGCGATAGGTTCCCGCCGGCGTCGACGCCGGCGTGTCCGTCGGCAGACCGCCCATGGCCGACGGCGCTTGCTCCATCAGCAACGCTGGCGAGCAGCCGGCGAGCGCCAGGATACCGCCCAGGATCGCCAGACCCAATCTCACGCGGGCTTTCGCCATGGCCTCGCTCTATCCCCACCGCTTCAAGAAAGTCACAAAGACTCAATGAATTATAGCTTAAATCGGGTATCGGGCTAATATGGCCGCAGCAAGGACTGGCGCTTGCGCTCCATCAAGGAACTGGCGCGGTTCGTGCTTCACAAGGCGTCCGTGGCGAGACGGCCCCTTGCACCGGTCCGTTGTCCGCGCGATTTGTGGGTTGGGGACCGACGAGAGAGGCATGGATAAGCGCACCGGAGGACAGGCCAAGAGGCCCCTCAAAGAAACGCCGACGAGACCGCCCGGCGGGCCCGCGCTCGCGCCTGCCGGCAAGCCGGTCGCCGAGAAGCCGGCGACGCCATCCCCCGCGCCGAGCCCCGCCGTCAACATCGAAGCGCTGTCGCGCAACCTCGCCCGCCTGATCGAAGAAGGCGGCAAGACGCTCGCCGCCTACATGAAGCCGCGCGAGCAAGGCCAGGTCAAAGACGAGGTCAACGAAGACTTGGTCGATATCGTGCGCACGCTCGGCCAGGTGCTCGAATACTGGCTCGCCGACCCGCAGCGCACCACCGAGCTGCAGGCCGGCCTCGGCGCCGCCTTCCTCGACCTGTGGGCCGCCGCCGCCCGCCGCCTGACCGGCGAGACCGTGCCGCCGGTGGCCTCCGCCGACCCCAAGGACAAACGCTTCGCCGATCCGGAGTGGTCGCAGAACCAGTATTTCGACTTCCTCAAGCAGGCCTACCTGCTCACCAGCCAATGGGGCGAGCACCTGGTCAAGAACGCCGAGGGCGTCGACGCGCATACGCGCGCCAAGGCGGAGTTCTACGTCAAGCAGATCGCCAACGCGATCTCGCCCTCCAACTTCGTGCTGACCAATCCCGAGCTCTTGCGCGAGACCATGTCGTCGAACGCGGAGAACCTGGTGCGCGGCATGCGTATCCTGGCCGAGGACATCGAGGCCGG
>JARRQH010000081.1:0-10471 GCA_037381985.1 Pseudolabrys sp.
CCCCGCTGGCGGCAGGCCTGGGACGATCAGGGCATCTTCGCCACCGCGAACGACGACCCCAAGCCCAAATACTACGTCCTGGAGATGTTCCCCTACCCGTCCGGGCGCATCCACATGGGCCACGTGCGCAACTACACCATGGGGGACGTGGTCGCCCGCTATAAGCGCGCCGCCGGCAACGCCGTGCTGCACCCCATGGGCTGGGACGCCTTCGGCATGCCGGCCGAGAACGCGGCTATGGCGCAGAAGGTCCACCCCAAGGCCTGGACCTACGAGAACATTGCGACCATGAAGAAGCAGCTCCAGTCGATGGGGCTGTCGCTCGACTGGGCGCGCGAGGTCGCGACCTGCGACCCGGCCTATTACAAGCACCAGCAGAAGCTGTTCCTCGATTTCCTCAAGGCGGGGCTGGTCGCGCGCGAGTACCGCAAGGTGAACTGGGACCCGGTCGACCAGACCGTGCTCGCCAACGAGCAGGTGATCGACGGCCGCGGCTGGCGCTCGGGCGCCGTCGTCGAGCAGCGCGACCTGCACCAGTGGGTGTTCAAGATTTCCGACTACGCCGAGGAGCTGCTGGAGGCGATCGACACGCTCGACCGCTGGCCGGACAAGGTCCGGCTGATGCAGAAGAACTGGATCGGCCGTTCGGAAGGCTTGCTGATCCGCTTCGCGCTGAAGCCTGAGACCACGCCCGGCGGCGAGAGCGAACTCGAGATCTTCACCACCCGGCCGGACACGCTGTTCGGCGCCAAGTTCATGGCGCTGTCGCCGGATCATCCGCTCAGCCTCGCGGTGGCGAAGAACAATCCCGAGCTCGCCAAGTTCATCGAAGACTGCCACCACCTGGGCACGTCGCAGGAAGCCATCGACACCGCCGAGAAGATGGGCTTCGACACCGGCATCAAGGCGGTGCATCCGTTCGACCCGTCGTGGACGCTGCCGGTCTATGTCGCCAACTTCATTCTGATGGATTACGGCACCGGCGCCATCTTCGGCTGCCCGGCGCACGACCAGCGCGACCTGGACTTCGTCAACAAGTACGGCCTCGGCAATATTCCGGTGGTGTGCCCGGAAGGCCAGGACCCGAAGACCTTCGTCATCACCACCGAGGCCTTCACCGACGACGGCCGCATGATCAATTCACGCTTCCTCGATGGCATGACCATCGCGGACGCGAAGAACGAAGTCGCCAAGCGCCTAGAGAAAGAGTCGCGCGGCAACCGGCCGGTGGCGCAGCGGCAGGTCAATTATCGCCTGCGGGACTGGGGCATTTCGCGCCAGCGTTATTGGGGTTGCCCGATCCCGATGATCCACTGCGAGAAATGCGGTGTGGTGCCGGTGCCGGACAGCGACCTGCCGGTGACGCTGCCAGAGGATGTCTCGTTCGACAAGCCGGGCAACCCGCTCGACCGTCACGCCGCCTGGAAGAACGTCAAGTGTCCCACGTGCGGCGGCGACGCCCGGCGCGAGACCGACACCATGGACACCTTCGTCGACTCGTCCTGGTACTTCCTGCGTTTCACCGATCCGTGGAACGAGAACGCGCCGACCACGCCTGAGATCGCCAACGCCTGGATGCCGGTCGACCAGTACATCGGCGGCATCGAGCACGCGATTTTGCATCTGCTCTATTCGCGCTTCTTCACCCGCGCGATGAAGAAGACCGGCCATGTGAACTTGGACGAGCCGTTCGGTGGCATGTTCACCCAAGGCATGGTGGTGCACGAGACCTACCGCAAGAAGAACGGCGAATGGGCAATGCCGGCGGAGGTGACCATCGTCAGCGAGGGCGATACGCGCAAAGCCACGCTCACCGCCACCGGCGAGCCGGTGGCGATCGGCGCCATCGAGAAGATGTCGAAGTCGAAGCGCAACACCGTCGACCCCGACGACATCATGGAGAGCTACGGCGCCGACGTGGCGCGCTGGTTCATGCTCTCGGATTCGCCGCCCGACCGCGACGTCATCTGGTCGGAGGAAGGCGTGCAGGGCGCCTCGCGCTTCGTGCAGCGGCTGTGGCGGCTGGTCGGCGAGATTGCCGACGTGACGGCGCCGGCCGAGCGCCCGACGAAATTCTCAGATCAGGCGCTGACCGTCCGTAAAGCCGCCCACCGCGCGCTCGCCAACGTTTCCGAGGACATCGAGAAACTGCGCTTCAACCGCTGCGTCGCCCAGATCTACGAATGCGCCAACGCGCTGTCCGACGCCATCGGCTCGGCCGAGACCGCGCCCTCGCCCGACTTCGCCTGGGCCCTGCGCGAGGCCGGCGATATCCTGGTACGGCTGTTCCATCCCATGATGCCGCACCTGGCGGAGGAATGCTGGGCGGCGCTCGGCCACACCACCCTGGTCTCCACCGAGAGCTGGCCCACCGTCGAGGCCGACCTGCTGGTCGAGACCACCATCACTCTGCCGGTGCAGATCAACGGCAAGAAGCGCGCCGACGTCACCGTGCCCCGCGACGCGGAAAAAGCGGACATTGAGACTGCCGTTCTGGCGCTCGATGCGGTACAACGGGCCCTGGACGGCAAAAGCCCGAAAAAGGTCATCGTCGTCCCGCAGAGGATCGTAAATGTCGTGGCCTGACACCTTTCCGCACCGCGCGCGGCGCCAATTGCTCCGGCTGGCCGGCGTCGTCGCCTTGGGCGCCCTCACCGCCGGCGGTTTCCAGCCGCTCTATGGCGACCATTCGATCGGCGCCAGCGCCGACGTGCGCGGCAAGCTCGCCAGCGTGGACGTGCCGGCGGTCGATGTGCCGAATGGCACCGCGCTCGCCCGCATCAGCGTCCACCTGCGCAACCAGCTCATCTACGGCCTGACCGGCGGCGGGCCGGCCGCGAGCCCGGCCTATCGGCTGGTGATCCGCCTGACGGCCTCGCAACGACAGGTGATCGTCGACGTCAACAGCGGCCGCGCGGAAGTGGTCAATTACGGCCTCATCGCCGCTTACAAGATGATCGACGTCGCCACCGGCAAGCCGGTCGTCAACTCTGTCGCGCGGTCGCAAGTCTCCTACGATGTGCCGGGCCAGGAACAGCGCTTCGCCGGCGCCCGCGGCCTGCGCGACGCCGAGAACCGCGCCGCCGACGTGCTGGCGCAGAATATCCAGTCGCGGCTGGCGTCGTATTTCGTCGCCGGGACGTAGGCGGCGGCGTCACGGACGTGTCCACTCAGACCGGTCACCGCCCCTTGCCGCCTGTGGTCGTTGCGCAAACGCGCGCCGGCGAGCCGATGGCGGTTATCGACGTGACCGATCCGCGCTTCGCGGTGCCGGACGATCCCGACAGCCTGCGACGGCTTCTCGACGCATCGAGCGAAGAGGAACGCCGCCGCCGGCGCGTGCCGCAATTCATCATGCGCTGGATGCTGAAGCGCGCGACCAAGCGATCTCGCCTGTTGCGCGACATGTTCGGCGGCACGTCGGCGTTTCTCGATGGCATCACCACCTACGTGATGAAGCTCGGCCCCGACAACCTGCCGGCCTCGTACGACAACCCAACCGAACGGCGCATCGCGGCGATGCCGAATCTCACGCTGCTGCGGCTGCGCACCCAGCAGGTCGCGCGGCTCATCGCTGACGCGCTCGCGCCCGTGCTCGCCGCCGCGCCGACGGCGCCGCTTCATCTGATCAACATCGCCGGCGGCCCCGCGGTCGACAGCATGAACACGCTCATCGTCCTCGAGCGCCGCGACGCAAATTTGTTGCGGCGGCCGATCGTCATCCATGTGCTGGATTCCGACGGCGCCGGGCCGTTCTTCGGCCGCAATGCGCTGGCCGCGCTCATGGCGGAGGGCGCGCCGCTCGCCGGCCTCGATGTCACCTTCGATCACAGACATTACGATTGGAACGAGCCGGCCTCGCTCGCGGCGCTGTTGCGTGAGCTCGCCGCGGCGGGCGCGATTGTCGCCGCCTCCACCGAGGGCGGCCTGTTCGAATACGGCAGCGACGACGCCATCGTCGGCAATCTCCAAACATTGCGGGCCGGCGGCGTGAATGTGGTGGCAGGTTCCGTGACCGCCGACTACGAAGCACGGCGGCAGATGATCACCGCCAGCCGCTTCAAGCTTATGCCGCGCGGGCTCAAGGGTTTCGCGCCTTTGGCCGAACGCGGCGGCTACCGGATCGCAAAGGTCGAAACTGCGCGAATCAGCGAGCAGGTTCTGCTTGCGCCCTTATGAGCCGGCGCCGCTCCGGCAGGCGCCATTGCCTCGCACTGCCGCGCGCATTAGCTTGACGGCGCCATGACCGCCATCAAAGCCGCCGACATCGACCGCTTCATTGCCCGGCCCGATCCGGCGATGCCGGTGGTGCTGGTCTATGGCCCCGATGCCGGCCTGGTGCGCGAGCGCGTCGATGCGCTGGTGCGCGCCTCGGTCGACGATCCCAACGATCCCTTCGCGCTCGCCCGGCTCGAGCCGGAAGACCTTTCCGCCAACCCGTCGCGCCTGGTCGAAGAGGCGCACACCGTGCCGTTGTTCGGCGGCCGCCGAGCGGTCTGGGCCAAGGCCGGCAGCCGCAACGTTGCGCCGGCGGTGGAGGCGGTGATCGCCGCGCCGTCGAAAGAGTGCCGCATCATCATCGAAGCCGGCGACCTGAAGAAGAGCTCGCCGCTGCGCAACGCTTGCGAGAAGGCCAAGGCCGCCGCGGCGCTGCCCTGCTACGTCGACAACGAGCGGGCGCTGGCCGGACTGATCGATTCGGAAATGCGCGAAGCGAATATGACCATCGCGCCGGACGCGCGCGCCGCGCTGCAGTCGCTGCTCGGCGGCGACCGCCTGGCCTCGCGCAACGAGATCCGCAAGCTCGCGCTTTATGCGCGCGGCCAGGAGCGCGTCGAGCTTGCCGACGTGCTGGCGGTGGTGGCCGACGCGTCCGCGCTGGCGCTCGACGGCGTCATCGATTCCGCCTTTGCCGGCCGCACCGCCGACACCGAGACCGAGTTCGGCAAGGCGCGCGCAGGCGGCTCGTCGCCGGCGGCGATCATCTCGGCCGCGATCCGCCAGGTCGCCAACCTGCACAAGATGAAGCTTGCGGTCGACGGCGGCGACGATGTCGAATTCGCCATGAAACGCGGCGCGCCGCCGATTCACTTCACCCGCACCGCCAAGGTGGGCGCCGCCTTGCGCGCCTGGTCCGGCCCGCGCCTGTTGCGCGCCATGCAGCAGTTGGCCGAGGCCTCGCTTGAGGCCCGCCGCAACCCGGCACTGGCGGAAGCGATCGCACAACGCACGCTGCTGTCGATCGCGGTGAATGCGCGGCGGCGGGAGGGGTAACGCGCGTTCGGAAACACCGGCTCGCCGCCGGCGATCAGGCCGCCGATGTGGTCGGGATACCCGTGGGTAATCACCACCACGTCGGCGTCCGCAGGCTTGTAGCCGAGCGCGCCCATGCAAAGACGCCCAAGAAGATCGCGAAATACCAGGACGACCCCAAGAGCAGCCAGCAGTGCGCCAAGTGCAATTTCTTCGTCGCGCCAAATTCATGCAAGATCGCCGCCGGCAAGATCAGCCCGAAAGGCTGGTGCCAATTCTTCGCCAAGAAGGCGTGACCGGAAGCTGCGTTTTGGAAGCTCTGATTCGCGAGCGTCGACACCGGACAGCGCCGGCGATCTACGTTTTTCCGGAGGTCACGAACGCCCGATCCGGGGCACGTTCGTTATTCGTTGTCGCGATTCTGCGCACCGTGAAAGACGGCGACAACGTCGATCAGCTCATCTTCGGTATTGATGCGGTAGACAATGACGTACGGCAGGCCCGTCACGACCCACTCAAACGTGCCGGTCCGGCGGCCAGTGTGACCCAAATGAAGATAACGACCAAGGCGCTCAGCGCTGTCCAAAATTTTTTCGACGACGGCGGGCGCCGATTGCGGACGGTCTTTGGCAATCCAGGCATATATCCGGTCGAGGTCGCCATAAGCGGCCGCCCGGAAGACAACGTTCATACCGCGCGGCGGGCAAAGCGTTCCCGCACTTCTGCGAGGGTCATGAATTTAGGATCGGGATCGGCAAGACGGCGGTCAACCTCGGCAAGTTGCTCGTCGGTCAACCGACAGGTTGTCTTGTCTTGTTGCTCCATGAGCATCAAGACTTCGGCGGCGTCTTCTTGGCGCTCCGGCGGCCAAGTCAGTACGCGCTCCAGAATTGACTTCACTTGGCTTTTGGTCATGGCCAAAGCTTAGCCGATCTTTGCAGATTGGCAAAGGCGCGGAGCGCGCCGTGCTCCCGTGTCAAGTGGCGTCCGCGCAAAAGAACTGCGCATGGGCATCGCTGCCGCGATGCCCACCCTACAACGCGGAAGCTTCAACCGCCCAACTTCGCGATCACCGCATCGAGCTGGTCGAGATCCTTGTACTTGATCTGCAGCGTGCCGCGCTCGCCCTTGTGCTCGATCGACACCTTCAGGCCGAGCGAATCCGACAGCCGGCGTTCCAGCGCGATGGTGTCGGGATCCTTGGCCGCCTTGGGCCGACCCGGCTTCTTGCCGGTCGGCACTTCCATGGCGTGACGCTCGCGGTCCTCGCGCAGCTCGTCCTCGAGCTGACGCACGCTCATCTCGAGCTCCATTGCGCGCCAGGCGATCTGCTCGGCGTCGGGCACGCCCACCAGCAGCCGCGCGTGGCCGGCCGACAGCTTGCCCTGGCTCACGAAGTGCTGCACCGGCGGCGCCAGCTTCAACAGCCGCAGCATGTTCGCCACGTGCGGCCGGCTCTTGCCGACGATCTTGGCGACCTGCTCTTGCGTGTGGTTGAACTGCTCCATCAGCGCGGCATAGCCGGCCGCCTCCTCCATCGCGTTGAGGTCGGCGCGCTGCACGTTCTCGATGATGGCGAACTCTAGCGACTGCGCGTCGGTGGCATCGACGATGGCGATCGGCACCTCATGCAGGCCCGCCTTCTGGCCCGCGCGCCAGCGCCGCTCGCCGGCGATGATCTCGAACGAACCGTCATCGGCGGCACGCACGATGATCGGCTGGATGATGCCGTGTTCCTTGATCGACTCGGTGAGCTCGTTCAGCTCGGCGTCGGTGAAGGTGGTCCGCGGGTTGCGCGGATTCGGCTTCAGCTTCTCGATCGGCGCGCGCCGCGGCTTGCGCCCGGTTTCGGTCGCCGGCTGATCGTCACCGACGTCGCCGATCAGCGCGGCCAGTCCGCGACCCAATCGCTTGTGCTCCGCCATTGCCGCCGCTCCTGAATTACCTGCCACGATTACCCTGCATCCCTATTCTTGTACTGACTTTATCCGTCACCCTGAGGCGCGACCCCGGCCTTGAGCCGGGCGAGCCTCGAAGGGCGACGGCCTGCAACATTGCGGCCGATCATCCTTCGAAGCTCGGCGCCAACGCGCCTCGCACCTCAGGATGACGGCGAAGGGGAACGGCTACCCCGCCTTCAATTCCTTCTCGCGCTGGATGATCTCGGTGGCGAGGCGCAGGTACGCCTCGCTGCCCACGCACTTGAGATCGTAGACCAGCACCGGCTTGCCGTAGGACGGCGCTTCCGAGATGCGCACGTTGCGCGGGATCATGGTGTCGTAGACCTTCGGGCCCATGAACTCGCGCACGTCGGCGACCACCTGGTTCGACAGGTTGTTGCGCGAGTCGAACATGGTCAGCACGACGCCGTGGATCGACAGCTTCGGGTTCAGGTTGGTCTTCACCTGGTCGACGGTCTTGAGCAACTGCGACAAGCCTTCGAGCGCGAAGAACTCACACTGCAGCGGCACCAGGATCGAGTCCGCCGCCGCCATGGCGTTGATGGTGAGCAGGTTGAGCGAAGGCGGGCAATCGACCAGCACGTAGGTGAAGTCGTAGGCGCGCTCGCCGGTGTTGAGCGCGTTGAAGGCATTGCGCAGGCGGAAGGCGCGGTCGCGCTCGTGGCCGATCTCGAGCTCGACGCCCGAGAGGTCGAGGGTCGAGGGCGCGATGAAGAGCTGCGGCACCGCGGTCGGCAGCACGGCCTCGCGCAGGCCGGCGTCGCCGGTGAGCACGTCGTAGGTCGAGGTGCGCCGGGCCTTGCGGTCGATGCCGAGACCGGTGGAGGCGTTGCCCTGCGGGTCGAGGTCGACGATCAGCACGTGCTCGCCGATGGCGGCAAGCGCGGTGCCGAGGTTGATGGCGGTCGTGGTCTTGCCGACGCCGCCTTTCTGATTGGCGACCGCCAGAACCCGCGGCGCGCGCGACGGTGCCGGCGGCGGCGCCGGGCGGTTGAACGGGACGACCTCGGCGTCGCTGCCGTTTTCAACCGGTGCGGGTGTGTCGGTTGTATTGGTGTCGGTCATGTTTTGTCCAATGGTTACCCGATACCTTTGGTGGCCTCGTCGGTCGCGGGCTCACACCCTTATACGAGGCTTCAGGCTGCGGATCACCACGATGCAGCCGGTCGGACTCGTCTTGCTGGGCACTGTTGAGGCCTCAAATGTCCAATATTTAGCGGCCTCGGTCAACTCGGCATCTACATCTTGGCCCTTGGGAAAAACGCCAACGGCACCCTTGGATATGAGGGGAAAAGCTTGAGCGCACAAGGTTTTCAGAGGGGCTAAGGCGCGCGCCGAGACTAGGTTGGCAGCGCCATCCCAGCTTTCCCCAAACTTCTCCACACGCTCGTTGTGGACCTGTGCAGGCAAGTGGAGAACACGGATGGCCTCGCGCAGAAACGCCGCCTTCTTGCCATTGCTCTCGACAAGATGAACTCGGGCGCCCGGGATGTCCGCGAGCGCGCAGGCGACAGGAATCGCCGGGAAGCCACCGCCCGAGCCGAAGTCGACCCAGATTTTGGCGGCGGGGATAACTTCCAGGAGTTGCAGCGAGTCGGCGATGTGCCGGGTCCAGATCTCCGGGATCGTCGACGGTGCGATCAGATTTATCCTCGCTTGCCAGTCCAAGAGCAGGCTGACGAAGCGATCGAGACGTTCCGTTGTTTCACGTGAAACGGGGATAAGTTTCAGGGCCGCGGCACGGTCGGCGCTGAGATCGGGAGCGCCTTGGCCGGTCTTCCTCACGCTTGCTTGGCCGCCTTGTGCCGGCCGCGCTTCACGTGGGCGACGATGAGGGTCAACGCCGCCGGCGTCACTCCGTCCAGCTTGGCGGCGTGGCCAATGGTGCGGGGGCGGTGGCGGGCGAGCTTCTGTTTCATTTCGTTGGAGAGGCCTGGCAACGCCTCATAGTCCAGGTCATCCGGGAGTGCAAAGCTCTCGTCACGCCTGTAGGCCTCGACGTCTTGGGCCTGGCGGGAGAGATAGACGGAGTATTTGGCGTTGATCTCCAGCTGCTCGGCGATCTTCGGAGCGAGCTCCCCGAACTGCGGCCAGATCTTCGCGAGGTCCTCGAGACCGATGGTCGGATAGGACAGTAGCTCGAAGGCGGTGCGGCGCTGGCCGTCCTTGTTGAGGCTGAGGCCGTGCGCGGCCGCCTCCTTGGGCGAAACCGAGACGGATTCCGCGAGATTCCGCGCAGCATGGAGCGCGGCGGCTTTGGCGCGATGGAATTCTGCCCGTTTGGAGCCCACGCAGCCGATGTCGATGCCCCTGCCCGTCAGCCGCTGGTCGGCGTTGTCGGCCCTGAGCTGGAGTCGGTATTCGGCCCGCGAGGTGAACATCCGATAGGGCTCTGAGACGCCCCGGGTCACCAGGTCGTCGATCATAACCCCGAGATAGGCCTCGGCACGGTCGAAGGTGATTCCCGCCCCGCCCCCGGCCAAAGCCGCCGCGTTCAAACCTGCCAGAAGGCCCTGGGCGGCGGCCTCTTCATAGCCCGTAGTGCCGTTGATCTGGCCCGCCAGGAACAGGCCCTTGAGACGGCGGGTTTCCAGAGTCGGGTTCAGCTCGCGCGGATCGACGTAGTCGTACTCGATGGCATAGCCGGGTCGCACGAATTCGGCCTTTTCCAGGCCCGGAATGGTGGCGACCAGGGCGTGCTGGACTTCCTCCGGCAGCGAGGTGGAAATGCCGTTGGGATAGACCGTCGAATCCTCAAGGCCCTCGGGCTCCAGGAAGATCTGATGGCCGTCGCGCTCGCCGAACTTGACGATCTTGTCCTCGATCGAGGGGCAATAGCGTGGGCCAGTGCTCGCAATCTGCCCGGAATACATAGGGGAACGGTGGACGTTCGCCCGGACGATGTCGTGGGTGGCCAGCGTCGTGCGCGTGATCGCACATTCGATCTGGGGGTTGGCAATCCGCGCGGTGAGGACCGAAAAGGCCTCCGGGGGATCGTCGCCGGGCTGCATCTCCAGCGAGGCCCAATCGATGGTGCGGCCATCAAGGCGGGGCGGAGTACCGGTCTTGAGGCGCCCGAGCGCGAAACCGGCATATTCGAGGGTCCGGGAAAGGCCTATCGCGGGCGCCTCTCCGACCCGGCCGGCCGGTATCTGCCTCTCGCCGATATGAATGAGACCCCGCAGGAAGGTCCCCGTGGTCAGGACTACGGCGCCGGCCGCGATCTCCCGGCCGTCGGCCAATCTGACCCCACAGAC
>JARRQH010000082.1:0-10420 GCA_037381985.1 Pseudolabrys sp.
CCTGGAAGAAAACGAGCAGGTCCAGTTGCTCGGCGAGATCAGAGCGGCCGCGGATGCGCTCAAGGCCACCGTCCCCTGCGACAGGCTCAACATCGCGGCGCTTGGCAACATGGTGCCGCAACTGCACGTGCACGTGGTTGCGCGCACGAGGAACGATGCTGCCTGGCCGAGGCCGGTGTGGGGCACGGTGCCGCCGCGCGCTTATGACGCGGCGGATTTGGAGACGTTGCTGGCGAAACTGCGCACGCGGCTCGGCGTCACGGCTGTCTAATTCGTCATGGCCGGGTTTGACCCGGCCATGACGACCGAGAGGCTACGCCTTATACGCCGTGTACTGCTTCTCTTCGATCAAATCGGACTTCAACAGCAGGTTGATCTCGCGCTTCAAGGCGGCACGCTTGTCGTTGTTGAAATAGACCGAACGCGCGAGCTCGATGAATTCCCGCTCGAACGACGACGACGCCTCTTTGGCGCGGATCTTGTCCTCGATCTCCCACAGGCTTTCGTTGACCGCGACCAGACCGTCCTTGAGCGCGGCGAAGCCTTCCGGCGGCTGCAAGCCGGAGAGCACCTTGTTAAGCGCCGCCAGCTCGCGCCGCACGTTGGCGACCGCATCGGGCGCGTTCAGGCGCCGCTCCTTGATCTCCAGGATGGTGAGCTTGTCGACAAGCTCGCCCCAGGACACTTCGACGGTCGGCGCGGTGCTCATTCGGGTCCGTTCCGATTGGGGACCGGGATTCCTTATCGGGGCGCCACCGGGGGATCAAGCACGCACGGGCCGCCCGATGACGAAAATATGATGCATTGCACCGATTCGGCGTCCGTGCGAATTTGATGCCCGCATGTCGCCCCGCCCCGACCTCGGCCCCAAACCGCAACTCGGCTACGTCGACAGCCGCATCGATCGTGCCGCCGACCGGCGCACCGACGAAGCCGGCCTTGCCGCGTTCGCCGCCGATCCGCGCGCGCGCGCCTACGTCATCGGCATCGACTGGATCGTGATGAAGGCGGGTGAGCCGCTCAACGACCCGGCCTTCACCCTGGAGGAAGCGCGAGCGCTCGGCGCGGCAACCGAAACCGTGTTCCTCGGGCTCGAGAACGGCGCCGCCCGCTTCGGCATCGGACTGCCGGCGGCCACCGCGGAAGCGCTGAAGGAGCGCGACGGCTTCACCATCACCGACCTGCGCTCGGTCGCGGTGCACGGCCTGTGCGCGCCCGAGCACCTGCCGGGCATCGCGGAAGCCAAGGCGGTGCTGCACTGGCACGCGCGCCACCGCTTCTGTTCCAATTGCGGCGCGCAAACCGAGGTCGTGCAAGCCGGCTGGCGGCGCGATTGCCCGCACTGCAAGACCATGCATTTCCCGCGCACCGACCCGGTGGTGATCATGCTGTCCGTTACCGGCGATCGCTGCCTGCTCGGGCGCTCGTACCGCTTCGCGCCCACCATGTGGTCGTGCCTCGCCGGCTTCGTCGAGCCGGGCGAGTCGATCGAGGAGGCCGTCCGGCGCGAGACCTGGGAGGAAGCCGGCGTCGCCACCGGGCGCGTCAGCTATTACCGCTCGCAGCCCTGGCCGTTTCCCATGTCGCTGATGTTCGGCTGCTTCGCCGAAGCCATCACCGACGACATCGTCGTCGACCGCAGCGAGCTCGAAGACGCGCGCTGGTTCGGCAAGGACGAGGTGGCGGCGATGCTCGTGCGCCAGCACGACGGTGGCCTCACCGCGCCGCCGCCGGTGGCGATCGCCTATCACATCCTGCGCGCCTGGCTCGACGACGAGGTCACCTTTGACTGAGTGCGGTCGCGCGGTGACGATCCTCTGCGCCGGCGGCGCAGCGCAGGACTTCATCATGCAGGTCGACCGGTTTCCCGAACCGGGCGGCAAGAAGGAAGCGAGCGCCTTCGTCAACACCATCGGCGGCCAGTCCGGCAACGCGGCACTGGCGGTCGCGCGGCTCGGCGGCAACGCGCGCTATGCCGGCCCCATCGGCGGTGCCGACGACGACACCGCCAACCGCGCCCTCGAGATGTTGGAACGCGAGGGCGTCGATTGCGGCGGCGCGGTGCGGGTGCCGGGCGGCGCCTGCTCGGTGTCGCTGATCATGATCGACGCCACTGGCGAGAAGCTGATCTCGTCCCGGCGCGGCCACGGCCTGCGCGGCATCGCCCCGCCGGACGCCGCAAGCGTCGTGGCAACGGTCGACGCGGTGCTGCTCGACAACCGCTACCCGGATTTCGTCATCCCGATAGCCAAGGCGGCGGCGGCGCGCGGCATCCCGCGCGTGCTCGATATCGACTACGGCGAGGCGGCGGCCGATCCCACGATGCCGTTTTGCGACTACGTGATCGCCTCCGCCGAAAGCACGCGCGCTATCACCAGGGTCGCCGATGTCGGCGCCGCGCTCATGGCGCTCGGCCGGGGCTACGACGGTTTCCTTGCCGTCACCGACGGTCCCGCCGGCGTCATGTGGCGCGATGGCGACGCCGCGCGCCACCTGCCGGCGTTCCCGGTGACGGCGATCGATACCCTCAGCGCCGGCGACATCTTCCACGCCGGCTTTGCCGTCCGGCTGGCCGAAACCGGCGACGCCGTCGAGGCCATGCGTTTCGGCAGCGCCGCTGCCGCGCTCAAGTGTGCGCATTTCGGCGGCGCCGACGGGACGCCGCGCCGCGCCGCGGTGGACGCCTTCCTACAGAAACACGCCGGCGCCTGAGCCCCACCCCCTTCCGCCTGACGGCGGCCCGCCGGCTTGCTGGCGACGACCCGCGCGCGCCGGCTCGCCGTGGGTGGCGAGCATGGATTTCAGGGCTTGAAATGGGATAACTTTCTATATATTGATTTTCAAAACGCCACAATTAGAAAAACATTCTATACATAAGTTTGTGGCAAGTAATTTATGCTAAATTTTCGGGAATCGAGAAAATGGACGCCATCGACCGCAAGATCCTCACCGAAGTGCAGAGCGACTCGTCGCTCTCGGTCGCCGAAATCGGCAGCCGCGTCGGGCTGTCGTCTACGCCGTGCTGGAAACGGTTGCAGCGGCTGGAGGCCGACGGCGTCATCACCCGCCGCGTGGCGCTGGTCGATCCCGACAAGATCGGGCTCGGCATCACCGTTTACGTGTCGATCGAGACCGGCGACCACTCCGAGGACTGGCTGCAGCAGTTCGCGGACACGGTCGGCGCGATGCCTGAGGTGATGGAATTCTACCGCATGGCCGGCGACGTCGATTACATGCTGCGCGTGGTGGTGCCGGACATCGCCGGCTACGACACCTTCTACAAGAAGCTGATTTCGACGGTGCAATTGAAGAACGTGACCTCGCGCTTCGCCATGGAGCGCATCAAGTCGACCACCGCGCTACCGATCCCGGCGCTGGCGTAAATCTTTTCGCGTTGCGTGTCTGGGCGGCGAACCGCTTCCGCTCGGAAGCCCGCTACGACGCGCAGGCGGTGCCGTTGTAGTCCGGTGCCGAAATGCGCGGCGCCATGTACATGCGATCCGACATGTTGAGGGTGCCGGTAATGGTGTAGCCGACAATCGGCGTATAGGCGTAGGAGACCTCCGCCAGGATGAGCTGCCCTGGGACCTTCAGATCGGTCGGGATCGAGACCGTGCCGCTGAGGGCCGCGGCGTTGCGCCCGACACTCCATTTCGCGGTCACGTTCTTGTTGCTGTCGATATTAAGGCAGGTCACCGTCATCGACAGGTTGGAGGCCGAATAGGGCACGATGATCGCGGACGAGGCGTCGAGGATATTGTCCATGTCGCCCGTGCTGATCGTGGTGTACTGCGCGGCCAGGTTGGCGAGCGTCGAGGCGGCGAGGCTGACCTTGCGATCCGCGGCGATGCCATCGGAAACCTCCACCATGCCCAGGTAAAGCGCGATCATGACCGGCGCGACGAGGGCAAATTCCACCGCCGACACGCCGCGGCGGTCGCCGGCAAAGCGCTTCAGCCGGCGCGGTAGCCACAGGGTTATCGCGTTCATCGCACGCAGGCTCATTAGTACGGCTCGTTCTTGAAGACGGAGGTCGCAACCAGCAAGCGCTTGCTGCCGTCGAGGTTATCGAGGTGATTGCCGAGCAGCGACAAATAGATCGGCCACTCGTAGTAGAGCGTCACCACCACGATGTCGCCCGGACCGCCGGGATTGTACTGCACCTTCGTACTGTCGAACTTACCGCTCTGGATCGGCGAGGTGGTCAAGCTGGTCGCCGCGTTCGAGAAGGCGGAGTTGGACGACGAGCTGGAATAGGTCCGGACATCGACGTAGACGCTGTTCGTGCAGTCGAACAAACCGGCGATGTGGTCGCAAACCTGTTTCTTGAAGGCGGCCTTGTCGAAACGGCCGGTCTGCGCCTGACCCGTCATGATCAGCCGGCCGGAGTCGGCAGCCGCCGCTTCCAGCGTCTGGCCCGCGAAGAACACCAGCGCGGTTTCCAGAATGGCGAAGGTCAGGGCGAGGAACGGCAGCGCGACGAACGCGAACTCGATCGCCGTGGCGCCGTCTTCCTGGCGGACGAAACGGCGGAGGACACCCGCCGGGAGCACCCAGCGCAGTCCGGCCGCAATCTTTTTTCGCGCGGCTTGCGTCATTGTCGAGCAACTCGTTCAAGATGGCGCGGGAGGCGCCGTGTTCCATGGGTAGCAGACGGGTCTTGTCGAATTGTTTCCCCCGTTGCGGAAAATCCGGGGCGAGACCTTAACCGCCGGCTAACCACGCCGGACGCGGATGCCCGCGACGCCCCGGCGTCACCGCGGCGTGGGCTTCCCGCCGCCACCACCACCGCCGCCGCCCGCCTGGGCACCGCTGTCGCGGGCCGCCGTCTGGCCCATGGTGGAGCTGAAATACCTGCCGTTGTCGCCGAGAGTGATGCGCGGCTCGCATCGCGGGGCACAACTGTAGGATTCGCGGTCCATGCCGCGGTAGACCACGACTAGGTCCTTGTGATGCGACGGCCCCCTGACCTGCACAGTCTTTTCGAGGACGACGCGGCCATCGCGATCGAGCGCCAGCAGGTTGGTCGTGCCGTAGCCCTTGCCGGTGATCACAAGCACGCCGCCGCGCTGCAGGCTGGCATCGGCGATCAGCGGGTTGCCGATGACGACGGTGGCGACGCCCGCGGGCAGGCGCAGGAGGCGCGCCGAGTCGATCGCGACGGCGAGGCTGTCGGCTTGCGCGGCGACTACGCCAACGACGGTGGTGGCCAACAGCGTGACGGACAACAGACCCCAGCGCCACCCACGGCGCCCAGGGTCCAAGCGCCGGCTCCGGCGCCCGAACACGGCCGACATCATACGCTCCAATACGCTTACGCTACGCGAACGACACAAAACCACGGCGAGGCCGCGGGACGTCTCAAGTTGACTGCAAATTCGTGAACGAAGTGCAAAGAGCCGTTAACCGTGCGCCTTGCGCCTCCGTGCACCGGGGACCGCTCAGTGCCTCAAGGGATAGAGCATCTGGCCGCCGAGGCCGGCCGGGATTGCAGGCGCTCCACTGCTCGAGCAGCGCGGACACGATGCCCAGCGCGAGGGTGATCGGGACCGGCTTGAGCACGGTCTGCCCGGCAACGTAGAGGACGGAACAGAACTCAAGCAGTATCTCAGGGGCCCTTACGCGACAAACGATGCGAATTTCTATCGGCCCACCGCCGTTAAGATCGTGTGAAAAGGATGTGTTGAATCGCCCCGGGCGGCCGGCTGCGGGTCGGCGGCACGATTTGGCCGGCGCGCGCGCGGGCGCGGCGCCATGTCTTGCCGCGTCAAAGGCAAGTAAAATTAATCACAAGATCATGGCGGCGTTCACGACCCCGAGACGCCAACATGATGTATATTGCGCGATGCTCAACTAATATTACTTGCCGTATAAAGAATAAACCTCTCATTAACTGTGATTTTCTTGTCATAACAACTTATTAACTACATTAGATATGGTCACGAATACCTGAAAATTCTGTGATCATATTAACCGGGGTGCAAGACCTTCGCGGTAGCGTCCCCGCCATGGCCCGGTGAACTGCGCACCCAAGAAGCAGTCGCCAGTGCCAGCTCAGACAGTCACGTGTGGATCAAATGGAGCTATCAATGAAGAATCTCGTCGCGCGTTTCATGAAGGACGACTCCGGGGCGACCGCCATCGAGTATGGCCTGATCGCGGCCGGCATCTCGGTTGCCATCATCACCGTCGTTAACGGCCTCGGCACCAAGCTGAACACGACGTTCCAGGGCATCTCCGACAAGCTGCACACCGAGTAAGTAATCCTGCGCGTTTCGATTGCGTGAGTTACAGGGGGCTCCGGTATTCCGGAGCCCTTTTGCTGAGGTCGACCCTTATTCGTTTGTTAGCCTTTGTCGGCTAAAGACTCGCCGAACAGCCGCCGATCCCGACCCGGCTGATGTTTTTTGTGGCAGTTAAGTAGGGCCATGGTTTCAGACGCGGTACGATCATTGCTGTTTCCGGCGCTGATGGCGTTCGCCGCCTCCAGCGATCTATTCACGATGACCATCTCGAACCGGCTGTCGCTGGCGCTCGCCGGCAGCTTCTTCCTGCTGGCGCTGATCTGCGGCATGGGGCTGGCCACCCTCGGCATGCACCTGGCCGCCGCCGCGCTGGTGCTGGTGGTCGCCTTCATCTTCTTCGCGCGCGGGTGGATCGGCGGCGGCGACGCCAAGCTGGTGGCCGCCACCGCGTTGTGGTTCGGCTTCGGCCATCTCCTCGACTATCTTATCTGGGCATCGCTACTGGGAGGCGCGTTGACGCTGCTGCTGCTGCAGTTCCGGCGGTTCAATCTGCCGCAGGTGCTGGCGCGGCAGAAGTGGATCGAACGCCTTCACGACGCCGGCGCCGGCGTGCCCTACGGCATCGCACTCGCGGCCGCCGCGCTCATTGTCTATCCCACGACGCCCTGGATGACCGCGGTCGGCCTCTACTGAAGCGCATTAGACATTCGGTCCCCGCCTGCGGCGAACCATCCATCACGTATCGGATTCAAAGCGCTACTAGAACACAATAGTTGCCGGCGCTTTTTCGCTCCCGGCATTTGCTTGAAAGCTTGCGGCAGCGGACCAATGTCGCCGCGCCGCTTGCTCGGCGTTTCCTTCCAGATCGTTAGCGCATTCGCCGCGCCGGCACGGCGCCCTACGCGCAACAGAATATTAACTCGATTTGGTCACCGCTGCTTAACCATGCTTTGACGTTTGGCTGGTCAAATGCGCTGCATGCGGCCGCTTCGGCCGCCATGTCGTGATTGCGGCCATGTCGGCCGCCGGTAGAAGAGTCGAGCGTATGAAAGCCGCGCGTATCGTCGTGTTGACCGTCGCCATCGCAGCGGGTGGCGTTGCTGCCCTGTTGGCAGGGCGTTCGGCCAGGCAGCCGGCGCCGAAGCCCGCGCCGGTCGTCAACGCCGATACCGTCGATGTCCTGGTGGCGAAGATCGATATCGGCGTCGGCAGGAAGATCACGCCGGGAGACGTCGCCTGGCAACCCTGGCCGGCCAAGGCCAATACCGGCAATTTCATCCGCCGCAAGCAGCATCCCAACGCCATCGAGGGGCTCTCCGGCTCGATCGTGCGCGCGCCCTTCGTCGCCGGCGAGCCGATCCGCCGGCAGAAACTCATTCAGGGCAAAGGTTCGGGCTACATGGCCGCGATCCTGCCGTCGGGAATGCGCGCGATCTCCATCGGCGTGTCGCCGGAAACCGGCGCCAGCGGCTTCATCCTGCCCAACGATCACGTCGACGTGGTTCTCACGAGCCGCGACCGCCGCGCCGAAATGGCCACCGGCACCGAGACCTTCGTCAGTCGCACCATTCTGAGCGACGTGCGCGTGCTCGCCATCGGACAGCAGGTGGGCGAGAAGAACGGGCAGAAGGTCGTCATCGGCAAGACCGCGACGCTCGAGCTCACGCCCAAGCAAGTCGAATCCGTCGAATTGGCGCGCAAGACCGGCACGCTATCGCTGGCGCTGCGCAGCATCGCCGACATCGGCAAGCGGGTGCCGAAGGCCGAAAGCGATGGGCAGAACGAACGTGACGCCGTGAACGTCGTGCGCTTCGGCGTCACCACGGCGTCGACGCCGCATTGATCGATCGAGGGGACGAAGGGGACATGCCGACACGCTCGCCGATCCGCACCGCCTCGCTAGCGGCCTTGATCTTCGCAGCCGCCCTGGTGCCGCCGGCGCCGGTTGCCGCCGCCGACGTTCATGCCGATACGCCGGTCGTCCGGGTGGCGGCGAGCGACGCCGTCTCCCGCTTCATTCCGCTCGGCGTCGGCAAGTCGGTCGCCATCGACCTGCCGCGGGATATCAAGGACGTGCTGGTCGCCGACCCGAAGGTCGCCAACGCCGTGATCCGATCCTCGCGCCGCGTCTACATGATTGGCGTCAAGGTCGGACAGACCAACATCTACTTCTTCGACGCCAAGGGCCGCCAGATCGCCGGGTTCGACATCGCCGTCACCCGCGATCTCAACGGCCTGCGCGCCGCGCTCAAGCGCGTGCTGCCGGACGCCCATATCCAGGTCGAAGGTATGGCCAAGGGCGTGATCCTGTCCGGCACCGCGCCGAGCGCTGATCAGGCGCAACAAGCCTATGAAATGGCCAAGCGGCTGGCTGGCGAGAAAAACGTCGTCAACGCCATCAAGGTCGAGGGCCGCGACGAGGTGATGATCAAGGTCACGGTCGCCGAAATGCAGCGCAACGTGGTCAAACAACTCGGTGTCAACATTTCCGGTACCGCCAATTACGGCACCGCGGTTGTCAATTTTAACACCGACAATCCCTTTTCCGCCTATGGCCAGCCTCTAACCAGTTCCTCGCTCGCAGGCACATTCGACAATGTCACCGCGACCCTACGCGCCATGGAGCGTGCTGGCGTGGTCCACACGCTCGCTCAACCGACATTGACCGCAGTCTCCGGCGAAACCGCAAACTTTCTTGCCGGCGGCGAATTCCCGGTCGTGACCGTCAGTTGCCAAACCAACGGCTGCCAGCCGAATGTCAAATACAAAAAGTTTGGTGTGAGCCTGAACTTTACGCCAGTCGTACTGTCCGAAGGACGCATCAGCCTCAAGGTGATGACTGAGGTATCGCAGATATCCAACGAGGGCGCCGTGACAATTCAGGGCTTCACGATTCCCTCGCTTGCAACTCGCCGAGCCGAGACAACCGTCGAGATACCTTCAGGCGGCTCCCTCGCCATGGCTGGCATGTTCCAACAACAGACCAAGCACGCGATCAACGGCATTCCCGGGCTGTATCAGGTTCCGATCCTCGGCACGCTCTTCCGAAGTCGGGATTACGTCAACAACAAGACGGAACTTGTGATCCTGGTGACGCCCTACATCGTGCGCGCGGTGGCCGAGAACAAGCTCGCGCGGCCGACCGACGGCTTTAGAGATCCGAGCGACCCGTCAGCCGTATTCCTGGGCCATCTCAATCGCATCTACGGCGGCAAGTCCAAGATGCCTACCAAGACCGAAAATGCCTATCACGGCAAGTTCGGCTTCATCCTCGATTGAGCGGAGACGATCGATGCCCCCCTTCATTCGAACGATCGTCAGGCTGGACGGCCGCTCTACGCTGCGCCTCACCGCGCTCGGCGGCCTTGCCGTGCTGCTAGCGGGTTGTTTCCAGCACCCCAACGTCGCCGACAACTACCCGTACGACGTTCGTCAGCGTCATCCGATCACCCTGCATCAGGGCCGACAGACGGTGGACGTCTTCCTCGGCCGCTACCGCGGCGGGCTCAACCCCGGCCAACGCGCCGACGTGCTGGCGTTCGCGCAAGGCTGGCGGCACGAGGGCACCGGCGGCATCGTCATCGCCGTGCCGTCGAACCGGAAGACGGCCCGCGCGGCCACGGATTCGCTGCGCCAGATCTACTCGATCTTTGCCGCATCCCGCATTCCGCGCGGCGCGGTCCACGTGCGTCGCTATCGGGCGGCGGGCAACGCCCTCGCCAGCATCAAGCTGAACTATTCCAAGCTGGTGGCCTCGGCGGGGCCGTGCGGGCAGTGGCCGAAGGATGTCGGCCCTGCCAGCGGCAAGCAGTACCTTACGAACCGCCCGTACTGGAATTTCGGTTGCGCCACGCAGCACAATATCGCCGCCATGGTGGCGAACCCCGCCGACCTGGTGCAGCCGCGCGGCACGACGCCGGCCTATGAGGCGCGCCGCGCGGAAGCGATCGACAAGTACGCCAAGGGTCAAGACCCATCCGGCAAATACAGCGGCTACGACAAAGCCAAGATCAGCGACTTCTGAATATGATTAGACACCCTTCGCAGATCGCCACCGTCGCCGAAGACGAAGTGCCCATGGTGCCGGCCCAAGAGACCGCACCCGAAGAGCATATCGCGCCGGCACCGCGCGTATCGGTGCAGGCCTTCTGCACGACCGTGGAAACCGCCGCCGC
>JARRQH010000083.1:0-10396 GCA_037381985.1 Pseudolabrys sp.
GATCTTCGATACCTGGGCGGGCGCGCTGCCGCCGGAAGGCTTCGAGCGCTGGTGCGTGCAGCCGACAAAAAGGCTGGTCGCGAAGCTGCGCGAGAAGAAGCCGGGCGTGAAGATTATCGGCTTTCCCCGCGGGGCCGGCGCCGGCATCCCGCGCTATGTGGACGAAACCGGCGGCGATGCCGTGAGCCTGGAAAGCGAGATCGACCGCAAATTCGTCCGCGAACGGATCCAGTCACGAGTGCCGGTGCAGGGCAATGTCGATCCGCAGATTTTGCTGGCCGGCGGCGAGGTGCTCGACCGCGAAGTGGATGCGGTGCTCGAGGCCTTTTCGGGCGGGCCGCATATCTTCAATCTCGGCCATGGCATTTTACCGCAGACGCCGATCGCGCATGTCGAGCGGATGCTGAAGCGGGTGCGGGGGTAGGGGGCCGACATCCTTCGAGGGCCGCTAGCGCGGCCACCTCAGGATGACGGACTTGCGCTGTATGCTGATCACGTCATCCTGAGGTGCGAGGGCGGAGCCCGAGCCTCGAAGGATGGCGTGCCCGAACGGAAGACACGATGTACCTCTGGATCAAGGCCTTCCACATCATCGCGGTTATCGCCTGGATGGCCGGCATGCTCTATCTGCCGCGGCTGTTTGTCTATCACGCCGACGTCGCGCCCGGCTCCGAGGCCTCCGAGACCTTCAAGGTCATGGAGCACCGGCTGCTGCGTTACATCATGACCCCGGCGATGATTCTGACCTGGCTCCTGGGAATCACCCTGGTGCTGCAGGGCGGTTGGCTCGGCGCCGGCTGGTTCCACGCCAAGCTCGCCCTGGTGCTGATCATGACCGTCCTGCACGGCCTGTTCAGCCACTGGGCGCGCGATTTCCACTTCGACCGCAACCCGCGCTCACCGAAATTCTTTCGTATTGCCAATGAGATACCGACGATCCTGCTGATCGCTATTGTGATTTTGGTCACCGTCAAGCCGTTCTGAGGCGCTCCTCCACAGTCCAGTCGGAATTTCCGGTTAACTGCTTGGTCAGCTCGTATTCGCGCCCTCTTGCGCAAAACGCGGGCTGCGCATATCTTAGGGTCATCCCACCGAACGCAGGCGGATGTGACTAGCGTTCCGGCTCCCTTCGCGTTCGGGCCGGTCGCACATCGGGCCCCGGGATACCTTCCCAAAGCACCGTCCGTTCCTGACCTGCGATCTCTATCCGTCTATCGAACCAGCGCCGGACTTTCGGTTTTTCCACCAAGACGCCGCCGGTTTCTCTTCACCAGGACCAACCCCGTATGCGGGAAATGAAACTCCAGGACCTCAAAGCCAAGACTCCTGCCGAATTGCTCGCCTTTGCCGAAGAGCACCAGGTCGAGAACGCCAGCACCCTGCGCAAGCAGGAGCTGATGTTCGCGATCCTGAAGCAGCTCGCGACCCAGGAGGTCGACATCATCGGCGAGGGCGTCGTCGAGGTGCTGTCAGATGGCTTCGGCTTCCTACGCTCGCCGGAATCCAATTATCTGTCCGGCCCCGACGACATCTACGTCTCGCCCTCCCAGATCCGTCGCTTCGCGCTGCGTACCGGCGACACGGTCGAGGGTCACATCCGTTCGCCCAAGGAGGGCGAGCGCTACTTCGCGCTGCTCAAGGTCAATACGATCAATTTCGAGGACCCCGATAAGGCGCGTCACAAGATCAACTTTGACAACCTGACGCCGCTCTATCCCGACGAGCGGCTGAAGATGGAACACGAGGATCCGACCAAGAAGGACTACTCGGCTCGGGTCATCGATATCGTCGCGCCCATTGGCAAGGGTCAGCGCGCGCTGATCGTGTCACCGCCGCGCACCGGTAAGACGGTGTTGCTGCAGAACATCGCCCATGCCATCACCGCCAATCACCCGGAATGCTATCTCATCGTGCTGCTGATCGATGAGCGGCCGGAAGAAGTCACCGACATGCAGCGCTCGGTGAAAGGCGAGGTGGTGTCCTCGACCTTCGACGAGCCGGCATCTCGCCACGTGCAGGTCGCGGAAATGGTGATCGAAAAGGCCAAGCGCTTGGTCGAGCACCAGCGCGACGTGGTGATCCTGCTCGACTCCATCACCCGATTGGGCCGCGCCTATAACACCGTGGTGCCGTCGTCCGGCAAGGTGCTGACCGGCGGTGTCGACGCCAACGCCCTGCAGCGGCCGAAGCGCTTCTTCGGCGCCGCGCGTAACATCGAAGAGGGTGGTTCGCTCACCATCATTTCCACCGCGCTGATCGATACCGGCAGCCGCATGGACGAGGTGATTTTCGAAGAGTTCAAGGGCACCGGCAACAGCGAGCTCATTCTCGACCGCAAGGTCGCTGACAAGCGCACCTTCCCGGCGATCGACATCACGCGCTCGGGCACCCGCAAGGAAGAGCTGCTCACCGAGCCGGCGGTGCTCAAGAAGATGTACGTCCTGCGCCGCATCCTCAATCCGATGGGCACCATGGACGCCATCGACTTCCTGTTGGACAAGCTGCGCAATACCAAGACCAACAGCGAGTTCTTCGAGTCGATGAATACCTGACGCCGCGCTGCGTCGATGAAAGCGAAAGGCCGGGCAGATCGCCCGGCCTTTTTTATTTCGGCGAATATAGCATGGCCATCGCTGCGACTTTCGGCTCTTCCACCCAGGAGCATAGCCATTTGGCGGTTGCGACCGACAGTAGCATCACCGCAGCGCCCGCAATCACGTCGACGGCGTAATGCCCTCCGATATTCGGCGTTGCGGAGATGAGCGCGGCATTAAGCGCCACCGCCAACCAGCGGAGCCTTCGTAGCGGCCACAATGCCCAGACGAAGAGCAGTGCGCCGGCCGTGTGGAAGCTCGGAAAAGTGACCAGGCCTTCCAAGTGATTGAGCCGGACCGTGTGCATGACGCCGGCGCGCAATGCTTCGATGGTTGGTACCGGCGTGTAGTAGTGGGCCGGAATGTGGGCGGGGCCGCCGAATTCGATGTACACGAAGGCGGTGACCGACGGCACGAACAGATAGATGGCCGAGGTCAGGATCAATGCGACGGCGACGGCCAAGAGCCATATTTGGAGACGTGCCTCGCGGCGGGCCACCAACAGCACCAACGGTATTGCCAGGAATTGCGGCAGCAACATCAGATAGGCGGCGCCGATGAGGCTGCGGAGTTCGGGCTGAGCGTCGAAGAACGTAAGGTATGCTTGGTAGTCGAAGCCGAGAGCTCGATCGGCGGCGAGAAGCGAGGCGTCGCGATAAGGCAGGTCGGCGGCGGTGGCGGCGTAAGTGAGCAGGATGCCGAACAGCAGCACGAGCAGAAGCTGGGCGGTCGTTTCCGTCGCCGTCCGCAGATGCCGGTTGGGACGCGCGAAGCGGTAGAACGCGTTCAACGCGAACAGGATCGCAAGGAACGCGAAAAACGAGAGATTGTGGCTGGCATCGACCGACAAGCCTGTAATCGCGAAGCTTACCGTCGTCAGGGCAGCCATAAGCGCAATCGTACACCAGATCAGGACTGATCGTGAAAATGACATTTGGCGCACCTCTGCGCATAAATGGATGCAGGCGGTGCGATACACGCAGAATGATAAAAGTTATTTTATACATGTGAAGACTGTATTTTTGCGCGGTGCGATGAATACCGGATCGCGCGGGGGACCGATGGCGTGGACCGCGCGAGGGCCGATGGCGCGCGCCTCGGGGGATGTTCCGATTTAGCCTGCCTTCACGCTCGGAATCGGCGGGATGCGGTTGGGAACCGGCGAGGACTGGACGATAGAGGTGTTGGTCATGGCGAACGGCGTGATGGCGTCGATCAGCCGCTCCAGGTCCTCGACCGAACGCGCATGGGCGCGCGCCAGGAAGCAGTCTTCGCCGGTGATGCGATCGCAGGAGACGATCTCCGGCCGGCCGCGCAGGATGTCGGCCACCTTGTAGTGCTGCCCCGGCGTCGGGCGCACGCGCAGCCAGGCCGAAATCGGCAGGCCGAGCGCCTTGGGATTGATGGTGGCGGCGTAGCCCTCGATAACGCCGGCCTCCTCCAGCCGCCTGATCCGCTCCGAAACCGTCGGCGGGGACAGGGAGACCATGCGGGCGAGATCGGCCACGCTGGTGCGCGCGTCGACCGCGAGCGCCAGCAGGATCTGGACGTCGGTGATATCCAGCGGCTGACTTTCGGATCGAAGGCGTTTCATCGCCCGTCCCTTCTATTGGGCGCAGCAATTTCGCAGAACGTCACCAATTGACCATAAAAAGATACGGTCCGGCGTCCGATCGTAAGGCAATGGATGGTCCGCTTTCAGCCCCTGTTTTCGAACGGTTTCGCGGCCAGAAGGACGTGCCGTCGCACGCTTGATTCGTGATCAGCGCCATTTTCCGTTACCTCGGGCCGTCGTTCGCGGTGCTGCTGTTCCCGGCGGTGGGGGTGCTAGGGGTGGCCTGGCTGCGGATTCCGACCGGGCGCGACGTTATGGGCATCGCTCTGGTGATGGTCGGATTGGCCGTTCACAAACCGGCGGCATAGGCGCGGCGCCGTTGGCTCAGCGTCGCGTCTGCCATCCGCCTTTGATGTAATACGCGTCGATCTCTCGTTCGACACTATCGGTCAGCCGATAGCCGCGCCGTGCGAGCAAGGCGGCGATGTCGCGGTCGGCGCTTTTCTGGCGATTCTCCATGATCGTCTTGTAGAGCCGGCGCAGGAGGCCGGGGCGCTTCTGGGTCGGCGCGAGCGCCGCAGGCGTGGAGCGAGGCGAGACGTTGGTTTGAAAGTCGGTTGGGCGAGCAACGTAGGCCATGATCCTGTCTCCGGTCTGTGGTCCGTCGATGGTTGAGCGGACCTCGTTCGTGATCCGGAAGATCGTCCTGGTTTTCTCCGTTTACAAAGGATATGGTTTCAGCCAATAGTTGAGATAATCTCATGCGTAGCGCCCTGCCCCCGCTGTCCGCCCTGCGCGCCTTCGAGGCCGCCGCGCGGCATTTGAGTTTTGCCCAGGCGGCGCGCGAGCTGAACGTCACGGCGGGCGCGCTCAGCCATCAGATCCGTGGCCTGGAGGATTTCCTCGGGGTCAAGCTGTTCGAACGGCGGGTGCGGGCGATCGCGCTCACCACCGCGGGCAAGCAGCTCTATCCCGGTTTGCAGACCGGCTTCGCCCATATCCGCGAGGCGGTGGCCAGTCTCGACGTCGCGCATGCGGCGCATGTTCTGGTGGTCAGTACGTCGCCCGGCCTGACGTCGAAATGGCTGGCGCGGCGGCTTTATCGTTTCGGCGAAGCCTATCCCGATATCGATGTGCGCATTTCATCGGCGCACGCCAATGCGAATTTCGCCACCGACGGTATCGATCTCGCCGTGCGCAACATGCAGGTCGATCAGGCGCCCGATACGGCACTGGAGTCCGAGAAGCTCGTCGACATCACCTACGTGCCGGTTTGTAGTCCGCGCCTGCTCGAGCAACACGGGCCGGTGAAGGATGCGCAAGCGCTGGCGCGGCTGCCGTTGATCCACGATGAGACGCTGGCGGCGCGGGGCGCGAGCCCGGATTGGAGCCGCTGGTTCGCGGCCGCCGGCGTCGACAATGCCGATGTCAGGCGCGGCCTTCGATTCAACAGCGCCGACCACGCGCTCGATGCCGCCGCCGAAGGCGCGGGCGTTTTGCTCACCTACGACATCATGGCCTACGACGACCTGCGCACGGGACGGCTGATCATGCCGGTGAAGCTCGCGCTGCCGTCCGGCCGCGCCTTCAGCCTGGTATGGGCGAAAGGCCGCAAGCCGACCGCGGCTGCTGACGCGTTTCGGCGCTGGATCAAGCGAGAAGCCGACGCGCTCGACTGGCGCGGCATCCGGGAATAACGCAGCGACGGGCGCCCAAACTTTAAGCGCCTTTGCCGCTAATTGATGCGGTTGCGCAGGTCACTATTAAAGATTTTGGCAACCATACTCGGGCGATTTTGCGCTGCGGAATTTCTCCGTGAGCAGACGATGTCCCCGAAAAGTCGCCGTAATATTCCGCGCCCGGCCCTGTGGATTGCGGTGCCGACCTTCCTTGTCACCGCGGCGGTGGTGCTTGCGCTGCAGTTGTCTCATTCGGTGATCGTGACGCTTGCCGTCGGTGTCGTCGGCGCCGCGACGGTTGGCGCGTTCGCCGAATGGCGGCTGGCCACCGTGACCGCCGCCATCGGCAAGATCGCCGGCGGCGACCGTTATCTCAGCTTGCCGGGCCATCTCGGCGACGGCGCGCTCCGCGAGTTCGGCCAGACCGCAGAGGTCATTCGCGGCGCGTTGATCGAGGCCGATACGCTCGCCGTCGACCAACGACGGCGCGAGACGGAGGCGCGGCTGCATCACGCCGGCCGCGCCTTCTTCACTGGCAACTTCCGGCGCGGCATCGACGACGTCGTCAATGAATTCACCACCGCGGGAGAACGCATCCGCGGCACCGCCGCCGATCTCGCCGAGAGCAACCGTCTGATGGCGCAGCAGGTGGCGCTGTCGTCGCGGGCCGCCGAGCAAGCGGCCGAGGACGTGGCGGCGATGGCGTCGGCGGCAATCGACGTGCAGACGCTGGCCATCGATTCCGGTCGCCAGGTGGACGAAGCGCATGCAGCGAGCCAGCGGACGGCCAGCGAGCTGGCGCGCGCCGATGAGGCCATGCGCATCCTCGGGCTCGCCGCCGGGCGCATCGAGGAAGTCATCAAGCTGATCAACACCATCGCCGGGCAGACCTCGCTGCTGGCGCTCAACGCCACCATCGAAGCGGCGCGCGCCGGCGAAGCGGGGCTCGGGTTCTCCGTGGTGGCGGCGGAGGTGAAGGAGCTTGCCCGTCGCACCGCGCAGGCGACCAGCGAAGTCGGCGCCCAGGTCCACGGTATCCAGGAGGCGGTGCAGGACACCGGCGAGGCCATCGGCGCGGTCGGCCGCAGCGTCGCCGCCATGGGCGAGGTCAACGAGCGCATCACCCGCTTCATGGAGCAGCAGATCGGCCAGCTCGACTTCATCGGCAGCGAGGCGAGCAAGGTCGCGGCCACGGTGAGCGATGCGCTGCCCGGCATCCGCGCCGTGGTCACCGACGTGTCGCTCGCCGGCGACGCGGTGCTCACGACCGCCAACGACCTGATCTCCGGCGCGCAGACCCTGACCGGATCGGTGAGCCGCTATTTCGCCGATCTCGATCACGGCTCCATCAAGATCGGTATCCTGCATTCGCTGTCGGGCACGCTGACCACCAGCGAGCGACCGCTGCAACAGCTCTTGGTGATGATGATCGAGCAGTTGAACCGCGCCGGCGGGCTGCTCGGCCGGCCGGTGGAAGCGGCGATCATGGATCCGCGTTCGGACGTCGAAGCTTACGCCGCGCAAGCAGAGTCGTTGCTGAGCGAGCACGGTGTGGCGGCCATCTTCGGCTGCTGGAGCTCGGCCTCGCGCAAGCGCGTGCTGCCCGTGCTCGAGCGCCACGACGGGCTGCTGTTCTACCCGAGCCAGTACGAGGGTGAGGAGCAATCGCCGCACGTGGTCTACACCGGTGCCACGCCCGCGCAGCAGGCGTTGCCGGCGGTCGACTACCTGCTTCGCCAGGGGCGCCGCCGCTTCTTCCTGCTCGGCACCGATTTCGTCTATCCGCGCACCACCAACGCCATCATCCGCAATTACCTCGCCGCCAAGGGCATCGGCGACGACGCCGTGGACGAGCTCTACACGCCGTTCGGCGAACGCGACTGGGCCGACATCGTGCATCGCATCCGCAAGTTCGCCGGCCGCGACGGCGCCATCGTCGGCACGCTGACGGGAGATGCCAACGTGCACTTCTTCCGCGAGCGCGCCGCGCAGGGGCTCGACGCCGACGGCCTGCCGGTGATGAGCCTGTCATTGGGCGAAATGGAATTGCCGGCTCTCGCCGAACGCCGCCTGATCGGCCACATGGTGGCGTGGAATTATCTCAACACCATCGACAGCCCTGAGAACCACACCTTCGTGTCGGAGTGGCGCGCCTTCACCGGTGACCCGAACGCCGTCACCAACGATCCCATGGAGGCGACGTGGATCGGCTTCAAGCTGTGGGCGGAAGCGGTCGCGCAAGCCGGCACCACCGAGCCGGCCGCGGTGCGCCGCGCGCTGGCCGGTCGTCGTCTGCGCGCGCCGTCAGGTTTCGACGTCATGCTCGACGCCGAGAACCAGCACCTGCACAAGCCGGCGGTGATCGGCCGTTTCGACGCTCACAACGTGCTGCAGCCGGTGTGGATCAGCGACGGCCTGATCGCGCCCGAGCCCTGGAGCCCGTGGCTCAAGCGCGCCGCGGGCGCATTGCGCAAGGCGGGGTGAGCGTCAGCTCTTCCGCACGCTCATGCGCTACGCGAAGCTCGGGCTCGGCATGCACACGGCATCCCTTTTGTGATGCAGCGCCTGCTTGCAGTCCTTGACGCTGGTGAAGCCGCAGCGCACGCGCGCATGCGCCTGGTCGAGGAAGCCGCAATAGTTTTCCGCGTGGGCGGCGGTGAGCGATGTAGCGACAAAGCTCGTGGCGATAAGGCCGGCGGCGGCGAGGCCGAGCAAGACACGCATGTGATGGGTCTCTCTTTGATCCCTTGGCGCGCCCCCGGGAGAGTCGCCAATGTCCGCCGTCAGCGCGGCAAGATCAAGACACCGGCTGGGTCCACAGCCCCGCCATCGCGTCCGCAATCTTCTCCGGCGCCGTGACCGGCAGCGAACACGTCTCGCCGACGCAGACGAAGGCGGCGCTGCCGGAAACAACTTTGAGCTTCTCCTGCGCGGGATGCGTCGCGGGCAGCGCGTCGGCGGAAGGTGCCCGCAGCACGATGCGGTCGAGATAGGGCAGCTTGAGCGCTCCGTGCGCGAAGGCTTCCGCGTCCGGGCCGGTGCAAACGATCTCGGCGGCGCGCAGGCGCAGGTCGAGGGCGTTCAACAGCGAGACATGGCCGAACAGGTTGGGCGCCTGCGCGGCGATGATGCCCTCGATCAGCCGGTCGGCCTTCTCCCGCCATTGAGGATCGCCGGTGAGCACGGCGAGCCGCACCAGGTTGCCGGCTTCAAGGCCGTTGGCGTTGGGGATGGCGTCGTCGGCGGTCGAATGCGGCCGAACCACCAGGTCGCCGGCGTCATCGGCGGTCAGGAAATAGGCGCCCGTTTCGGGGTCGGCGTAGTGGGCGTCGAGCTCGCGCTGCCAGTCGAGCGACCGCTCCAGGAAGCCGCTCTCCCCGGTCGCTTCGTAAAGCGCCAGCGCCGCCCGGATCATGGCGGCGTAGTCGGAGGCGAGCCCGGGCAGCAGCAACTGCCCTGCTCGCCAGGAGTGGCCAAGTCGCGAATCTTGCCGCTCGTCCCGCGTCATGTGCACTGCAACAAAATCGAAGGCCCGGCGCGCCATGTCCAGCCAGGACGGCTCACCGAGGAGGATTCCGGCCTCGACCAGGCCCGCAATCATCAGCCCGTTCCAGTCCGCCAGCACCTTGTCGTCCAGACCGGGCGGGATTCGTTTCTCACGTGCGTTCAATAACTTACCGCGAAACATGGAAAACCGTGCTGCGGCGTCGGGGTCACGGTCGGCCGCGAAGGCGGCCTCCCAGCCATCCTTCCTGCTGCGCGGTAAGTGCTTGAGTTTATTGAGGATGTTGTGTCCCTCGAAGTTGCCGCCGGGGGTCACGTCATATTGCGCTGAAAAATCGGCCGCGTCCGGGCCCAGAATCGCTTCGATCTCCTGGAGCGACCAGACGTAGAATTTGCCCTCCTCGCCTTCGGAATCGGCATCGAGCGAGGCGGCGAACGCCCCCTCGCCGGTCACCATTTCGCGCTGCAGCCAGCCCACGGTCTCGCGCGCCCGCTCGGCGAACAGCTCGATGCCGCTGTGCTGCCAGGCCAGCGCCAGCAGCGGCAGGAGCTGGGCGTTGTCGTAGAGCATCTTCTCGAAATGCGGCACCAGCCACTTTTCATCCACGGAGTAGCGCGAGAAGCCGCCGCCGAGATGGTCGTAGATGCCGCCCTCGCACATGTGCACCAGGCTGTGCTCGACGGTCTGGAAGAACAGTGGGTCCTGCGTGCGCTGCCCCGCCCGCCACAGGAACTCCAGGATCATCGGCTGCGGGTACTTGGGCGCGCCGCCCAGACCGCCGTGCAGGGTGTCGAAGGCGTTGCCGACCTGCTTGGCTGCGCCATCGAGCTCCTTGAGGCCGACGGTCGCCCGGCCCTGCGGCCGCGCCTTTTCGGCAAGCCGCGCCAGCAGCGCCGTTCGGTTCTGCTCGATCTTGTCCGGCTCTTCGTTGAACAGCCGCGACACCTCGCGCAGCACGTCGACGAAGGCCGGTCGGCCGTAGCGCGAATCTTTCGGGAAATAGGTGCCGCCCCACACCGGTTCGCCCGCCGGGGTCAGGAACATGGTCATGGGCCAGCCGCCC
>JARRQH010000084.1:0-10203 GCA_037381985.1 Pseudolabrys sp.
GGTGAGTGGTGGTGGTCGGGTGCGTGATCAGGCTCTTGGCGTCGCCGAGATTGTTGGTGATGCCGATGAGCTTCAGGCCGTTGAGGAAACGGAAGGCGCCTTCCTTGCCGCCCTTGATCTCGAACGAGACCAGCGTCGAGCCCGCCTTCATCTGCTTGCGTACGATATCGGCCTGCGGATGGCTGGGGTGGCCGGGATAGATCAGCCGCGTGAGCTTCTTGTGGCCGTCGAGCGCGACCGACACGGCCGCCGCGGTTTCGGTCTGTCGCTGCACGCGCACCGATAGCGTTTCCAGGCCCTTCAACAGCACCCAGGCGTTGAACGGCGACAGCGACGGCCCGGTCTGCCGTATCAACTGGTGCACGTTGTCCTGGATGAACTTCTCCGAGCCGAGAATCATGCCGCCGAGCACGCGGCCCTGGCCGTCGATGTGCTTGGTCGCCGAATAGACCACGCAGTCGGCGCCGAGCGTGAGCGGGCTCTGGTAGAGCGCGGTGGCAAACACGTTGTCGACCGTCAACGTCGCGCCGGCGTTGTGCGCGATGTCGGCGACCGCCACGATATCATAGACTTCCAATGTCGGATTGGTCGGTGTTTCCATGAAGAACACCTTGGTGTTCTTCTGCACCGCGTTCTTCCACGCGTCGAGATTTGCGCCGTTCACCAAAGTAGAAGTGACGCCGAAGCGGCCGAGCCAGTCCTCGATCACCCAACGGCAGGAGCCGAACAGTGCTTTGGCCGCCACGACGTGGTCGCCGGCCTTGAGCTGACCCATGAGCGCGGTGGTGACAGCGGCCATGCCGGTGGCGGTGGCGCGCGCGGCCTCGGCGCCTTCGAGCGAGGCCATACGCTGCTCGAACATGGCGATGGTCGGGTTGGAATAGCGCGAGTAGATGTAGCCGGGGGTCTTGCCAGAGAACCGCGACTCACATTCCTCCGCGCTCGGGTAAATGTAGCCTTGCGTAAGGAACAGCCCCTCCGACATCTCGCCGAATTGCGAGCGCAGGGTGCCGGCGTGCACCAGGCGGGTTTCGGGGCGGTAGGTCTTGGACCCAGACTCGGACCCAGACTCGGATCCAGACTTGGACGCAGATGCGGACTTGGACGCGGACATCGTGGTCTCCTTCCACCCGGCGCCCGGGTTGGCCTCTGGCGCCGGCAATAAAAAACCGGCCGGAGAGAAAGCTCTCGGCCGGGCTCACGTGTCCCCGGCCTTTTAGCGACTTATTTAACGTGGCTGCAAGCCGGCCGGCTCAAATTGACCACGGGATAAAGTGTTCCTAGCGGACCCTACGCCTTCCCGTCAAGCCGCCTCTCGGGTTAGATCGAGCGAAGCTCCGTCACCCAGAGGTGGTCGCCGCAGGCGGCCCTCGAAGGGTGACGACCTGTATCGTGGCCGATCATCCTTCGAGGCTCGCTGCGCTCGCACCTCAGGATGACGGGGAGGAGTTGAAGCCGCGTGGCACTTTCCTTCGCCATCGAGGACAAGGGCATCCTGCCCGACGGCATGATCCGGCAGCTTGCCGCCGACGGCGGTATCCTGACGGTGAGCGCCTTCGTGCCCGATCAGGTGCAGCCTGCGAGCCTCGACCTGCGGCTCGGCGACATCGCCTATCGCGTGCGCGCGAGTTTCCTGCCGGGCACGACCACGGTCGCGCAGCGCATCGACGAATTGAAGCTGCATGAATTCTCGCTCAGCGACGGCGCGGTGCTGGAGACCGGCTGCGTCTATATCGTGCCGCTGCAGGAAAGCATGGCGCTGCCCGAAGACATTGCGGCCTCCGCGAACCCGAAGAGCTCGACCGGTCGGCTCGACGTGTTCACCCGCGTCATCGCCGACGAGACCCGCGGCTTCGACCGAGTCGAGGCCGGCTATCACGGCCCGCTCTATGCCGAAATCTCTCCGCGCACTTTTCCAGTGCTGGTGCGCGAGGGATCGCGGCTTTCGCAGATCCGCTTCCGCCGCGGGCATGCGTCGCTCGACGCAGATGCGTTGCGGGCGTTGCACGCGCGCGAGCGGCTGGTCGACAGCGACGACGCCGACGTCAGCGACGGCGTGGCGGTGAGCGTCGATCTTTCCGGCCATCTCGGCGGTGCGGAGCGGCCGGGAATCGTCGGCTATCGTGCCAAGCGCCACACCGGCTTGATCGACGTCGACCGGCGCGCCGGCTACAGCGTGCTCGATTTCTGGGAGCCGATTTCCGCGCGCCCCGACCGCAGCCTCATCCTCGATCCCAACGAGTTCTACATCCTGGCGTCGAAGGAAGCGGTGCAGGTGCCGCCCGACTACGCGGCCGAGATGGTGCCGTTTGATCCGCTGGTCGGCGAGTTCCGCGTGCACTACGCCGGCTTCTTTGACCCCGGCTTTGGCTACGCCGGTGCCGGCGGCAGCGGATCGCGCGCGGTGCTGGAGGTGCGTTCGCGCGAGGTGCCGTTCATCCTCGAGCACGGCCAGATCGTCGGCCGCCTGGTCTACGAGACCATGATGGCGCGGCCGGACACGCTCTACGGCCAGGGCATCGGCTCGAACTACCAGGCGCAGAGCCTGAAGCTGTCCAAGCATTTCAAGGGGTAGAATCGCGCCACTTGCGACCGGCCGGCGGCTTTCGCTATATAGCGAGAGCCGGACGCGGGCGTAGTTCAATGGTAGAACGGCAGCTTCCCAAGCTGCATACGAGGGTTCGATTCCCTTCGCCCGCTCCAGCCGCATCCCATCATTATGCTCCGCCGCCCACCACGCAGGCGGGCGTCAGGCGCTCTGGCTGCGAGGGTAGCGGCCCATTAGTGGGCGCCGTGGCTGTAGCGTTTGGTCCGCACGAGCACCGCCTGGGACGTCTGGCTCAATTCGTCGGGGTTGCTGTGGCTGCGGTATTCGAAGACGAACAGCCGGATCGCCGACGACAGGTTACTGTGCTGGCGTTCGAGATCGATACTGCCCACAAGTTGGGAAAGGTGAACGCCGAGGCTTTGGGCAATGGCCCTGAGCTCGAGCCAGAACGCATCTTCCAGGCTAACGCTGGTCTTGTGCCCGCCGACCACCAGCGAGCGTTTGACCACGCGCGACTTCAGATGTCCTTCGGAAGCCTTGGGTGCTTCCGTCCCGTGGCCGTGGCCTTGGGTTTCAGATTCGAGGTCTTGTCTTTCGTAGTATTTTTGCCGTTGTGACATTCCGGCCCCCTTGTAGGGCGAGCATTTCCGAGTGCTTGCCTAGCGTGGCCGCTCTGCCGGCCGCCGCATGCTTCAGTTTCAGGTGACAAAAATACTACCTCCAATATGTAAATCTTGGTGGTACAATTATGTGGCGCATTAGATTTGAAGGCTTTGGTAGGCGATTTAATTTCTATATTTCCGTATTCGTGGAACAGCTCGTGACTTAATTAATAGAAAAATTATATTGTAGTTTTACTATAATACAGTATCAGTATAAAAATACTACTTCGATTGTGGTTAGAGTATTCCAACGGATTCTTCATAAAGAAGGTGGGATTCTCTTTTTCCGAAATTCTATTTGACCGCTTGTCAAGCGGCGCGCGTGCCAAGCCGTCCATGATAACGTAGACGTGTGCGAGGAGCTGCGCGGCTGGTTCCGTCGAATAGTGCCCATTCGGCTGGTTGGTGCGACGGACAGGGCGCGGATGCAGGCGATGAAAGACAAAGGTCCCGACACCGCGGGAAACCGAAAGGCCGGCGCTGTCCCACGCGCGGTCACCGACGAACTGGCGCAGCGGCGCAAGGACGCCGCCCACGCAGACGATATCCGTCAGGCGGTAACCGAGAGCGCGACGGAGTTGCTGCGGTCGCTGGCGCCGGACCAGGCCATTCCCGCGGTGCTGGAGCGGATCGGGCGCGCCGGTCGCGTCAGCCGCGTTCAGCTCTATACCAACGAGCAAGAGGACACCGGCCGGATTGCGCCGACCTTGTGGCTCGAGTGGGATGCCCCCGGCGTCGGCTCGGCGGCCGCCCTAAACGACCGGCTTGACCACGAGGTCTGGGATCGCGAGCGACTCATACCCGCACTGGCCAAAGGCGAGCCGCTCGCCGTTCTTACGCGTCAGGCCGACGAGCCGTTCCGCAGCGTATTGTCGGCGACCGGCATCAAATCGGTTCTGATTGTTCCTATCTTCGTCGAGGACAAGTGGTGGGGCCAATTGGGCCTCGACGACTGTGAACAGGAGCGGGTCTGGACAGCGGTCGAGGTCGACTCTCTGAAGACGCTAGCCGAAATGGTGGGCGCGAGTATCGTGCGCGCGCGCGATCTCAAGGCGCTGGAGGATGCCAACCGCATCATCGAAAACAGCCCGGTCATGCTCTACCGCATCGGACCGGCGCCGCCGTTTTCACTCATCTACGTGTCGCGCAACGTCAGCCGCTACGGCTACGACGCCAGCGAATTCCTGGCGTCGCCGACCCGTTATCTCGACATTTTCCATCCGGACGATCTGCCGGACGTGATGCGCGACATCGAAAACATCGTGGAAGGAAAGGTCACCGAAGTCGGTCGCGAGCGGCGCATCCGTACCACCGATGGCCGCTATATCTGGGTCGAGGAGCGCACCCGCGCGCTCTACGACGACAAGCATGTCCTAACCGCGATCGAAGGCATCCTGATCGACATCGACGACCGCAAGGCCGCCGAAGCCGAAATCGCGCATTACGCTCTATTCGATCCCGTCACCGGCCTCGCCAATCGCAAGGCGTTCATGAACGATCTGAATAGCGCCTTCGTCGCCGCGCGGCGCGGTGGTTCCCCCTTTGCCATTCACTACATCGATCTCGACCGCTTCAAGGACATCAACGACGTTCTCGGGCACTCCAAAGGCGACGAGTTGTTGAAGGCGGTGGGCGAGCGCTTGACGCGTCTGAGCCGAACGAGCGGCGACTTGGTGGCGTGTTTTGGCGGTGACGAGTTCGCCATTCTGCAGACCTCCGTGTCGGAGCCGTCCGACGCCGGCGCTTTGGCCGCCCGGGTGTTGCGCGCGCTGACCGAACCGTTCGGGCTCGGCACCGAACTGCACGTCACCGCCAGCATCGGCATTTCCGTCTACTCAGCCGAAGCGACCGATCCCGAGGACATGGTCAAGCGGGCGGACGTTGCGCTCTACCGGGCGAAGGAACTTGGCTGCAACCAGTTCCACTTCCATTCCGAGGAGCTCGACGTCGCAACCATCGAGCGCGTCATGCTTGGCGGTGACCTTCGGCGCGCCCTCGATCGCGGCGAACTGGAGCTCGTCTATCAGCCGCAGGTCGAGATCGAGACGGGCAGGATCGTTGGATTGGAGGCTCTCGCGCGTTGGCATCACCCCAACCAGGGCCTGCTTTATCCCACCCGCTTCATCCCGATTGCGGAAAAGAACGGCTCCATCCTGCCGCTCGGCCGCTGGGTCGTCGAAACTGTCTGCCGCCAGATCGCCGCCTGGCGCGGGCAGGGGCTGACACCGCCCACGATCGCGCTCAACGTCTCGGCCGCGCAATTGAAGGCGATGCCCGAATTCGACAACGATCTGTTGCAGAAGCTGCAGCACTGGAATATCGAGCCGGCGGCGATCGAATTGGAACTGACCGAGTCGGTCCTGATGGAGACGACGCGCCAGAACAGCAAGGTCATAGAACGCCTGCGTACGCTCGGGGTCGGGATCGCCATCGACGACTTCGGCACCGGCTATTCCTCGCTCGGCTATCTGCGGGCCTATCACGTCAATCACATCAAGATCGCGCAGGAATTCGTCGCTGACCTCCCGGAGGATACCGGCGACGTCGCCATCGTGCGCGCGGCGATCGGCCTCGGACGCGAGCTGGGTATCAAGGTCATTGCCGAAGGCGTGGAGACCCGGGCGCAGCTCGAGATCCTGGCGGCGGCCGGCGGCCGCTACGTTCAGGGCTATTATTTTAGCCGCGCGGTAAGCGCGAATCGGGCAGGCGAGCTGCTGCGGCTGGGTCGGCTGGCGCCGGCCGACGACGCGGCACGGCCGAGGGGCGCTCCATGACAGCGACCGTCTCCCCAACTCCGGATGGCCTCACATCGCAGAGCACACTTACGACGCTCGCGACGGTGGTCGTGGTGGTCGTCTCGCTGCTGCTTCCGCCCGCCATCTACGCTGTCGTCGCCTACCAGGGTGCCACCGCCGAAATGCGCGCTGATGCGCGTGTCGCCAACGAGGTGGTGCACGAGGCCATGGCTGGCGAACCCGAGACCTGGCGGGCCAAGAAGACAGCGATCGAGCGCCATATCGCCAGCCATATCGCCAGCCACATCGTTGCCGGGGAAGGCAGCGCGGGTGAGCGGTTGACGGTATTTGATGCGCAAGGTCAGTCCCTCGCAGTGGTGGGCGCCATGCCCGCCGCGCCGCGCCTGGTGTGGTCGATGCCGGTTTCGGAGGGAGGCAAGGCCGTTGGCCGGGTCGAGGTTGAGCGGTCGGTGCGGTCATTGATCGTCAACGCTGCTCTGTTGTCGCTGCTCGGTATTGCCCTGGCCGTGGTGTCCTACATCACCTTTCGCGTCATGCCGCTACGCACGCTGAATCGCGCCAATGAGAGACTAGGTGAGCGCACAGAGATGCTCGCGCATGAGATCGAGGAGCAAAAACGTGTAGGAGCGGCGCTACGTGAATCCGAGCAGATCATCAGGGCTATTCTCGATACGGTGCCCGCCCGCGTATTCTGGAAGGATAAGAATCTGACGTACCTGGGCTGCAATGAGCCCTTTGCCCGCGATGCGGGATTTGACCGCCCGGAGGACGTTGTCGGCAAAGATGACTACCGGATGGGATGGCACGAACAGGCGGAGCTGTATCGCAAGGACGACCAGGAGGTTGTCGACACGGGCAAGAGCAAGTTGCTCATTGAGGAGCCCCAGACCACTCCCGACGGCAGGGTGATTACGCTTCTGACCAACAAGGTTCCCTTGCGCAACGCGGCCGGGGAAGTGTTTGGCATGCTCGGAACGTATATGGATGTGACCGAGCGCCAGCGTGCGCAGGAAGCGCTGCGGCAGTCCGAGGCGCGATTCAAGGCGATTTTCGAGCGTGCGCGTGACGGTATTGCATTGGCCGGCGCCGAGACAAAGAAGTTCCTCGCAGCCAATGACAGTCTCTGCCAGATGCTCGGCCGTACCCGAGACGAGATGTTGCGCCTGACCATCGACGCCATCCACCCGGCCGACAAGCTGCAGATGGTTGCGCAGACATTCGAGCGGCAGGCGCGCGGCGAGGTCGACGTTGCCGCCAATATGCCAATCAAGCGCAAGGACGGTTCGGTGTTCTATGCCGATATCAATTCGGCGCCGGTTGAGATCGGCGGCAAGCGCTACGTGCTCGGCATTTTCCGCGACGTGACCGCGCGCCGCGAGGCCGAAGTGGCGGTGCGCCAGAGCGAAGAGCGCTACCGGGGCTTGGTGGAATCGACAACGGATTACATCTGGGAGATCGATGAAAGCGGCCGCTATACCTATTATACCCCGGCCATGGCCAAGCTGCTGGGCTACGAGCCGGACGAGATCATGGGCAAGACGCCCTTCGATCTGATGCCGCCGGCAGAGGCGGAGCGCGTCAAGAAGGAATTCGGCGCCGCCGCCGCCCATCGGCCGTTTTCCATGCTGGAGAACCTGGTGGTCGCAAAGGACGGCACCGAGATCGTGATGGAGACCAGCGGCGTTCCCATCTTTGACAAGGGCGGCGCGTTCCGCGGTTATCGCGGCATCGAGCGCGACATCACCCAGCGCAAGGCTGCCGAAACGAAACTCAAGCAGCGCGACGCCTTGTTGCACGCGGTGGCGGCCAGCGCCACCGAACTGGTTACCGCGTCCAGTCTTGACGACGCTCTTCCCAAGGCGCTGGAAACGATTAGCCGCGCTTTGCAGGTCGATCGTATGAATGTGCTCGAGCGCTCACCCCACGGCCATTCGGTGCCGAGGCTGCGCTACTCCTGGAACGCGCTCGGCCTCAAGACGATCGTCGACCGAAAATTCTTCGAGGACCCGGCATTGGGGTCGTCGCAGCTTGCCACCTGGCAGAGCCCGCTGCGGGATGGAAAAGTGGTGACTGCCGAGCTGCGGACCGCGACCGGCGATCTCAAGGCGGTGCTGGAGCGGCTGGACACGAAATCGCTGCTCGTGGTGCCGGTGATGGTCGACGGTAAGTATTGGGGGCAGATAGGGTTCGACAACTGCAAGAGCGACAGGTTGTGGTACGACTTCGAGATCGAAATCCTTAGCACGGTTGCAGACCTGATCGGCAACGCCATCCAGCGCGACCGCTACGTCACCGAAATCACCAACGCCAACCGCATCGTTCAGAATACGCCGACCGTTCTCTACCGGCTGCGCGGGGTGCCGTCGCTGCCGATGATCTATATCTCGCAGAACATCAAGCTGTTCGGCTACGAGCCGAGCGCCCTGACCGAATCCCCGCGTCTCTATCAGCAGCTTATCCACCCCGAGGACATCGCCAGTGTGCGCGACAAGCAGGCGCAGTCGCTCGAAAGCAACAACCCGCGCGGCGTCTTCGAGTTTCGCCTGATGACCGCCAGCGGCGACTATCGCTGGGTGGAAAACCGCTACAGCCAAATCCGGGACGCCGCGGGTCGCCTGACCGAGATCGAGGGATTGCTGATCGACATCACCGATCGCAAGGCCGCCGAGGAGAAGATCGCGCAACTGGCGCGCACCGATCCCCTCACCGGCCTCGCCAACCGCAACACGTTCATTGAACGCCTGCGCCAGTCCTTCGTCGACGCCCGCCGCGGCGCGCCCGCCTTCGCGCTGCTCTATATCGACCTCGACCGCTTCAAGGACATCAACGATACCCTTGGTCATCCGGTCGGCGACAGTTTCCTGGTCGAAGTGAGCAAGCGCATCAAAAAAAGCATTCGAGACACCGATTTGGCCGGCCGCTTGGGCGGCGATGAGTTCGCCGTCCTGCAGAGCGAACTCGCTGAGAGCGCCGACGCCGGCACGCTCGCCGAGAAGATTCGCGAAGCCCTGGCGGAGCCCTATCAGATCGAGGGCAATACCCTGCACATGACCGCCAGCCTCGGCATTGCGATCTACGAGTCCGAGACCAAGACGGCGGAGGATTTGCTGGCGCAGGCCGACATTGCTCTCTACCGCGCCAAGGAGGAGGGGCGCGACCAATATCGCTTCCATACCGAGGAGCTCGACATCGAGGTCCGCGAGCAGGTTGAGTTGGCGAACGAATTGAGTGGGGCGCTGAACCGCGGCGAGTTCCGGCTGGTGTATCAGCCCCAGGTCGAGCTCAGCAGCGGACGTATTGTCGGTATGGAGGTGCTCATTCGTTGGCAGCATCCGACCCGCGGGCTGTTGTCGCCGTCCGCCTTCCTCGCGGTCGCCGAACGCACCGGCGCGATTGGCGCCATCGGCCGCTGGGTGCTCGATGAGGCCTGCCGGCAGATGCACGACTGGCGCAAGGGCGGCTGTGCGCCGGCCACGCTCGCGGTGAACATTTCCCCCGTCGAGATCAAGGCTGGCGGCGAATTCGTCGAATTCGTGCGCACGACGCTGGACAAATGGGGCTTGGCACCGCAGACGCTCGAACTGGACGTCACCGAATCCATGCTGGCGCGCGCGACCTTGACGCAAAACGACGTGCTTGAACGGCTGCAGCAGATCGGTGTGAAGATTTCGATCGACGATTTCGGCACCCAGTATTCTTCGCTCGATTATCTGCGTACCTACCGGGTCAACCGGCTCAAGATCCCGCAGATGCTGACCAGCACGGCGGCACGGGATCCCGAGAACGCCGCCATGGTGCGTGCCATCGTCGGCATCGCCCGCGAGCTCGGCATCGAGGTGATTGCGCAAGGGGTGGAGAGCGAGCGCGAATGGGCGTTCCTCACCGCCACGTCGCCGGTCAGCAAGGTGCAGGGCTATTACTACAGCAAGCCAGTTTCCGCTGATCGGGCGGAGCAACTGCTGCGCGGCGGCCGGCTTGTCCCGCAGGAGTCGGACAGGGCCGGCAAGATGAAGCGCGAGAAATCATGAGGCGCCGGCCGCAGGCGTCACAGTATTGGGAATAATAACATACAGAAGTATGTATAGTATTGTTCCATAAATTTGAAATAAAATCCAATTTTTAATTGAAATTACTTGAAGCCGATCAAGATAATTGTGGCCTGATGCTTCACCGTTACATCTCGGTAATGGATGGCGCGCTTGCGCACCGAGGCAATCACGGAGACGAATTCGTGCGC
>JARRQH010000085.1:0-9982 GCA_037381985.1 Pseudolabrys sp.
TCTCGTATACCCTAACCCCTCACCCGGCGCACTTCGTGTGCCGACCTCTCCCAAAGGGAGAGGTGAATCGTGCTCGCTGCGATTCAGTCAGGACAAACTACTCAACCGTGCGGCGATCGTGCCGCAACACGTTACCACGTTGCTTCGTCCGCGATTGCCTCGCGCCGTCCCGGCAACGCCTTGATCAGCGCATGGAGCGTGCGTGACGTCGAGGCGTCGGCGATGCCGTCCACGCGCGCCGGGCGGAAGTGGCGCTGGAAGGCGGTCACCACGTCGCGCGTGCGTTCATCGTAGTGCCCGGTCGCCTCGATGCCGTAGCCGTAGGACGCGAGCTGGCGCTGCAACTGCGTCACCGCCTCGCCTTCGTCGCCGATGCGCAGCGTCAGGCCTTCGGCCGTCAGTGGCGCCGACCGCACCCAATGCCCGATGCCAGACTCGTGAAGCAACTGCCAGGGAAAGCGCTCGCCCGGATCCTGCTTGCGCCCCGGCGCGACGTCGGAATGCGCGAGCACACGCGCGGGCTGAAGCGGTCCACGCCGCATCAGGATCGCCTTGCACAGCGAAATTACCGCCGCCGTCTGCCGCAGCGGAAAGTTGCGATAGCCGAATTCATGCCCCGGATTGACGACTTCGATGCCGATGGCGCGCGAGTTGATGTCTCTTTCGCCACCCCACGACGCGACACCCGCATGCCATGCGCGCCGCTCTTCCGGCACGCATTGCACGATGCGGCCGTCCTCGAACACCAGGTAGTGCGCCGACACCTTGCTGTCCGGCGCGGTCAGCCGTTCCAACGCGGCCTCGCCGGTCTGCATGCCAGTATAGTGCAGCAGGATCATGTCCGGCGGCCCGCCTTGACGCTCGTCATAGTTCGGCGACGGCACCACATCGGCGACCATGAAAGAGTCCGGTTGGAAAGAAGTCATGCGAGTTTGAGGCCGTCGAGATTGCAAAGGGCGCGCACCATTGAACGAGATGATTCAAAAAGCAATACACGCTCCAATCGTGTCGATAACGCGAAGTCGTTGCCGCCGAAAACAAAAACCCCGTGTCGTTTTCGGGTCACAGCGGAATTCGACGGCGCATTGATTCGTCCGTTCGTTGCTTCATTGCGGGTTTCACGACGCCGGATTCTACGGGGACGCCTTAACCGACATCTGCCTCGCAATGTCTCGTTTGTCGACCGCGCGTGTCGGGATGACGCGCCGCGACCTCCGATCGCGCGTTGCGGGTGTCTGCCGTTTGCGGCGCCGTTCCACGGTCAGGCTGTCGGCTGGGGGCCGCCGGCGGCGGCCGTCCGCCGCAGCGCCGGGGCCGGCGTCGGCAACCGATCGTTAAGTTTAGCGGTCGTTAATGAGGGAATCGGTCGGCGAGCCGCCGGCGACCCCTGGGTGGGGGCCGCCGGCAGGCCCATTCCATTGACGCCCATAAAATCCCATGATATCCCATGATCCTTCACTTGAGATTGCGGGGCCCGGCCCGGGGGCAGATCCCCGGTTGAGGGGCCCGGCGATCGGTCAGGGTCGAGTTGGCGTTCATCGCGGGCGTTGTGTCCGGTCGGCGTGGGGTACGGGGTATGGACCGCTTCGTGTCGAACGTCACGTTGCGGCTCGATTCCAAGGGACGTGTCTCTATTCCCGCCGCCTACCGTTCGGTGCTCGCCCGGGACGGTTTCGAGGGGCTCTATTGCTATCCGGCGCTCGACGCGCCGGCGGTCGACGCGGGGGGCAATGCGCTGATGGCGGAGATCGAATCCTTGATCGGGCGTTATCCCCCGTTCTCGGACGGACGCGAGCGGTTCGCCATGGCGCTCTATGGAACCAGCGAGACCCTGAAGATCGACGGCGAGGGCCGCGTGAGCTTGAGCGACGCGTTGAAGAGTCATGCCGGGATTACCGACGCGGTCGCCTTCGTCGGGCTCGGCCACAAGTTTCAGATCTGGGAACCGGAGTGGTTCCGCCGAGAGCTCGCGGAGGCCACCCAACGGGTGCGTACGCTCAAGGCCGAGCTCGGTTCCCAGGCGGCGGCGCAACCCGCGCTAGGAGCACGGGAATGACGGTGGGCGGCGGCGGCTCTCGGGCTGTCGCTGGCGGACCAGCCCCCCACATTCCCGTGCTCGGCCCGCCCGCGCTTCAGTTCCTCCAAGTCCAGTCGGGCGGCGTCTATATCGACGGCACCTTCGGCGCCGGCGGCTATACGCGCGCGATCCTCGCGGCCGCCGACTGCCAGGTGATCGCCATCGACCGCGACCCCAGCGCCATCGCGGGTGGCGCCGATCTCGCGCGTGAGGCACAAGGCCAGCTCACCCTGATGCAGGGCCGCTTCTCCGCGCTCGACCTCGTCGCCGGCGAATCCGGCGCCGCGGCGGTCGACGGCGTCGTGCTCGATGTCGGCGTCTCCTCCATGCAGCTCGACCGGGCGGAACGCGGCTTCTCGTTCCGGCAGGACGGGCCGCTCGACATGCGCATGAGCGGGGAGGGGCCGAGCGCCGCCGACGTGGTCAACGGCGCCGGCGAGCGCGATCTCGCCAACATCATCTATATCCTCGGCGAGGAGCGGCATTCGCGTTCCGTCGCGCGCGCCATCGTGCGAGCGCGCGCCGACGCGCCGATCGCGACCACCAAGGCGCTCGCCGACCTGGTGGCGTCGGTGGTGCGTTCCAAGCCCGGCGACATCCACCCGGCGACGCGCACGTTCCAGGCGCTGCGCATCTTCGTCAACGACGAGCTGGGCGAGCTCGCGCGCGCGCTCGGCGCCGCCGAACGTATTCTGAAGGACGGTGGCCGCCTGGTGGTGGTGTCGTTCCATTCGCTCGAGGACCGCATCGTCAAGTCGTTCCTCGCTGATCGTTCCGAAACCCGTGGCGGCTCGCGCCATGCGCCGGAGGTGAAGCGCCCGACGCCGACCTTCCGCGTGCTCACCAAGCGTCCGGTGATTGCCGACGATGACGAGATCGCGCGCAACCCGCGCGCCCGCTCCGCCAAGCTGCGCGCGGGCGAGCGCACCGACGCGCCTGCGCGCGCTCATGAGCCCGATGAATTGCTGCCGCGGCTGCCGTCGCTGGCTACCGTGCTGACGGGGCGCCGCTCATGATGCGCCTCGTCAATATCATGGTGATCGCGGCGCTGATCGCGGCGGCAACCACCGTCTACAAGATCAAGTTCGATTCCACCCTGCAGGTCGAGAAGGCCGCCAAGCTGCACAACGAGCTGCGGCGCGAGCGCAACGCCATCGCGCGCCTGCGCGCTGATTGGGCCCGGCTCGACACGCCGAGCCGCATTCAGAGGCTGGCCGACCGCTATCTGACGCTTGTGCCCATCAAGCCGACCCAGATCGGCACCTTCAACGACCTGCCGCCGCGGCCGCCGGCCCCGCCGCCGCAGCCGCAGCCGAGCGATCCGATCGGCGCCATGCTGTCGCCCAATGGCCCCCTAACGACCGGCAGCGTGCCGGCGAAGCGGCGGTGAAAATGTCTACGCCCGCCCCCCGACACGAGACCCGCTGGCAACGTCTGGTGCGCCGGCTGCTTTACGGCCACGGCGTCGACCGCGACGTCAAGGCGAAGGCGCGCATCGTGCTCGCCGTCGTCGGCTTCGGGCTGGTCTATGCGGCAATCGCCGGCAAGCTCGTCGTCTTCGCGGTCGAGGGCAACGAGCGCGGCGCCCGGCACTCGGTCATGCAGGACGCGGTTGCGACCGCGCGCCCCGACATTATCGACCGCAACGGCAAGCTGCTCGCCACCGACGTCAAGGCGCCGTCGCTCTACGCCGAACCGCGCAAGCTTATCGACCCCGACGAGGCGGAAGAGCTGCTCACCGCCGCGCTGCCCGACCTCAACGACAAGGAACTGCGCAAGCGGCTCGATTCCAAGCGCGGCTTCGTCTGGCTCAAGCGCGAGATCACGCCGCGCGAGGAGCGCGAAATCCATCATCTCGGCATTCCCGGCGTCGGGTTCCTCACCGAGAACAAGCGCGTCTACCCCAACGGCCCGACGGTGTCGCAGGTGATCGGCCTGACGAACATCGACAATACGGGCATTGCGGGCATGGAGAAGTGGATCGACGGGCAAGGGCTTGCCGCGCTCCACATGGCTGGGCTCGCCACCGACCGGCTGCAGCGGCCGGTGCAGCTGTCGCTCGATCTACGCGTCCAGTACGCCCTGCGCCAGGAGCTGGTGAAGGCGCGCGAGAAGTACAAGGCCAAGGCGTCGGCCGGTCTGGTGCTCAACGTCAATACCGGTGAAGTCGTGGCGCTGGTGTCGGAGCCGGACTACGACCCCAACGATCCCATGCGCGCCAACGACCCGAGCCGCATCAACCGCATCACCACCGGCGTCTATGAACTGGGCTCGACCTTCAAGGTGCTGACCGTCGCGATGGCGCTCGACGACGGCAAGGCGACGTTGCAATCGAAGTTCGACGCCAGCCATCCGCTGCACTACGGCCGCTTCACCATCCACGACTACGAGCCGAAGAACCGCTGGCTCACCGTGCCGGAAATCTTCAGGTTCTCGTCGAACATCGGCGCCGCCCGCATGGCGCTGGCCGTCGGCGTCAAGGGGCATCAGGCGTTCCTGCGCAAAATGGGCGAGCTCACGCGCCTGCGCACCGAATTGCCGGAAAGCGCCGCGCCGATCCTGCCGCATCCCTGGACCGATCTCAGCACGGTGACCATCGCCTTCGGCCACGGCCTGTCGGTGGCGCCGCTGCAGGCGGCCATGGGCATCGCGGCCTGCGTCAACGGCGGGCTCTTGATCAAACCGACCTTCCTCAAGCGCAGCCGCGCCGAGGCCTTGCAGGTCGCCAAGCGCGTGCTCAAGCCCTCGACCAGCCGCGACATGCGCTACCTGATGCGATTGAACGCCGTGCATGGCACCGGCACCTTCGCCAACGTTCCGGGCTACTACGTCGGCGGCAAGACCGGCACGGCGGAAAAAGTGGTCAACGGCCGCTACGCCAAGCACAAGCTCTTGACCGACTTCATGGCCATCCTACCGTCGGACAAGCCGAAATACCTGGTCTTCATCATGCTGGACGAGCCGCAGCCGGTGGAAGGAACCCACGGCTACGCCACCGCCGGCTGGAACGTCGGCCCGACGGCGGGCAAGGTGATCGCGCACATCGCGCCGCTGCTCGACGTCGAGCCGCGCTTCGACCTGCCGGACCCCGCGCAGTTGATTCTGGCCAACGCTAAGCCGGGCGGGTAGGGATGGCGCGACTTATTTGAGGCGTATTGTGCGCCGCTCTCTGACGTGATGGATTAGAGCAAGGTGTCCATGAAACTCGTCGACCTGCCGCTGGAACACGCCCGCTTCGACCCGCGTTTCGCCGGGCTCGAATTGAGCGGCGTTGCCTCCGACAGCCGCAAGGTGAAACCGGGCGACCTGTTCGTGGCGGTGCCCGGCACCAAGAGCGACGGCCTCAGCTTCGTGCCGCAGGCGTTGGTCGCCGGCGCCAAGGCGGTGCTGGCCGAGCGCGCCGCCGACGTGCCGGCGGATATCGCTTTCATCGAGGTGCCGGACGCGCACCGCGCGCTGGCGCTCTGCGCCGCCGCCTTCTTTCCGCGCCAGCCGGCAACCATCGCCGCCGTCACCGGCACCAGCGGCAAGACATCGGTCGCCGCGTTTATGCGCCAGATCTGGGCCGCGCTCGGCTTTGATGCCGCGAGCCTCGGCACCATCGGCGTGGTGTCGCCTTTAGGCGAACACTACGGTTCGCTGACGACGCCCGATCCGATCGAACTGCATCGCACGCTCGATCAATTGGCGGGCGAGGGCGTCACGCATCTGGCGTTGGAAGCTTCGTCGCATGGCCTCGAGCAGCGCCGCCTCGACGGCGTGCGCATCGCGGCCGGCGGCTTCACCAATCTTTCGCGCGACCATCTCGATTACCACCCGACCATGGAAGCCTATCTCGTGGCCAAGCTGCGGCTGTTCGATACGCTCATCGTCGCCAATGGCACCGCGGTGGTGTGCGTCGACGATTGCTATGGCGGGCAGGTGGTCGATGTCGTCAAGAAACGCGGGCTGAAGTTGATGACGGTCGGCGTCCACGGTAACGACATCAAATTGGTCGATGGCGCCATCGATGGTTTCAACCAGGTCGTCACACTCGCGCACCAGGGCAAGACCTACACGATCAAGCTGCCGCTGGTCGGCGCCTTCCAGGTTCAGAATGCCGCGCTTGCAGCCGGCCTGGTCATCGCCACCGGTGGCGACCCGGCTCGCGTATTCGCCTCGCTCGAAAACCTGCAGGGCGCCAAGGGCCGGCTCGAGCTCGCCGGCACCCGGAACGGCGCCCCCATTTTCATCGATTACGCCCACAAGCCCGACGCCCTGCAGAAAGCGCTTGAAGCGTTGCGCCCCTATGCCAAGGGCAAGCTCGCCGTCGTATTTGGCGCCGGTGGCGATCGCGACAAGGGCAAGCGCCCGTTGATGGGGCGCATCGCCGTCGAGAACGCCGATCGCGTCATCGTCACCGACGACAACCCGCGCAGCGAAGACCCGGCCACCATCCGCGCCGAAATCCTCGCCGCCGCCCCGGGTGCCAGCGAAATCGCCGACCGCGCAGAGGCCATCCGCGCCGGCATCGCCGGGCTGGAAGAGGGCGATGTGCTGTTGATCGCCGGCAAGGGCCACGAAACCGGCCAGATCGTCGGCGATTGCGTGTTGCCGTTTTCCGACCACGACGCGGTGGCGGCGGCTTTGCGGGGGAAGGTGGCATGACCCCCCTCTGGACCATCGACGCCATGGCAGCCGCGATGGGCGCGGAAACATCCGGTGCGCCGCCGGCGGGCGTCAACGGCCTGTCGATCGACAGCCGCACGCTGGAACGCGGCGACGCTTTCTTCGCCATCCAAGGCGACAGCCGCGACGGCCACGACTTCGTCGAGGGCGCGCTGCAGGCTGGCGCCGGCGTCGCCGTTATCGCGCGCAAAGAGCGCGCGCGCTTTGCCGCCGACGCGCCGCTGATGATCGTCGACGATGTGCTGGAAGGTTTGCGCGCGCTTGCCCGCGCCGCCCGCGACCGCATTCCAAACGCAAAGGTCATCGCGGTCACCGGCTCGGTCGGCAAGACCGGCACCAAGGAGGCGCTGCGCCTGGCACTGTCCGCCGACGGCGAAACGCATGCTTCGGCGTCGTCCTACAACAATCACTGGGGCGTGCCGCTGTCGCTGGCGCGCTGTCCTGCGAGCGTGAAGTACGCCGTGTTCGAGATCGGCATGAACCATGCCGGCGAGATCACGCCGCTTACCAAATTGGTGCGGCCGCACGTGGTCATCGTCACCACCGTCGAGCCGGTGCATCTGGAATATTTCGGCGCCATCGAAAAGATCGCCGACGCCAAAGCGGAGATTTTCTTAGGTGTTGAGCCCGGCGGTGCCGCGGTGCTCAACCGCGACAACGGTCAATATGACCGCCTCGTCGCGGCGGCGAAGAACGCCAGTGTTGCCAATATCGTCTCCTTCGGCGAGGACGAAAACGCCGACGCCTTCCTGGTGCGCTATGCGCTGCAGCCGGACGCCTCGACGGTCGAAGCCATCATTCTGGGCGAGCCGGTGACCTACAAGCTCGGCGCGCCCGGTCGGCATCTGGTGCAGAACTCGCTCGCGGTGCTGGCCGCGGTGGCGCTCGCCGGGGCCGACCTGGCGCTCGCCGCGCTCGCGCTCGGCCAGCTTAGGCCGGCGGTCGGCCGGGGCGCCCGTTTCACGATGCAGATGCCCGGCGGCAAGGCGCTCTTGATCGACGAAAGCTACAACGCCAACCCGGCCTCCATGGCCGCGGCCATCGCGCTGCTCGGCCAGGCGCCGGTCTCCGGCCAGGGCCGCCGCATCGCGGTCCTTGGCGACATGCTAGAACTCGGCTCCGAAGGCGAGATGCTGCACCGCGGTCTCGCGCCCGCGCTGGAGGCGGCGAAGGTCGATCTTGTCTTCTGTTCCGGGCCGCTCATGCACGCGCTCTGGCAGGCCCTTCCCTCCCTGCGCCAGGGCGGCTATGCCGGGACCGCGGCGGAACTGGAACCGGCCGTGCTCGATGCCATCCAGGCCGGCGACGCGGTGATGGTGAAGGGCTCGCTGGGCTCGAAAATGGGCCCGATCGTCAACGCACTGGAAAGCCGGTTTCCCCGCCAGGGCGCGCTCGCGCCAATTCAAGGCTAGGCTCGATCGATGCTCTATTGGCTGACGGACCTCTCGGACAAAGTCTCGCTCCTCAACGTCTTCCGCTATCTGACCTTCCGCACCGGCGGCGCCATCGTCACCGCGCTGGTGTTCGTGTTCCTGTTCGGCGGCCCGATGATCGACCTCTTGCGCATGAAGCAGGGCAAGGGCCAGCCGATCCGCCTCGACGGACCGCAGTCGCACCTCATCACCAAGAAGGGCACGCCCACCATGGGCGGGCTGATGATCCTGTCCGGCTTGTTCGTCTCCACGGTGCTGTGGGCGAACCCGGCCAACCCCTATGTCTGGGTGGTGCTGGGCGTGACGCTGAGCTTCGGGCTGATCGGCTTCTACGACGACTATCTCAAGGTCACCAAGCAGACCAACGCGGGCTTTGCCGGCCGCACCCGGCTGATCTTCGAGGCGGTGATCGCCATCATCGCCGTTACCGTTCTGTCCCACCTCGGCAAGGGACCGATCGCGACCTCGCTGGTGTTCCCTTTCGTCAAGGAACTGGTGATCAACCTCGGCTGGGGCTTCTTCGTGTTCGGTGCTTTCGTCATCGTCGGCGCCGGCAACGCGGTGAACCTGACCGACGGTCTCGACGGCCTCGCCATCGTGCCGGTGATGATCGCGGCGGCGAGCTTCGGGCTCATCTCCTATCTCGCGGGCAATGCGGTGTTCGCCGACTACCTGCAGATTCATTATGTCGCCGGCACCGGCGAGCTGTCGGTGCTGTGCGGCGCGGTGATCGGCGCCGGCCTCGGCTTCTTGTGGTTCAACGCGCCGCCGGCCTCGATTTTCATGGGCGACACCGGTTCGCTGTCGCTCGGCGGCCTGCTTGGCACCATCGCGGTGGCGATCAAGCACGAGATCGTGCTCGCCATCATCGGCGGGCTGTTCGTGCTTGAAGCGGTGTCGGTCATCGTGCAGGTGATATCGTTCAAGCTCACCGGCAAGCGCGTGTTCAAGATGGCGCCGATCCATCACCATTTCGAGCAGCTCGGCTGGACCGAGCCGCAGGTCGTCATCCGCTTTTGGATCGTGTCGGTGGTGCTGGCGCTCGCCGGGCTGGCTTCGCTGAAGTTGCGATGAACTCAGGCACGTCGTCCCCGCGAAAGCGGGGACCCATAACCCCAGGACTCTCGATGGGCTGCGGCGTATGGGTCCCGGCCCTCGTTTCACTCGACCGGGACGACAACCAAGAATGATCCCCGTCACCACGTTCGCCGGTAAGACCGTCGCCATCTTCGGCCTCGGCAAGTCCGGGCTGTTGTCGGCGCGCGCGCTGAAAGAGGGCGGCGCCGACGTCGCTCTTTTCGACGACGACGAAAAGTCGGTGGCCGAAGCCGAGGCCGCCGGCTTCAAGACGCAAGACCTGCGCGAGCTCGACTGGTCGAGCATCGCCGCTTTGGTGCTCGCGCCGGGCGTGCCGCTCACGCATCCCGAACCGCACTGGTCCGTGAAGCTCGCGCACGCGTCGAACGTCGAGATCATCGGCGACATCGAGCTGTTCTGCCGCGAGCGGGCCAAGTTGGGGCCGCAATGCCCGCTGATCGCCATCACCGGCACCAACGGCAAGTCCACCACCACCGTGCTGATCGCCCATCTCGTCAAGAGCGCCGGCCACGACGCCCAGATGGGCGGCAATATCGGCGTGCCGGTGCTGGAGCTCGAACCGTTCAAGCCCGGCCGCGTCTACGTGCTGGAAGTATCCTCCTACCAGATCAATCTCGCGCCTTCGCTCCATGCGACGGTCGGCATCCTGCTCAACGTGTCGGAAGACCATCTCGACCGCCACGGCACCATGGAGAACTACGCCGCC
>JARRQH010000086.1:0-12193 GCA_037381985.1 Pseudolabrys sp.
GCTGCTGGCGGCGGCCGGCATTCTCACCATCGTGCCGGGCGCCTTGGTCATCTATTTCGTCCGCAACTATATCGCCAAGGGCTTCGCGCTCGGGCGCGTCTAGCGCGGGGAGAAACGTCATGGGCCTCAATTGGATGGTGTGGACGCTGCCGACTGCGATCTTCTTCGCGGTCATCGCCATCGTTCTCGTTGGTATGACGGTTTGGCAGCTTGCGGCGCCAAGCCCCGAGCGTCGCGGGTTTCTCCCGATTTCTACGACGCCGGGCGACCGCTTGTTCATCGGTCTCCTGGTGAGCGCCTACATCAATCTGGCGTGGGTCGGCCTGACGGAGGCCAGCCTGTGGATCGCACTTGTCATTTCCTTGGTCTGGATGGGCGTGGTGATGCGCTGGGGCTGAGGAAGAAGGGGAACGACGTACCCGCCGTTCGGCGTTATCGGCCTTCGTGCCGACGGCAACCGGGTCAACGACGAGGAGGCCGGGAGGAGACGGACAAATGACACGGACAAAGGGGAAGGCACTGCGACGCGCGTTGCTTTGCAGCGCCGTCTGCGCGTCATTCGCGTTATTCGCCGGCACGGCGAACGCGGACATGGCCGCAGCGAAAAAATGGGTCGACAATGAATTTCAGCCATCTGTGCTCACCAAAGAGCAGCAGATGAAAGAGATGCAATGGTTCGTCAACGCGGCCAAGCCCTACAAGGGCATGCACATCCGGGTTGTGTCCGAGACCATCCCGACCCACGCATATGAATCGAAGGTGCTCGCCAAGGCCTTCGAGGAGATCACCGGCATCCACGTCACCCATGACGTGATCCAGGAAGGCGATGTCGTCGAGAAGCTGCAGACTCAGGTGCAGACCGGCAAGCCGATCTACGACGCCTATATCAACGACGATGACTTCATCGGCTTCCACGCCCGCTATCCCTATACGCGTAATCTGACGGACTGGATGAAGGGGCCGGGCAAATCGGTCACCGATCCCTATTTCCACCTCAACGACTTCCTGGGGCTCGCGGACGCAACCGGCCTGAAGTCCCGCGGCTTCAAGGGCAAGCTCTGGCAGCTTCCCGACCAGTCGTTCATCAACGTCTATTGGTTCCGCAAGGACTGGTTCGACCGGCCCGATCTGAAGGCCGCCTTCAAGAAGAAGTATGGTTATGACCTCGGCGTGCCGCTTAATTGGTCCGCCTACCAGGACATTGCCGCCTTCTTCAAGAACGACGTCAAGGAGATCGACGGCAAGGCCGTGTTCGGCCACATGGACTACGGCAAGAAGTCGCCGGATCTCGGCTGGCGTTTCACCGACGATTGGCTCGGCATGGCGGGCGCCGGTGACAAGGGTATCCCGAACGGCTATCCGGTCGACGAATGGGGCATCCGCATGGATGGCTGCCGTCCGGTCGGCGCAAGCGTCAGCCGCGGCGGTTCCGCCAACGGTCCGGCGGCCGTGTTCGCGCTACGCAAGTACATGGAGTGGCTGCGCGAATACGCTCCGCCCGGCGCCCTCGGCATGGACTTCTACCAGTCGCTGCCGAGTCTCGCCAAAGGCAACGTCGCGCAGCAGATCTTCTGGTATTCGGCCTTCGCCGCCAACATGCTCCAGCCGGAAAGCAAGGGCAATCACACGGTCGACAAGGCCGGCAAGCCGCTGTGGCGCATGGCGCCGACGCCGCACGGGCCGTATTGGAAGCCCGGCATGAAGGCCGGCTACCGTGACGAAGGGGCGTGGACGCTCTTGAAGAACGTGCCGCTCAAGCGCACGCAGGCGGCATGGCTCTATGCCCAGTTCGTCACCTCGCAGACGGTCGACCTCAAGAAGTCGCATGTCGGCCTGACGTTCATCCGCAAAAGCACCGTCATGGATAAGTCGTTCGACGATCCGGACGGCTCGCGCTTTGGCGGGCTGATCCAGTTCTTCCGCGGACCGGGCATCAAGTACTGGACCCCGACGGGCCTCAACGTGCCGGACTACGCCAAGCTGGCCCAGCTCTGGTGGCAGAACATCGGCGAGGCGGTCGCCGGCGAGGTGACCCCGAAGACGGCGCTGGACAACCTGGCTGCGGCGCAGGACCGGGTCATGGAGCGCATCGGGCGCTCGGGCCTGCAGGGCAAGTGCGGGCCCAAGCTCAACGCCAAGCGGGATCCGAGCTACTGGTACAAGCAGCCGGGCGCGCCCTGGCCCAAGCTCGCCAACGAAAAGCCGCAGGCCAAGACCATGCCCTACGATAAGGTCATGGAGCTGATGAAAGAGGGCAAGCTGCCACTGTAGCACCTTCAACGAAGTCGATCCACCACACGATAGCGGCGACGAGGGAGACGTACGACGGCTGCTGCTGCTGACAACGATCGCTCAGGGACGTGACTGGCTCACGACCGATATGGCAAAGGCGTTCACGCGCGCTGGTCGGAAGACTTGCATCGACATGAACGAAACGCCTACGGTCGAGAAAGAGTCTTTGCGCCCAGCATTACTTCATTCAAGTTCGTCACCTGGCGGTCAAGATGATGCGGCGAAAGTGCCGTAAATCGAAAGGCGCCGAACCGCTCCGGGAGGAGAACAGGTGGCGGTCCAATGACGCAAGTGCTTCCCGATCCTGGTGTCACGGTGAGCGATGCTGCAGATAGGAGCGGGCGGTGCGACGTAGCGCGACCGCGTCGCGGCGAAGAACGGCGGCCTCAGCGCGAGCGAATGCCGGTCGGGCAGGAGCGCGATCAGGCGCCGGACATGCGCGGCCTCATACCAAGGCACTGTGACGGCCGGCAGCGTGCCGATCTCCCCCGCGATCGGACGCAATTGCCAAGTCAATGTTAACTGCTCACTGCTCGCCATAATACAACGTAACGGTGTGCGTGGCCTCGGCGAAGAACAGCCATCGCTCGACCAGCACGCCGGTAAGCTGCACCGGGACAGCGAGAACGCACGCGGCGACGGCGGTCCATGGCGGGGCGAAGAACGCGATTGCGAGCAACGCCAGCGGAACGGCAAAGGCAAGAGCTTGCGCGATGCGCCGTAGCCGGAGGCTATGCTTGCGGGCGATGCGATAGCCCATCTCCTTGAGCAGATAATTCCGTTCGCTGTGGGGCCATTGCACAGAGCGCACCCGGCCTTCGGTGAGCCCCGTCGCGCTGTTCAGCGTCGGCCCGTGTTCGATGCCGGCGTCGTGGCGCCAGACGGCGCGCTTGAAGCCCCAGCCGGCGAGCGTTGCGAATGCGGCCAATCCGATCAGCCAATCCGGTCCCAGTCCAAAGATCTGCACGATCGCGTTGAACAGGGTCAGTCCGGTCATCGCGGCGAAGATCAGATAGGCGGGCAGGGTGAACGGCGTGTGCCATTGCGCCACCGGCTTCAGCGACGCGTAGATCATGCCGGTCATTGCCACGGTGACCGTGGCGCCCAGGGCGGCGACGAGGCCGGCGACCGCCACCCAGCCGTTGACCCGGCCGAGCGCGATCCAACCGACGGCAAAGGCGATGGCGGGCAGATAGGTGAAAACCGCGGCGACGCCCTCGCGCGACAGCCAGGACGATCGCCATTGCGACAGCGCCCGCCAGGCCCGCTCCGGCCGGCCGAGATGGGCGGTGGAGGCGACGAGACCCGACGAGATGAGCGCCAGCGCCAGGCCGAGACCGGTCAGGCCCAGCGCGAGATGGGGCGGCAGCAGGCCGAGCGCGGCACCGAGGCCGAGCAGCGCCAACAGGCCGTAGCCGGCGCCGCTGGCGGTGGTGAAGAAGATGACGGAGATTGCGGGATGCATGGCGTCAGCGTGACAGCACGCGGTCGATCCAGCCGAGGAAGCCGCCCTCGGCGTCAACCGCCTGCAGCGGTGGCGCCGCGATGGTGATCTCGTGCTCGGCGCGCTGGCGTGGCGGCAGGTAGCGGTTCGATGGCCGATAGCCGAGCTCCGGCATCAGCTCCATGCCGCCGCGTTCAGCCGCAAGCCGCGACACCGCCGAATTGGGATCGGCGAAGTCGCCGAAATGGCGCGCGCTGGTCGGGCAGGCGGCGACGCAGGCCGGGACGCGGTCTTCCTCGGGCAGGTTCTCGTTGTAGATGCGGTCGACGCAGAGCGTGCACTTCTTCATCACGCCGACGTCGACGTCGAATTCGCGCGCGCCGTACGGACAGGCCCAGCTGCATAGCTTGCAGCCGATGCATTTGTCCTCGTTGACCAACACGATACCGTCCGACGTGCGCTTGTAGGAGGCGCCGGTCGGACAGACGGTGACGCAGGCCGGCTCCGCGCAGTGCAGGCAGGATCGCGGGAAATGGACGGTGCGTCCGCCCGCGGCGCTCTGCTGCTCGTAGGTGTGCACCCGGTTGAACCAGACGCCGTCCACACCGCCGCCGTAGGGCGCCAGATCGGTCAGCGGCGCCATGTGTCCGCCGGTGTTCCATTCCTTGCACGAGGTCACGCAAGCGTTGCAGCCGACGCAGGTGTCGAGATCGATGGCCAGGCCGAGCTGCCGTTCGGTTGTCGCGGGCAGGGAGGTCATCGGACGCCCTCCTTGTTCTTGAATTGCGCGCCGAACGAGAGCTTGCGCGGCGACGGCTCGAAATTGGGCGGCGGGGCGACCGGTTTGAAGCGCGGCTCGGTGAATCCTGCCTCGTCCGCGGTACACTTACGCAGCCTCACGCGCAGATCGAACCACGACGCCTGTCCGGTCACTGGGTCGCTATTGGCATAGCGCCGGCCGCGTGCGTCGGCAGGCAACAGATCGGCGATGGCGTGATTGAGCAGGAAGGCGCGGTTCGATTCACCGGCGTCGTGGTCGAGGCCCCAAGCGCCCTTGCGCTTGCCGATGGCGTTCCAGGTCCACACCGTGTTCGGATTGACGCCGTCGACCAGACTGATCTGGCCTTTCACGCGGCCGTTGGCGCTTTCGATCCAGACCCAGTCGTCGTCGCCGAGCCCGAGGCGGGCCGCCGTGGCCCGGTGAACGAAAAGCTTGTTCTGGTTGGTGATCTGCCGTAGCCAGGCGTTCTGCGATCCCCAGGAATGGTACATGTGCATGGGCCGTTGCGTCAGCGCATGCAGGGGAAAGCTGTCGTCGTCGGAGGGGATCTCTTCGAGCGGCGCGTACCAGATCGGCAGCGGGTCGCAATAGGTCTCGATGCGCGGCCGTTCGCTTTCCGGTGGGACGATCGCGCCATGGCCGCGCGCCGCCAGCCGGAAGCGCTGCAGCGGCTCGGAATAGAGCTGGAACACGATCGGCTCGGCCTTCGCCAGAAAGCCCATGTGGACGGCGAAATCGAGATAAGCCTGGTTCGCCATCTTGTAGTAGCGCTCGTTGCGCGAGAGCGTGTGATGCCAGAAGCCGCCGTGTTCGATGTAGTGCTCGAGCTGGTGCGGATTGGGATCGCCGCGGCCGATGTCGCCGCCGTTCTTGCCGCGCCATCCCGCGAGCGGGCCGATGCCGGGCGAACGCTCGTGGTTGACGATGTAATCGGCATAGTCGGCATAGCGCGCGCTGCCGTCCGCGTTGACGAAGCCCGGCAGGGCGAGGCGGGCGCCGAGGTCGATCAGCACCGATTGGAACGGCCGCACGTCGCGGTCGGGCGCGACCACGGGATGCCGGATGGCGTCGCCGGGGCCGTCGGCGTGGCTGATCGGCCGGTCGAGCAGGCTGATGCAGTCGTGACGCTCCAGATAGGTCGTGTCCGGCAGGACAAGATCGGCGAAAGCCACGGTTTCCGAATGGTAGGCGTCGGAATAGATGATGTACGGAATCTTATAGTCGCCGTTTTCGTCCGTGTCGGTCAGCATCTTGATCGTTTCGGACGTGTTCATCGACGAGTTCCACGCCATGTTGGCCATGTACATCATCAACGTGTCGATGGGGTATGGATCGGCGGCCCAGGCGTTGCGGATGACGGTGTGCATCAGGCCGTGCGCCGCGAACGGCGCTTCCCAGGAATAGGCCTTGTCGATGCGCACCGGCGCGCCGTCGTCGTTGACCAGCAGATCGGAGGGGTCGGTGACGAAGCCAAGCGGCGAACCGGCAAGCGGCGTCATCGGCTTGCCGCCGTCCTTGCCGGCCGGCTTGTTCGGTGGCGGTACCGGCTTCGGATAGGGCGGCCGGTAGCGCCAGCCGCCGGGCACGTCGACGGTGCCGAGCAGCACTTGCAACAGATGGATGGCGCGGCAGGTGTGGAAGCCATTGGAATGGGCCGAGATGCCGCGCATGGCATGCATGGCGACCGGGCGGCCCTTGATGGTCTCGTGTCGACGGCCGGCCCAGTCGGTCCAGGCGACCGGCAATTCGATCGTCTGCTGGAAGGCGACGTAGGCGAGTTCGGCCGCCACCTGCCGGATCTTCTCCGCCGGGACGCCGCAACGATCGGCGACCGCGTCCGGCGCATAGGCCGGGTCGAGATAGCGTTCGGCGATTAGCTGGAAGACCGGAACGCACGTGCGACCGTCAACGGTGAAGGTGCCGGCAAATGCCGGCTCGATGGCTGGGTCGCGGGAGTCCACCGGCGCCTTGCGCGCCTGGTCCCATGACAGCACGCGCCCTTCGCTGTCGCGCATGAACAAGCCGTCGTCGGCCGCGCCCGGATCGCGGATGACGAGGACGTGGGCGTTGGTGTAGCGGCTCAGATACTCGAGATCGACCTTGCCGGCCTTGATGAGTTCGTGAATCAGCGCCAGCACGAACAAGCCGTCCGTGCCCGGGCGGATGCCGATCCAGTCGTCGGCGATGGCGTTGTAGCCGGTGCGGCAGGGATTGATGGAGACGATCTTGGCGCCGCGCGCCTTCAGCTTGCCGAGACCGATCTTGATCGGGTTGGAGTCGTGGTCTTCGGCGACGCCGAACAGCATGAAGTACTTAGCGTTATCCCAGTCCGGCTCGCCGAATTCCCAGAACGATCCGCCAACCGAATAGAGCCCGGCGGCCGCCATGTTGACCGAACAGAAGCCGCCATGGGCGGCGAAGTTCGGCGTGCCGAATTGCGTCGCCCACCAGCCGGTCAGCGATTGCGACTGGTCGCGGCCGGTGAAGAAGGCGAGCTTCTTGGGATCGGTGGCGCGAATGCGGCCGAGCCGGTCGGCGGCGATGCTCAGCGCTTCGTCCCATTCGATCTCGCGGAATTCGCCGGAGCCGCGCGGGCCGGTGCGCAGCAGCGGCTTCTTCAGTCGCGCCGGGCTGTAATGCTGCATGATGCCGGCACTGCCCTTGCCGCACAGCACGCCGCGATTGACCGGATGGTCCTTGTTGCCGCTGATGTAGCGAACTTGCCCGTCCTGAATGTGAACGTCGATGCCGCACCGGCACGCGCACATATAACAAGTCGTCTTGGCCACCCGATCGGCGACAACGGGCGAGGTCTGGACGCCGTCGTCTTCGTTGGGAGCGCGGGTATCGGCAAGCGGCTGCTGAGATGGCGCGGAATTAGCGCCGCGAATGCGTCGCGCGGACATCGGCGGATTCCTCCTGTCGCCCCCGGTCGAGCCGATAGGTTGAATTCGTTCGATCAAGCAGTCCAATATATTAATTATTTAGATTTGAGCGAAAAAATCGATTAATCGCGGCGGCGTCAAGCAGCTCCAGGCGCGCTGCCTCGGCAAACGGCCCCGTGTGGTCCGCGCGTTCCGGGACGCGTTGATTGCTGCAGCGTTATGATCGCGGGAATTATTCAGTCTTGCTCTGCGGTGCGGCCGGATCGAAGGAATATCGCCCCTGCTTTTCGCGATATTTCGGACCCGGCCCCCGCATGTAATAGCGCTCGGGCCGGTAGCCGGCAGGCGCGTGAGCCAGTCTCACAAAGAGCTGTCGCCAACTGAGTGTTCGGAGGAAGTGCCAACTTGTCATTAGCGTCACGGCAGGTTCATCGCGTACGAACAGAGCCCGCGATCGAGCATCCGCACGCCATCTTGATGGTGCGACTGAAATAAACGGAGACGACCTCGGCGCCGCGAATGCGTCGCGCGAACATCGCCGAGCTTCTTCTGTCGCTGTTGTTTCGGGCGAGGAGATATTGAGGAGGCTAGACTAATTAGTCCAACGTATTTGCCAAATCGTTTCGAGTAGATAAATTGATTGATCGCAACGACCCAAGCGAGGCGATTGCTCGGTGCCGGAAAGCGGCTCACCTCGGAAGTGCCAGTCCCATTCGAGCGCATGCCAGGGCGTGTCGATGGCCGTTCCTCCGTGTGAAGCCCCAAATGCCCCCAGGGGCGCACACGCCTTTGGAAAACTCATGCGAGGTTTGTTCTTCAGACGGATCTACCCGTTGACAGGCCCCGGCTGATGCCGATCCTGCCGATCCGGTCCCGACGTGACCTCTGGGACCGCCCCGGAGGCGCGCTGGAGGCGGTCGCGGGCTCGCAGCGTGTCCCCCCAAGGGGGTGAGGGCCCGTGTGGGGACGTTTTTCAAGGCGTTTGCCCAATAAATCCGGTTATCATGAGCGGGTGCAACGAGGACACGCGGCACCGCCAGGACATCGAAGGAATGCCGATCATGACCGAGAAGCCACAGATCGACATCGGTCTGTTCAGCCAGGTGGATATGCGGGTCGGAACGATCACCTCGGCCCGCCTCAATCCCAAGGCGAAGAAGCCCGCGATCGTTCTCGAAATCGATTTCGGCGCGATCGGCACCAAAGTCTCGTCCGCTCAAATCACGCAGGCCTACGCGCCCGACGACTTGATCGGAAAGCAGGTGGTCGCCGTGCTCAACTTTCCGCCCCGGAAGGTGGCCGACGTCGTTTCGGAGGTCCTCGTGCTGGGTGCGGTGGGGGACGATCAGCCGACCATCCTGCTGACACCGACGAAACCGGTCCCGAACGGCTCTCCGATCGCGTGATCATCACAAGAACTTGCCGGGGCCACGTGCGGCCTCGGTTCAGCCCGCCTGCTGCCCGGAAATCTTCGACGTCGGATGCAGGAGCGGCCGGCGCTCGTCGCGCGGCGACTTGCCGTAGAGGCCACGATAGCACTTCGAGAAGTGCGAGGCGGAAACGAACCCCGAGGCCAGGGCGATCTCCAGGATCGACAATTCGCTCTGGAGCAGAAGATGGCGCGCCTTCTTCAGGCGCAGCTTCAGGTAATAGTGCGCGGGCGACATGCCGAGATGCCGGCGAAACAGGCGTTCGTGCTGGCGGCACGACAGGCCGAGCAGGAGGGCGATGTCTTCCTGGCTGATCGGGTCCTCGATATGCGCTTCCATGATCTCGATCGCCTTGAGGACGTTGGGGCTGTAGATCCCCACGCGCGCGGAAAGCGAGAGACGCTGATGGTCGTGCGGGTTGCGCATGCGGTCGGCAAGGCACTGCTCGATGACTTCCGTCGCCAGCGCCTTTCCGTGCTGCTCGGCGATCAAGAAGAGAATCATGTCGAGGGCCGCCGTGCCGCCGGCGCAGGTGATGCGATTACGGTCCACCACGAACAGGTCGGACGAAACCTCGATCTCGGGATAGGCCTCGGTGAAGCCGTCGAGGCTTTCCCAATGGATGACGCATTTGTAGCCGTTGAGAAGGCCCGCGCCGGCCAACAGGCTGGCCCCCGTGCACAGCGCGCCGATGTAGGCGCTTCGCCGCTCCTGGCGCCGCAGCCACGCATACAGCGCGGGATCTTTGTAGTGTTCGGAACCCAGTCCGCCGCACACCAGGACCATGTCGATTTGGGGCCCGCTGTGGCTCGGCAATTCATAGGAGCCGATGGCGCCGTCGACGTTCACGACGATACCGTTGCTGGCGTGGGCCGGATTTCCGTCGGGCGACAGCACGACCCAGTGGTACAGTTGGGAGCCGTACAGGCGATTAGCGATGCGCAGGGGCTCGATGGCCGACGAGAACGCGATCATGGAAAAATTCGGCACGAGGACAAAGACGACGGTCCGCGGCGACACATCCCCATCCTTGGCCAAGGATGCGTCTGCTCTGATGTCCATCGCGCCCAATTCCTATGACCGCCCGACGTGTCCCCGTATACAGTGAAATAGGGCCCCCTTCAAGTAAACTGAAGTGCTGGGGAAGCACAGTTCGGATGAAGACTAACGGCCCAAAGAATACCGGGCCGCCACGTCTGGGCGGTGTCGGCTTTGGAATAGCAAGCGTCGCTTTTCGGGGATCGGGCGGTCCCGCAGGCGGTCGCTCTCGTCCGCCGAGCCGGCCGGGTTGGCGTCCTCTGGGCGCGCCGGCGAACCGAAGGCCGGGTCTTGGCCGCGCGTGAGTCGTGTTGAGGGCAAGCCGGTCTGGTCCCGCGGGCGTGGCGCGACGGCGCAGGGGGCTCTGCGCCCGTGTCGATTTCAGAACAATTGAGTTCTCAAGGAGCGAAGCGGCCGTCATCGGATCGCATCAGATTGCCCGCCGGTGCCATGGTGGTCGGGGCGCCGCTCCGGCCGTCGGTCAGCTCCAGCATTGGCGAGATCGTTTAAGCGGATGGACGTGATTGCGCCGGGTGGGCGGCGGAAGGTTGCCACCGGCGGGCCTGCCTTCCGTATGGCGCCCGGGCTTGCGCTCGAGCTCCGGCGTTGACCGCCGGCTTGGCGCATTTCGGTTGCCGTGTCCGCGGCGTGCGGACATGGATTAAGAGATTAAGAGAAATGAGTACGACGGGCGCGGACGGCGCCGCATCGAAAACAGGAGGTTATGGCATCATGAAGAGTCGCCCTGAGCGGCCAATTCCGGACTGTGGAGCGGCATGATGGCAGATCTTCCGAAGCACAAACGTTACGTCATCGTCGGCGGCGGCATCGTCGGCGTCATGGTGGCGTGGCATCTGCGCGAGCGCGGCGAGGCCGACATCGCCATCCTGGATAAGTCCGGTATCCCGACCGATATCGGTTCCACGGCCCACGCTAGCGACTTCCTGTTCAACACGGGACACGACCGGCTGTCGGCGTTCACGACGGGCTACAGCCGGGAGTTCTTCAAGGCGCGCGGGCACTTTCTGGAGAAGGGCGGGCTTGAGGTCTGCCTGAAGGACAGAGACGACCGCTGGGACGAGCTCTTGCGCAAGGTGGCGAGCGGCAAGTCCTACGGCTTCGAGATGGAGATGCTGTCGGCCAGCGAAGCGGCGGCCCGGCATCCGTTCCTGGCGGCAGACGCCATCCGCGGCGCGCTTTGGGACCCGCAGGCCGGACTGGTCATTCCGCGCTCGCAGGCGTTTGCCGGCAAGATGGTCGACGAACTCGTCGCCGGCGGCGGCGTCGAGATACTTCCGAACACGCCCGTCCAGCGTATCGACAGCCAGGACGGCCGGGTGCGCGGCGTCGAGACGGCGAAGGGCTATATCGCTGCCGATCGGGTGATCGTCGCCTGCGGCATCTGGGGCGCGCTGGTCGGCAAGAACGCGGGCGTGCCGATCCCGGTCGCGGCCGGCGATCATCCGCTGCTGTTCTTCCGCGGCGCCAAGCTCGACGAACTCCTGAAGCAACATTCGCCGCGCGAGGATATGTGCTATCCGTTGCTGCGCATTCAGGATCTGGCGGCTTACGTCCGGGATACCGGCGGCCATGAGAGCGTGGAGGGAGGCGAGGCGGAATTCGGCTACTACGAACGCTACGAGCCGCGTCTGGTCGCAGCGGAAGATATCGCCGAGGTCGGCCAGTCGGCGCTCGCCAACCTGTCGCCCTCGATGCGCGAACTGCCCGAGGAGCATTTCGATGAGGCTTTCACGGAGGCGCTCGACGCCGTTCCTATTTTCGGCGAACTCGAATACCTGTGGCGGAAGTCGTTCAACGGCCTGCTGCTGTTCACCCCGGATGGCAACTCGGTTGTCGGTGAATCGCCGGAAGTGAAGGACCTCTGGCTCGCCGAGGCGGTCTGGGTCAAGGACGCGCCCGGCATGGGCAAGCTCGTGGCCGATTGGATCGTCGATGGCGAACCGCAGATCGATCCGCAGCCGATCGACATCGCCCGCTTCTATCCGCATCAGAAGGAGACGGCCTACGTCACCGGGCGCAGCGCCGAGATCGCGCGCAAAGTCTACGGCATCGTGCATCCGCGCGAGCCCTACGAGACCGGTCGCGACATTCTCAAGAGCCCGTTCCACGCCCGCGAGCTGGAGCTTGGTGGCGCCTTCCGGCAGGCGGACAATCCCGGCGGCTGGGAGCGCGCGCCCTGGTATGAATCGAACCGGCATCTGCTCGATCGCTACGGCGCGCAGATCCCGGAGCGGCCGAACGAGTGGGATAGCCGCTGGTTTTCGCCGATCTCGAATGCCGAGCATCTGGCGATGCGTGACGG
>JARRQH010000087.1:0-9975 GCA_037381985.1 Pseudolabrys sp.
AAATTTGATCGTTATCGGCAAGTTCCGACTGCATTTCTATTCTCGAGTCATCCACTTTAGAACCGCTCTATTGACCGAACGGTTCGGTCAATCTATATTCGGCTTGTGACGCTGTCAACGACTTTTTGACCGAACGGTTCGGTCACCAGTCGAAAGTCTGACGGGGATCGGTTTGGCGCTTTGGATTTGGCCTTCGGGGAGGCCCCTGGCGCGTTGGACCGATGCAGACGACGGCGCTACACCGGTGCAAGCGCCGCCGGATGGGCGCTAGATTGGCATTCGAGGGGAGTGCCCGACATGTCCGATTCGATTGAGCTGACACGCAGCAAACCGACCGAGGCCGACGAGGAAAGCGCCAAGCGGCGCCAGATCATCGACGGCGCCCGCGCCGTGTTCCTGGCCAACGGCTTCGACGCCGCCAGCATGAGCGACATCGCCAAGGCCGCGGGCGTCTCCAAGGGCACGCTCTACGTCTACTTCAAGGACAAGGATGAGCTGTTCGGCGAGATCGTGACCGGCGAGTGCGTCGTGCAGGCGGAAGATGTGTTCGATCTCGACCACGCCGACCACGACGTCGAGAGGGTGCTACTCAGGCTTGGCAAGAGCTTCGTGAGGAATTTCTCCGATCCGGGCCGCGTGTCTTCGTGGCGCACGGTGATCGCGATCGCCGAGCGCATGCCGGATCTCGGACGCAAGGTCTATGAGACCGGCCCCGCCGTCGGCATCGCAAAGGTGGCGGCGTATCTGCAGGCCCAGGTGGATGCCGGGGTGCTCGTCATCGACGACCGCGACTTAGCCGCTGCTCAGTTCATCGAGACCTGTCACGCCACCATGTTCAAGCCGGTGCTGTTCAATTTTGGTCCGCCGCCAACGCAGGAGCGGATCGACCATGTTGTCGGTACGGCGGTACGCGTGTTCATGGCCGCCTATCGCGCCAGGTAGAGCGCTCGGTGGTTGCCGTCGTCATGGCCGGGCCTGACCCAGCCATCGACGTCTTTGGATGGCGCATGGTCACAAAGATGTGGATGCCCGCGATGAGCGCGAGCATGACGGCGACGAGTCCTGTGCTCTTTAAGAATGGCTAATTGCGCGCGATGATCTCGTGCTCGTCGCGATGGATCGGCGTGCTCGCTTCGACGCGACCGGGTTGCCGGTGCATCAGGAGTTGGGGCCGGCGTTGCTTCAGCGCGTTGCGGCGCCGCCGGCGCGGCCGGATCTGAGAGATACGCACCCGGCCCATGCGCGCGACCGCATCGCGCCAGCCGGCCTCTTCGTCATGCAGCAGCAGCGGCAGGCCGAGCGCGGCGGCCCAAGACCGCCATTCGGCCATGGCATCGTCGGCTTCACGGCTGAGGAACAGCGGCAGCACCAGTCCGGGGTCCTTGTGGGCGAGCACCACCGCGCAATGCGCGCCGGCTTCGTTGGTCCGCACCTCCAGGCCGACGCCTGCAAAGGCGGTGAGCGGCAGGTTGATCGCCATGCGCACGCCGGCGACCGAGCGCCGCACGACCACGCGCTCCCGGTGCAGCTCGATTTCCCTGACCCGCTCGTCGGCAACCGTATCGCTCGCCGCGAAACGCACGGGTAGGGCGAACGGGTCGAGCCGCTGCACACGGCTCGACCCGGCGGGGCATCCGCCACTTCGCATCTGATGACGCCTCAAAACTCTCCCGCGCCGGACTTATTTTCGTCCGGTCACAGGCGGGATGATGTCGCAAAGGCGTCGGAAATCGCTTAAGGTTTGCGGTTAACCGGGCGTCACCGCAGCGGCTTCGCGCGCTATGATTGACGCAAGCTTGCCGAGCATGATTGACGAGACGTTGCGCGCTCGGCTCAAATTGCCGGGAATCGGCGGTTGCGCCGGCGCGGAATAAGCGCCATTTGCTCCATAGAATTCCCTATAATGAAAGCCTGAATCATGGACGCCCCCACCAAATCCCTGTTCGACCAGACCGCCCTCCTCGACCGCGCCGAACGGCTGGTCGAGGCCGCGCGCAAGGCCGGCGCAGACGCCGCCGACGCGGTGGCGGTGCGCTCCATGTCGCTGTCGATCGAGGTGCGTGACGGCGCGGTGGAAGAATCCGAACGCGCGGAGGGCGACGATCTGGGCCTGCGCGTGCTGGTGGGCCAGCGCCAGACGGTGGTTTCCACCAACGACATGGCGGCCGACAACATCGCGACGCTCGCCGAGCGCGCGGTAGCGATGGCGCGGGTAGCACCGGACGACAAATACGCCGGCCTCGCTGGCGACAGCGAGTTGGCGCGCGACATTCCCGATCTCGACCTGATCGATCGCGAACTGCCGACGGTCGCCAAGCTGGAAGAGCTGGCGCGCGCCGCCGAGCAGGCCGGCATCGCGGTGAAAGGCGTCGCCAAGTCGGGCGGCGCGTCCGCTTCGGCTGGTATCGGCGGCATGGTGCTGGTGACCAGCCACGGCTTCCGCGGCGCCTATCTCGGCTCGCGCCACGGCGTCTCGATGATGGCGATCGCCGGCGAAGGCACCGCCATGGAGCGCGACTACGATTATTCCTCGGCGCTGCACGGCGCCGATCTCGAAAGCCCGGAGAAAATCGGCCGCATTGCCGGCGAGCGCGCGGTGGCGCGGCTCAACCCGCGCAAGGTGTCGACGCGCAAGGTGCCGGTGATCTTCGATCCGCGCATCGCCGGCTCGCTGGTCTCGCACCTTGCCAGCGCCGCCAACGGCTCCTCGGTCGCGCGCAAGACCAGCTTCCTGCGCGACAAGATGGGCCAGAAACTGTTCGCCGACGGTATCGCCATCATCGACGATCCGCTGCGCAAGCGCGGTTTGCGCTCGCATCCCTTCGACGGCGAAGGCGTTGCGGCCAGGAAGCTGGCGCTGGTCGAGGACGGCGTGTTGCGCTCGTGGCTACTCGATTGCGCGACCGCGCGCGAGCTTGGCCTTGCGACCACCGGCCATGCCCAGCGCGGCGTGTCGTCGGTGCCCTCGCCCGGTCCGAGCAATCTTCATCTCGCGCCCGGCAATGTCAGCCCTGACGATCTCATCGCCGACATCAAGGACGGCTTCTACGTCACCGACCTGATCGGCCATGGCGCTAACATGGTGACCGGCGATTACAGCCGCGGCGCCTCCGGCTTCTGGATCGAGAACGGCAAGCGCACTTATGCGGTGAGCGAAGTCACCATCGCCGGCAATCTGCTCGACATGTTCCGCAACCTGACGCCGGCCAACGATCTCGAATTCCGCTACGGCACCAATGCACCGACGGTGCGACTGGAGGGCCTGACCGTTGCCGGCCAGTGACCCCTCGAAGCTTCTTCAACCTCTCGAAGCGGTGATGCGCGAGGCAGGTAGCCTCGCGCGCGACGTCGCGCAAAAGCCGTTCAAGCACTGGACCAAGGGGCCGGAGAAATCGCCGGTCACCGAGGGCGATATCGCGGTCAACGAGCTGTTGCGCGCGCGGCTACCGCAGCTTGCACCCGAGGCCGGCTGGGTCTCGGAAGAGAATGAGCTCTCCGGTGCGTTGAGGCCCAGCAACTGGGTGGTGGACCCCATCGACGGCACGCGCGGCTTTCTCGCCGGCAAGCCCGACTGGACCATCTCGGTGGCGCTGGTCGCCGACGGCCGCCCGCTCATCGCCGCGCTCTATGCGCCCGAGACCGACGAGATGTTTCTGAGCGCGCGCGGCGGCGGCGCGACCTTGAACGGCTCCAGATTGAGCGTCAGCGCCGGGGCGGCGCTCGGCGGCGCCCGGCTCGCCGGCCCCAAGCGCTATCTCGAGCGCCTGAGCCAATTCGAGCCCGCGGTCGAGCCGCAGCCCAAGGTCCATTCGCTGGCTTTGCGCATGGCGCGGGTGGCGCAGGGGGCGCTGGAGGCCGCTTTTTCCTCCGGCGGCAGCCACGACTGGGACCTTGCGGCGGCCGATCTTTTGGTGCACGAAGCCGGCGGCGTGATGACCGACTTCGCCGGCCGGCCGCTCAGCTACAATCAACCGCATGGGGTGCACGGCGCGCTGGTCGCCGCCGGTTCCGACCGCCATGACGCGCTGATCGGGCTGGTGCGCGACCGCCAAGCGGAATTCGCTTAAGCTCGCGCCGCACGGTATTGATCCCGTCCGATTCCGCCGCCGGGGATCGATCGACAATTCTTCAAAGGGCCGCTCCATGTCCGAACCCGGAACGCAGAAACAATTGCCGCATCTCGTCTTCGGCGGCGAGCTCACCGAACTCGGCGGCACCGAGTTCAAGGACCTGAACGCGCTCGACATCGTCGGCATCTATCCGAACTACGCCACCGCCTATACCGCCTGGAAGGCCAGGGCACAGCAGACCGTCGACAACGCCCACATGCGCTATTTCATCGTCCACCTGCACCGTCTGCTCGACCCGGAGGCAACGGCCCAGCCGTCGCGCTGAGCCGCTATCACCCGATGCGGCCGCTCGCCCGGATCACGCGCTCACCCGCCTTACAGGAAGTCGTCGGGACACTGGGCGCCTGGTATTTAACGTTCGTGTGGCGCACCAGCCGTCACATTTACGAGCCAACGACGCTCTACGAGCAGGTCGACATGCCGGCAATCCTCGGCATGTGGCACGGCCAGCATTTCATGACACCGTTCATCAAACGCCCCGGCGATCGCGCCAAGGTGCTGATCTCGCGCCACCGCGACGGCGAGATCAACGCGCGCGCGGCGCACCGGCTCGGCATCGGCACCATCCGCGGTTCCGGCGCCCACAACGGCGAGTTCTACCGCAAGGGCGGCTACACCGCGTTCGGCGAAATGGTCGACGCGCTGAAGCAGGGTTATAACGTCGCGCTCACCGCCGACGTGCCCAAGGTTTCGCGCGTGGCGGGCATGGGCATCATCAAGCTGGCGCAGATATCCGGCCGGCCGATTTATCCGGTGGCGATGGCCAGCAGCCGGCGCAAGGTGCTCGACAACTGGGACCGCACCGCCATCAATCTGCCATTCGGCCGCGTCGTGCTGGTGGCGGCCGAGGGCATCACCGTGGCGCCGGACGCCGACGACACGGCGCTGGAATCCGCCCGCCAGATGTTGGAAAAGGAACTCAACCGGACAACGGCGCGCGCCTACGAAATCGCCGACCGGGAGGGGAATGCATCGTCGTGAGTAAAAGACTGCCGTTCACGCTGCGGGCCTACCGGCTGTTCTCGCGGCTCGCACGCCCGGCGGTGCCGCTGGCGCTGGCCGTGCGCGCCCAGCGCGGCAAGGAGCCGCGCGAGCGGATCGGCGAGCGGCGCGGCACCGCGGCCATGCCGCGGCCGCCCGGCCCGGTGGTGTGGATCCACGGGGCGAGCGTCGGCGAGCTGACGAGCGTGCTGCCGCTGATCGAGCGCATCAGCGCGCGCGACGTCACCGTGCTGGTGACATCGGGCACGGTAACCTCGGGCGATCTCGCCGCGCAACGGCTACCGCCGGGCGTTATCCACCAGTTCGCCCCGCTCGATGTCCCGGCCTATGTGCGGCGGTTCTTCGACCACTGGCAGCCGGACTTGGCGCTGTTTGTCGAATCCGACCTGTGGCCGAACCGGATCATCGAAGCTTCCACGCGGCGCGTGCCGATGATCCTGATCAACGGCCGGCTGTCGGAGAATTCATTCCGGCGCTGGCGTCGGCTGCCGGCCGCGATCACCGACCTCTTGCACCGCTTCGACCTGTGCCTGGCGCGCACGCTGGCCGACGCCGAGCGCCTGAGCGCGCTGGGCGCGCCGCGCCTGATCACCGCCGGCAACCTCAAGCTGGACGTGCCGGCGCCGCCCTGCGACGAGCGCGAGCTCGCCAGACTGAAGCGGACGATCGGCGAGCGCCCGCTGGCGGCGGCGGCGTCCACGCATGAGGGCGAGGAAACCGCCATGATCGAAGCGCACCGACGACTGGCGCCAAACTTCCCTGGCCTGTTGACGGTGATCGCCCCGCGCCATCCCGACCGCGGACCCGCGATCGCGGAAGAGGTCGCCGCGGCCGGCCTGACCGCGCGCCTGCGCTCGCGCGGCGAAAAGCCCGACAAAGCATGCGACATCTATGTTGCCGATACGCTCGGCGAGCTCGGCCTCATCTACCGGCTAGCGCCGGTGGTTTTCATCGGCGGCTCGCTGATCCGCCACGGCGGGCAGAACCCGATCGAGGCCGCCAAGCTCGGCACGGCAATCGTGCATGGGCCGCACGTCTGGAACTTCGCCGAAGTCTATGGCGCGCTCGACGAAGCGCGCGGCGCCGAAATCGTCGCCGACGAAAACCGGCTCACCGGCGTACTGGGTATGTTGCTGGCGCACTCGGAAGCGCGTGAACGCGCGGCGACCAACGCCTATAATACGATGCGGGGCCTGGGCGGCGCGCTGGAGCGCACGTTGTCCTCGCTCGAGCCTTATCTGTTGCAGCTACGACTGGGACGGTGAAGCGACCATGCGCGAGCCGGGCTTCTGGTGGCGGAAGACCGGGCTGCAAGCGGCCCTGCTCGCACCCGTGGCCGCCGGCTATGGCCTGATCGCGGCGCGGCGCATGGCGAAGGCCGGCACACGCGCCGACGTGCCGGTGCTGTGCGTCGGCAATTTCACGCTCGGCGGTACCGGCAAGACGCCGACCGTCATAGCCATCGCCCACATGCTGGCGGCGGCCGGCGAGACGCCGTTTTGCCTCAGCCGCGGTTATGGCGGCAATGCCGCCGGGCCGAAGCTGGTGGACGTGCATCACGATCCCGCGGATCAAGTCGGCGACGAGGCGCTGCTGTTGGCGCGTGCGGCGCCGACCATCGTGTCGCGCGACCGCGTGGCGGGCACGAGGATGGCAAAGGCCGAGGGCGCCAGCGTCATCGTGATGGACGATGGGCTGCAGAACCCGTCGTTACGGAAAGACTTCACGATTGCCGTGATCGACGGCACGCGCGGCATCGGTAATGCCCGCGTGTTTCCGGCGGGGCCGTTACGCGCGCCGCTTCAGGCCCAGCTTGACCGCACCGATGCATTGCTCGTCATGGGTGGCGCCGATGGCGCGCACGATGTGATGGCCCTGGCCGCGAAACGCGGACTGCCGATGCTGCATGGCCGGCTGGTGCCCGATCCTGGCGCAGTGGAAGCCTTGCAGGGGCGTAAGGCCCTAGCGTTTGCCGGCATCGGTAACCCGGAGAAGTTCTTCAAGAGCGCGGCCGACGCCGGTATCGCCGTCACGCACTGCCGGGCGTTCCCCGACCATCACCGCTTCACCGCCGAAGAAGCGGCCAAGCTCGAGATGGATGCCGACAGCGAGGGATTATCCTTGCTCACCACCGAGAAGGATCGCGCGCGCATGACCGGCGATCCCGCGCTGCACGCGCTGGCGACGCAGGTGCACGTACTGCCAGTGACGCTGGAGTTGGATGAGGCGGAGACATTGCAGGCGTTGGTGACGGACGCGCTCCGGCGCTAGCGCTTATTGCGTCTTGGCGGGATAGTCGCCGCGGTGGCGTTGCAGCACCGCTTCCGGCGACGCATAGGCTTCCTGCAGGTCGACGCTCCAGTACTTGAGCTCCTCGAGCGGGATCGGCACTCCGGTCACCGCGCAGCGCACAAAGGCGCCCGGCCGCACCACGCGGAAATCGCCGTCGAGGTAGCGCACCTCGGCCTCGCCATTCATGGGCGAGGAGCGGTCGTAGCGATTGAGCACAGGCGGCCTCCGTGGGACTTCAGGATGCCCGCAACATAGTCGTTTCGGGCCGAAATCGGAAGGCTTCTGCGTGCGGTTCCGCCCTACCCGAACAGATTGCCCTGGCCGCCCGGCCCTTGGCCACCACCACCGCCGCGGGGCTTCGGCTTGGGCCGCGCCGCCGGCGCCGGTTTCGCCGGCGCGGCCTCGCCGTCGGCCACCGCGACCACGCGACCGTCGGCGAATTCGATATCGAGCCGCATGCCGCTCGAAACGCCGGCGGCGGCGCGCAAAGGCCGCCCCTCGCCGTCGCGCACCAGGGCAAAACCGCGCTTGAGCACCTCGCGGTATGAGAAGGCCGCCAGCAGCCGCTCGGCCCGTTCCACGCGCGCGCCGTGCTGCTGGAGAAGCCCGACGATGGCACGGCGCCCACGGTCACCGAAAACCGTCACGCGGTCGCGGTAGCGGGCGAGCCGCGCCCGGTGCGCCTGGGCGTTGGCGACCAGGCTGGTCTGCAGCCGCCGGTGCAGGCCCTCGTAGCGCTCGCGCCGGCGTTCGATCTGGTTGCGCAGCAACTGCGGGGCGAGGCGCCCGGCAACGCGCGAATACTCCGTCTGGTGGATCTGCGCATTGGCACGCAAGGCGCGCGGCAGCCGTTCGGCCAGACCGTCGAGCTGCTGGCGCGGGCCGGCGAGAATGTCCTTCGGCAGCGCGCGCGACAGCAGGCCGAGCTCCTTACGCCGCTGCTCGACGCTGCGCTGCCACGTCGAACGCTTGCGCGCTTCCAGCGCGGCAAGCCGCGTCAGCAGTTCGGCGCGCACCGGCACAGCCCGTTCGGCGGCGGCCGTGGGCGTGGGCGCGCGATAATCGGAGGCAAAGTCGATGAGCGTGAAATCGGTCTCGTGCCCGACCGCGGAAATCAGCGGCAGCATGCTGTCCGCCGCCGCGCGCACCACGATCTCCTCGTTGAACGACCACAGGTCTTCCAGCGAGCCGCCGCCGCGCGCGACGATGATGACGTCGGGCCGCGGGATCGGCCCCTTCTCCGGCAGCGCGTTGAAGCCTTGGATGGCGCGCGCAACTTCCGCCGCGGACGTTTCGCCCTGCACCCGCACCGGCCACACCAGCACGCGGCGCGGAAAGCGATCCTGCAGGCGGTGCAGGATGTCGCGAATGACCGCGCCGGTCGGCGAGGTGACGACGCCGATCACCTCGGGAATGAACGGCAGCAGCTGCTTGCGCGCCTCGTCGAACAGGCCCTCGGCGCCGAGCATCTTCTTGCGCTCTTCCAAGAGCTTCATCAGCGCGCCGACGCCGGCGGGCTCCAGGCTGTCGATAACGAGCTGGTATTTGGACGAACCGGCGAAGGTCGTGAGCTTGCCGGAGGCGACCACGTCGAGCCCCTCCTCCGGCTTCACCCGCATGCGGCCGTAGACGCCCTTCCAGATCACCGCCTCCAGCACGGCGCGGTCGTCCTTCAGCCGGAAGTAGCAGTGGCCCGACGGCGCCGGGCCCCGGAAGCCGGAGACCTCGCCGCGCACCCGCACGTAGCCGTAGGCGTCCTCCACGGTACGCTTGAGCGCCGCCGAGAGCTCGGTGACGGTCCACTCGGCGATATTGGGGGCGGCGGCGCGCCCCGCGGATTCGGCGCTGATTCGGCTCTGAGCCATGACGCCCTCGTATACGACCTCATCGGCGGATGGGAAACAGGGCCCCGCAACGGCCCATCAACCATTCTCTGCCTATGCTGGTCTGTCGGAGGCGACAGCCATGCACAACCCCCCCGAGAAAGAAGTCGAGAACCTCCTGGTCCGGGTCCGCTGCCCGGACTGCCGGACCACGTTCCACGAGCGGATGAACCGGGTCATCCACGGCGATCGCGTGACCTGCCCTACCTGCCACAACGAAATGCATTTCCACAACATCGGCCACATCCACGAGCACGAGACCGTGGCCGACTTCGTCCACCACGTGGAAGAGCACACGGCTCATCCCCACTTCTCGGTGAGCCGCTGGGACGACTGAGCTGTCGACAAGGCGCCTGAGGCCTCTTGTCCTGACCACCCCCGCCCGCTAACCCAACCTAGTGGTCCGCTCCCGACATTTGCACTCCGTTGCCGCAAGCTCCTGAGCAAATGTCGGAAGCAAAGGACCACTAGCAACTATTTGATTCTAGTGGAGCTTTGAATTTGACATTTGATGAGTGGCCCGCTGCAAATGGGTATCAAATGTCAAATTCGCTCCACTAGTGCCCGCTTTCCGAAATTCGTAATACAGGGCAGCATCTTCCTGAACGAATTTCGGAAAGCAAAGGGCACTAGCTAGTCTATGATTCTAGTGCCGCTTTCGATTTGAA